>JBFMDM010000001.1:0-63633 GCA_040753835.1 Planctomycetota bacterium
TCGTATTCGGGACTTTGCTGACCGGACTGGGCTCGGCTGATGTGCTTTACTTAACAGACATCAGCGCGGATATCCCTTACACTTCCTTTGACCTGTCGGCCTGGATTCCGGCGCAGGCAAAGGCAGTGATTCTGCAACTGGGAATTTTTAACCAGTCATTTGCCAATGGCCGGGCGTTCTTCAGGGTGCGGACTAACACGGACCAGCGCGATGCCCTTGGGGTCGGCGTTGTCCCGGGCGCCAGTTCGCAGGTGGTAAATCAGGGGATTGTGCCGCTAACCAGCGCGAGAAGCATAGAGTATGCTCTCGAAAGTGTAGGAGGTCCCTGGTCGGCGACCTTGACGCTGTGGGTGACGGTGGTGGGATATATAGTATGATTGTCCCGCTGGGACAATCAACTATAACTGGCAGTAACGTCGTAACTACCAGTAATCGTTTACCGTATAGCCCCGCTTTAGGCGGGATAAACTCCGAGCGTGGAACGTATAGTAGAAATACTATATGCTCTATGCTATTTGCATATCACCATCTTTTTACTTGACCCTGCGCATAATATTTGTGTAAAGTGCAAGGATGAATAAGTCAGTTATTGCATTATCTATAATCCTCCTGGCGCTCTGGACACAGCCGGCGTCGGCCCGGGAAGACGATTTCTACCTCGGCGAGAGCCGGAACAGCGGCGGCTTTAACGTCTTTATCGGGAAGAAATCGCTGGACAGTTCCTGGGACCCGGTCCAGGGCCAGATGGAAATCGGCCTGAAGTTTGATTATAAACGGAAGGACTGGCCGGTAAGCATTGCCTTTGACGTCCTCGCTTCCAACGACAGCCAGGTGGATATAAGCACCAGCCCGGGAATAGAGTTCACCGGCAGCACCTTTGAGCGCAATATCGGGGCCAGGTTTGACTCGCAGGTCACGGATTCCCTTAATATCTTTGCGGGCGGCGGGATTTCCTTTATCAGGGCGTCGTTCAAGAGCAGCGAGAGCGGGATAATGATATCCGATGCGGAGAGCGCCGTGGGAAACTGGTTTGAGGCCGGGCTGCGCCTGACCACGGATAACCTCAGCGCGGGTATAGACATAATACAATCGTCCGGCAACATGTCCCTATACGGGAAAAGTGTTAACGCCGGCGGCCTGCATTTCGGGCTGTTATTCGGGCTTAAATGGTGATTAGGGTCGTTCCCGGTGCGATTTTATTTCCATATTAATTGACCTTATCAGATAGATGTAATATTAGTTATCTATGCCAATAGCAATACCAAAAGAGACCATCAAGCGGCTGTTCATTTATTACCGGGCCTTGCTGGAATCCCGCGAGACCGAGGTGGTCTCGTCCGAGGAGTTGTCGCAACTGACCGGATTCAGCGCGGCGCAAATCCGCAAAGACCTGACCTATTTCGGGCAGTTCGGAACGCCGGGCAAGGGTTATACCATCAAGGACCTGACCCATCAATTAAAGGCCATCTTGGGCATAGACCGCGACTGGGAGGTGGCCTTAATCGGCGTGGGCAACGTGGGCCGGGCGCTCGTGGCCTACGGGGGACTCAAGGCCCAGGGCTTTAAAATCACCCAACTCTTTGACGGCGACCAGAACAAGACCGGGATGTTCTGCGCGGGCTTAAAGATAAAAGACATCAAAAACATCAAGGAGGATGTCCGGAGCAACAACATCAAGATAGCCATCCTAACCGTGCCGGCCCAGGCAGCCCAGGAGGTAACCAACCTGGTGGTTGAGGCCGGAATCAAGGCAATCCTCAATTTCGCGCCGACCAGAATAATTGTGCCTGAGGATGTCAATGTCCTGAATATTGACATCACCAACGAATTGACGCGGTTGTCATATCATCTGGTCCAGCCCGCCAGCCGGTCGGGCGAGGCCGGCCCTTCAGCAGAGTCACCCGCTTCTGATGAAACATCCCAGAACCCGGAGGGACATTTTGCAGGCGGGTAGCCCCGCACATAACTTGCATATGTATTATGTTTATCTAATACAGAGCAGAAAAACCGGGAAGTTTTATATCGGGTTTACACCTGATTTAAGAGACCGGCTTAATAAACATAATACAGGAAAAGTCACGGCTACCAAGGTCTATATACCGTATGAATTGATTTATTATGAGGCGTATAAATCAAAAAGAGATGCCTTGACGCGCGAGCATAATCTCAAATATTTTGGACAAGGATTCAGCAGATTAAAGGAAAGAATTAAATACTGTATCCATAATGCAAGTTATGTGCGGGGTAACCCCGCACATAAAGATTGTTGACGCAAATCAGGGGACGCGATACGAATTTAGAGCGTCTAACATAATGCCGCCCCGAAGGGCGAGCCTCGCCACAGGCGGGAAACCACAGATTACTCCCGACATTCGTCGGGATAACTCGCAGTAACTTACTTCGTGCGAACTGCGAGTAAACAGATTTCGCAGATTTTAATCCGTGTAATCTGCGCAATCTGTGGTTGCATTTTTCAGCGTCTATCTGCGGCTCATTTCCTGCCTCTTGGCTTCGCAGGTCTTGGCCTCGGAGCTGCCGGTTTTGTATTAGGCGCTGATGTCTTGGGCGTACGCCTGAAAAAATTGTCGTTCCAGTTGTGGCTCTTATCCCAGGCATCCTCCCTGCGGTCGCGGACATCCTCGCGTCTGTCGCGTCTGTCTTCTTTTCTGTCCCGGACGTCCTCGCGCTTATCACGGCGGTCTTCGGCCTTGTCACGCGCGCCGCCGTCGTGTTTGGCGTCCCTGGCGTCCTCTTTCTTATCGCGGATGTCTTCCTTCCGGTCACGGCGGTTTTCCCGCCTGTCACGGACATCTTCCCTTTTATCGCGCCTGTCCTCGGCCTTATCTGGATTAACCGGCGGATTCTTGGCGTCAACCTTATCCTCTGCCTTGTCACGCCTGTCTTCGCGTCTGTCGCGCACGTCCTCGGCATTATCTCTGCGGTCTTCACGCCTGTCCCTGACGTCCTCGGCCTTGTCGCGCGCCCCGCCGTCGTGCTGGGCATCCCGGACATCCTCGGCCTTGTCTTTTGCATCCTCAATGCGGTCGCGCACGTCCTCGGCTTTATCGCGTCGGTCCTCGCGCCTGTCCCGGACGTCCTCGGCCTTATCGCGGTTAATCCGGCGTCTGGCCCAAATATCGTCAGCCGCATCCGAGACGTCGGTCCACTCTCCGTTCTTCTTCTGTTCATCATCCCAGCGGTTGAGCAGTTCCTCGCGCTTAGCCGAAATATTCGCCTTTTCCGCATCGTCAAGTTGCCCGTCTCCGTTGGCGTCTCCGTGTTTGAGGATGAACTGTTTCTGGCGTGTTCTAAGATTGAATATCTTCTGGGTAATCTCCTCGTATTTCTCCGGGTCTTCGGCGCGCAGTTTAGCCAACCGTTCCTTCATGGTCTGTCTGAATTTATCCGGGTCTTTATCGCGCAGGGCCAGCGCCTCGTCCTTTTCCTTCTGGAGTGCGTCATCGCCCCGACCACTGTTGCCATCGCCCACCTGGCCTGCCTGCCCCGCTGGGGCGGTAGGCAGGTCGGTCTTGTTGCTCTGGCTGTCATCCTGATTATCGGTTGCATACACGCCTGACCCAAATCCCATCAATCCCATCAGGACTATCATTAATACTGTCTTTCTCATAACAATTCTCCTTTCATCAAGTTCGTAATATCAAACACCCTTCCCCGTAAATAGTTTCGCTGTAATTAAAAGCGGATAGTCGGATGTTGATTTAACACCCCGCCCCTGTCTGATTGGAGCGGGGGACTATACTGGGCTGTATAATCACCGAGAAATCAACAGCCCAGTGTAAAAATCTGCTTTCAGCCAGTCACCAGAGGCGACCCGCCTTTGGCGGGAATCTGCTATATCCGCTAAATCCGCTTACTTAATTTTCAATCTGCGAAATCTGTTTACTCGCAGTTCGCACGAAGTAAGTTACTGCGAGTTATCCCGACGAATGTCGGGAGTAATCTGTGGTTTCCCGTCCGTGGCGCCGCTTCTGGCGAGCCCCGCCCTTCGGGGCGTGAGTCCGCCCTTTGGGGTTCCTCCCACTGGAACCCGGTGGGTCACTTTGATTTTTCCACTTCGTGCTTGGTGAAGGAAACATTGACCGGATTGGGCTCGTTGCGCCGCGCCAGCGTCTTGCCTTCGCTGTCCAGTTTGGTTATCTGGAGGTTTGAGACGGCCATTACCTTGTCAACCGGGTGCGCATAGGTGAAGGCCACCCTGGTTCGCTCCTTGAAATCAAACGAGGATGGCGGAAGGGGTTTGCTTGAATCGTCTTCAGAGGGCGCATCCTTCTCCGGCCACTTGACCTTGTAGGTGGTAACGTCCATCTGGCCGATATTCCACATCTTGTTGTATTTGACCGGCATAACAGTTCCGGCGACCTTTTCCTTTGCCCCGAGGATTTCCAGCCGGGTTATCTGGAAATCAACGTTCAGCCAGAGGGTGATGGAGTCGGGCAAACTGTCGCGCCCGCCGACGTCCTTGTCTTCCTCTCTGGCGCCCCGCCCTTTCCGATTAGAGCGGGGACGTTTGGGTTTTTCCGAGTCCTTAAGGAACAATTCTATCTTCTGCAGTTTGCCTTCGGCAGAGGATTTAATCTCGTAGCGTTCGGTTTTCTGCAGGACGGTTATCTGCCTGATTATTTCCTGCACCATATTGGTGATTTTGGAAAACTCCTGGAGTTGCGCGGCCATTGCCTTGGCATAGAGTTCGGCCTCGGCCTTGGCCTCCCAGCCGAAATAGGGCGGGATGTCCCGGGGTTTCACGGTGATGGGCTTGTCCTCTTCCCAAATCATTTCGTAGTCCACCTTTTCCAGGATATAGCGGGAGCGGTACTGCTGGACCTTGAATATCTCGGGCGCCTGGACAAAGCAGGCAATCCGGGTAACCTTGGCCTTTTGCTGGGTGTAAAAAGAGTCGGCGCATTTCTGCAACTGCTCCAGGGCAATCTCGGCAGGAGTGGGCTGTCCTTCGCCACTCCGTAGCTTCGGAACAGCGGAGGGTGGCGGCGCTCCGCCCTCGTCCACTGGAGTGGGAGCGCCCTCGCCATAAACAACGGAGCGGGGCGGCTTTTCCCGGTCATCCTGGGCGCAGAGGCATTCGGCAACCAAAACGAGGCCGGTCAGAATTAAGACCGGTATGGTGCGATACATAAATAGAACTCTATCAAATAATCTCATTAAGTCAAAGAAAATATAACCACAGATTAACGCAGATTGTATAGACAAAACTACGGGGTAAATATATGGAATAGTTTTGTCGGGAATGATATAATAAAGGCATCCTTATGAATTATTATCCCAAATTTCATACAACGAGTTATTATAAAATACCCATAATTATTCTTTTTCTGGCTGCAGCCGCCATAATCCTGCCGTCTGAGGACCAGAATCCGGAGAACACGCCGGCAGAAGAATCATCCCAGCCTGCCCGACCGAATGACACCGGTCGTTCGGGCGGGTCGTCCCTGTTGGAGAAGAAACGCCCCGAAGATAAGATTTTCGTGGGCCAGTGGGCCAGATACCAGATCAGACGTTACAAAAAGGACGCAGCCGATGATACGATTAATGCGCTTTCAGAGGCGGATATTAAAATCAGTATTATCGGCAAGGAAACCGTGATAGAGAACGAATACCTTTGGGCGGAATTTGTCATCAATGAGGGCAGGGCGGAACAGCGGATTGTGCGGCTGATGGCGGACAGGGAGGGCAAACCCGCGCCCGAGCGGCTGGTCCTGAAATACGGAAAACTGCCGGCCGTGGAGATACATCTCAGAATCTGGGAGGTCAAGACCAGAATCACCCGCGAGATGCTCTTTGACGAAATGACCTCGGAACTCAACATCATCCCGTTTACCCGGATATTAACGCCCGAGGTCTTTGACGAGAGTTCGGTTACCTACGAGACCCTGCCCATCAAGATAGGCCCGAAGGAGACCTCGCTCGGTTGCACCCGCGTGTTGTTAAAGCAGGAGGGGGCGCAACCCGCCCGACCGGACGGTCGTTCGGGCGGGGAGCCGGCGCTTTTGGCGCCGTCCGCCACAACCGGATATATCTGGTATTCGGACAAGGTGCCGCTGGCCGGGCTGGTGAAACTGCTAGTGACCGAAGACCGGTACCGGACGATGATACTTCTTACGGATTACGGCCGGGGCGGAGCCAGGTCGCTTATCAGGGAAACGCCGGCCAAACTGGATTTTAGGGAGAAAGCAGCAGCGCATCCCGTGAGGGAAGGAAATACAGCCGCAGATGACCCCTACGGGAATAACTCGCTGATAACGACCACGGGTCTAACAGCGAGTAAACACAGATGAACCCCGTTAGAAAGGTCTGCAAATATAGTTATGACTATGACACATATTTGTCGTTCAGTTATAGGTCTTTCTAACGGGGTGAACACAGATGAGATATAAATTCAGCATATTATTTATTCTTTTCTTCATCTGGCTCGCCCCGCTGTTTTTGTATCCCGAAGACAATCCTGAGGATGAGGATAAAATAACCCCGGCGCCGGCTGAAGTGATATTTGACGAAGACCTGCCGGCTGATTTGGGAAAACTTATTGAGGTGGTCTATCGCTGGAAAGAGCCGCAGTCCAGCGTGGACGAGATTGTCTACAAGCGGCTGATTAAGGTCCAGGGCGCGCGGCTGGGCTGTTATTACTATGCAATGTACGCCCGGTGCAAGGATAATATCCTGGTTGGCAAAACAGCCGCGCCCGACCCGACAGGGTCCCTGCGGGATACGTGGACGCCTGAGCGGGTCCTGATGGGCGGAGAGGATATTTCCCTTGCCGTTTATAAAGGCGTGATAGAAACCCTCGCCTCGCCAGGCGCCCGCTCCGCCGAGGCGGAGACGAGGCGAGAAGCCGGCGGGGGCAAGAGCGCGGAGTATCGCATTATTTATTACCAGCAGACCCCGTATGGCCTGTTGCGTCTGGGCGAAATCAGACGCCACACGGATGAGTTTGTGCCCGATATGCGTTTTGTCAAGTGCATTGCCTCCGAAGTGGGCAAGGACACGCCGCCGACCTTGTGGCATATCGGCGCCCTGGTGTCCGGCTCGCTGGCGCTGTTTGATTATTTCAATCCCAAGGAGGAAGCGAAGAATCACGCGCCGGTTGCGGATTTCCGGACCATACCGGCCACCGGCACCATCAATACCGTTTTCTATTTTGACGCCGGCGTCTCAACCGACGCGGACAGCCCAATAGGCGACCTGCTGGTGCGCTGGAATCTGAACGGCGACAGCGACTGGGATAATGTATTCACATTTGATAAGATAACCAGCACCTCATTCGGCGCGCCCGGGACATACAATATCGTGGCGCAGGTGCGCGACAAGGAGGGCGCATTTTCTACTATTACCAAGACGGTAACCGCCATTGCAGTCGGCCCAGGTCCCGGCTCCACGCCCCATCCGATGTTCCGCAACACCGTCACTCATACGGGAGTATCGCCTTACAACGGACCGGTGGTAACCACCACCAAATGGACCGTAACGACCGGCGAAAGGATAGAGGCCGCTCCTTCTATCGCCTCTGACGGGACCGTCTATGTCGGCTCTTATGACGGCGCGCTGTATGCCATTCTGCCCGCAACCGGAGTCGTGTCCTGGACCAGCCCTTTGGCCGGTCCGGTTCATTCGTCTGCGGCCATAGCCACAGACGGCACGGTTTATGTGGCCGCAGATACGCGGTTGTATGCGCTTAATCCGGCCAACGGTAATCCCTACTGGTCATACAGCACCGGCGGATTGGTGCGCTCCTCTCCGGTGATTGACTCGGACGGCACGGTTTATATCGGCTCGCTGGATAATAATCTCTATGCAGTCAATCCGGACGGCAGTTTCAAGTGGTCGTATGCCACAGGCGGGCAGATATGGTCCTCGCCCGCCATCGGGCCGGACGGCACGATTTACGTGGGCTCGCTGGATAACGGCATTTATGCGATAAACCAGAACAGCACGTTCAAATGGAAATATACGACCGGCGGCGGGATTTATTCCTCGCCGGCCGTGGATAATTCTAACGTGGTTTATGCCGGGAGTTTGGACGGCTCGTTCTATGCGCTCAATCCGGACGGGACGCTGAAGTGGAGCATTCCGGCCGGCGGGCAGGTGTGGTCTTCAGCGGCTTTAAGCGGAACGGCGGTCTATTTCGGTTCGGATAGCGGCACCTTGTATTGCCGTAACGTTTCAAACGGCACGCCCCAATGGTCTTACCCGGCCGGCAACAGGATTCGCTCCTCGCCGACCGTGGATGCCTCGGGCCGGATTTATTTCGGAGCGGATGACGGTAAACTTTATGGCCTGGATTCGTCCGGAGCGGATTTATCTAATTGGCCGATTGACCTGTCCGGCGCCATCACACCCATCCGCTCGTCCGTGGCGATTGCCAATGCCGTGACGCCGACCCTGTATGTCGGCTCGTATGACAAGAAGATATACGCCATCGGTGCGGCCGCGCTTGACCCGGCTGACCTGGTTATCCAAAAGACAGCCAATAAACAGCAGGTAACAATCGGCGAGGTGGTGACATATAAAATTGTAATCACCAACCAGGGTCCGGACCCGACCAATGGAACGCCGACAGCAATTATTGACGCCATTCCGGCCGGGTTCAAGTATCTCAAGGGCTCAACCCGCCTGTCCGGCGCAGTTCAGCCGGACCCAAGCGGAAGCGATATCCTTACTTTTGACGTCGGGCATTTTACGCCCGGCTCTTCCAAGGCGTTGACCTACCAACTGGTAGTGGGAAGCGGGGTGCGCGAAGGCCGCTATGTCAACCGCGTGTATGCCGTTTATTATTACGACCAGCCGCCGCTCACCGAGGGCAGGAGCGGTATCGCCAGGAGCGAGGTTTGGGTCGTGCCTGACCCGCTCTTTGACCTAGGCACGATTATCGGCAAGGTATTCTGGGATAAGAACGCCAATGGAGTGCAGGATAAAGGCGAAGGCGGATACGGCGTAGCGCAGATAATAATGGAAGACGGGACGATAATTACCGCGGACAGGAACGGCGGTTATCATATCCCGGGCGTGAAGCCGGGCACGCACCTGTTGCATCTCATGGATATTTCCGCGCACTGGATAACCACGGATAACCCCTGCCTGGTGCGGGTTACGCCGGGCCTTCTGGTTAAGACGAATTTCGGGATTCATCCGGTGGATAAACCGCTGGATTCGTTTGTGCCGCCCCTTAAAGATATGACTTTTGTCTTATTGGGCGAGGGTGAAGTGAGCAGTATTTACGCCAACGGCAGCAATGCGGACAAGCAGGATAAGAGCGTCAGGGACGGCAATTACCTGAACGGGCGGCTGGCCTATTATCTTTCAGGCCGGATAGAGGATAAGTTCACGGTTGTTTCGTCGCTTGATACCCGGCGCGCGCAGTCCCAGTCCACGGGATTTCGGTACCTTGACCCGGATAAGTATTATACCGAATACGGCGATAATTCTTCGGTATCGTATGATGCCGCAAATGCGGCCGGCCCATTTTACCTGAGGATTGACTCGCTGCCCGGGGCGAACCTCGGGAAATCCAGTTTGTTATATGGTTCATATCAATCGGGGATTGACAAGACAGAACTGACGACGTATCAAAGGACGCTTTCAGGAGTGAAAATAGACGCCGCGCAGGTGCCGGTCTATGAAGACGAGCGCCTGAAGATAAAGGCGTCCGGCACGGTATTTGCCGCCCAGCCGGTTGATGCAGCGCAGGCGCCGGCCCATAACGAGTTCCGGGCCACCGGCGCTTCGGTGTATTACCTCAAAAACAGGGATATCCTGCAGGGCTCGGAGCGTATTGCCGTAGAAACGCGCGACAGGGTCACCAACCTTGCGTTTTCCACCAGGCAACTGCTCCGCGACAGCGATTACGAAATAGATTATTCCAACGGACGCATTATCTTCAGAGCGCCGCCTTCAATGGTTGATACTTCGGCATATATTACCTCCAATAATATTCTCGGCGGCAATCCGGTTTACGTTGTGGTTGATTATGAATACGCGCCGGCCGGAGCGCGAGGGATTAATGACGGCCCTTACGGCGGCCGGCTCTCGGGCGAGTTGTCGGACGAGCGGGATAATAAAATCCAGTTGGGCGGGACATATATCGCGGAAAAGGACGACAGTGACTACGAACTAAAAGGTCTTGATTTCACCCTGAACGAGCCGGCGACGTTTATTATTCCGATGAGATTATCCTTGGCTGCCGAATACGCCGAGTCAACATCCCGGGGCATAGACGGATATATCTCCTCAAACGGCGGGTTGGGTTTTAATGCCATCACCGGCACCAATTCCAGCGACGGGGTCGCGTATAAAATCAAGGGCGGGATAAAAACGTCCGAACAGTTTGGGATTGATTCGTATTACCAAAAGGTGGAGCCCGGATTTATTTCGGCTTCGTCATACAACAACCAGGGTTCGTTGCGCTACGGCTATCTAATATCTATCAAAGGTGATACTGCTTCGCGGTGTGGCGGCTACGACCCTCCCACGATTGCTATAAATCTCCGTTATGATAACCAGGAGTTATTGAGGAACTCCAATATTATTTCGCAGGGCAATATCGGCGCGGAGCGCACCGAGACCGGCGCTCTGCAGGTAATTTACCGCAGCGATAAATGGACCATTACCAACGAATACCGTTATCAAGAGGCGACCAACCTGATTGGCGGTGTTAAGGCCGAGACCAACGAGGACCTGGCGCTCGGCGCGCTCAAGGTTGATTATGCGGTTACGCCGAGGAGCAATGTCTATGCAATCCAGCAGGCGGCCCTGAAGGGCGATGCCAATTCGCAGACCACCCTGGGTGCGACGTTCGGCCTGTGGGAAAAGACCGCGGTCGTGCTCCAGGCCACCTCCGGTACAAATGGTAATGCATTCCTGATAGGCGTGAATAACAGGGTGTCAGACAAGACCGAGACGTTTTCCAATGTCAGCATCAGCGATGATAATTCATTGGACACGTTACAGGTCTCCAACGGTGCCTCGTACCAGTTGACGCCAACAACGCGCCTTAATGCACAGCAGGATTATTCAACCAGGAAGAACCAGTCAACAGATGCCACCCAACGTTCAACCGCCGCTTCGGTGGGTCAGGAAACCAAACTTTCAGACCGGTGGCGGTTCTGGGCGACCGCCCAGCAGGGTATTGTCAATGAATATAACGGCGCAACTAATATAGAAACCGTCAGGGAATCCGGCTGGCTCCGGTTCAGGTATGCGGATAATGACAATACCGTGTTTGACACCAAGATTGAAGCCAGGTTTGACGAGGGCGACGTGGACAAGCGCCAGTACCTAACCGCCAACAGTTTCAGGCATAAGATAACCGAGGACATTACGGTTTCTTTGCGGGATAATTATTCCCGGACCGAGAATCGGACTACCGATACGAACGAGGCGCTTTTTAACGAAGCCGGTTTGGGCCTGGCCCTGCGGCCGGTCAAATGGGACCGGTGGCACCTGTTGGCTAAATACACCTATCTTAAGAATATCTATCCGTCCGCCCAGACCGACGCCACGGTGGGCACAACAAGGACGTTATCTAATATTTATGCCATAGAAACCGCCTATGACATCTCTAAATATCTGCAACTGGTGAAGAAATACGCCCTGAAGGATATGAAAGAAACCGTGGCCGGCTATGACGAGACCGAGAATGAGGTTACGCTCTGGATTAACCGCATCAACTACAACGTCATCAAGCAGTGGTATGCCGGCGTGGAATACCGCATCCTCAGGCAGACATTAGGCGAGGACAAAAAGAGCGGATTCCTGGTTGAGGTGACGCACCGGGCCTCGGAGAATATCCATTTAGGCGTGGGTTATAACTTCACTGATTTTTCTGACGACCTCAGGCAAAACAACAGTTATTCCAGCAACGGATTCTTTGTCAGGATTAATACGGCGTTCGGGTTTTAACCCCGCACATAAGATTTATTAAGCGTTTATAACGGCTGATAAATACTTGATTCAAACCATCTGCATAATTGGTTATACAAATATTATGTGCGGGGTTTTCCTGTTATTATATTTGACCTTTATTGATATTTGTTTATACCTATAACAACAGGCAGATAAACAACTTTAACGAAAGGAGTTTTTATGGCAGAAACGCCGCAAACCGCGGCTCCGGACCAGCAGGCAGTGCCGGCGCCCCAGCCAGAGGTTATCGCCTGCTACGGGCTCGCCTGGAAGCAATTGTGGAAGAACTTCCCGATGCTTCTCCTGATTGTGGTCATCTATTCGGCAATGGCATCCCTTAACGCCCTTCCCTTTTGCATCGGTTTTGTCTACAGCGTTCTGGTCGGCTGGCCGATGGTCTACGGCCTTATGCAGGTTAATCTCAAGGCCGCCCGGGGCGAGAATCTGGAGGTCGGTGACCTCTTTGCCGGATTTAAGAACTACGGCAATGTTCTGCTGGCCATGCTGTTGACAAGTTTAATAATATGCGGAGGCCTTCTCCTGCTGATAGTTCCGGGCGTTATATTCGCCTGCAAACTCGCCTTTGTCCCATTCCTGGTAATGGACCAGAAAAAGGATGCGATCGAGGCAATCAAGCAGAGTTGGAATATGACCGGCGGATACTCAATGAAGATATTTCTGTTGTATCTGCTGGGTGTTCCGATTGCCATAGCCGGATTGATTGCCCTTTGCGTCGGAATTATACCGGCCTCAATGTGGATAAGTTTGGCCGTGGCGGTAATGTATTATGCGGTGGTAAGTGCGGGCAATAAAACCGCGGCGTAATTAATACTTTGAGTCAGACGGGCTTGATTTTGAGGACAGGTCCTTAATTATCTGAAGCGCCTTGTCCACATCGGGTTCCCTGACCTGTAATTCAATCCGGTCTTCCCCAACGCCAAGTCTGCTAAGATATTGGTTTTGAATGAAGCATTCTATTTCCGCTTTCTCAAGATGCATTTTGAACACATGTGCTTCCAAGGAAGCGCCAAACGTAACCACAGTAACCAGTTTTTCTGACATCTAGTTTATTGCGCTGTGGAATAGGCGTCCAGCGCCAGTTGTTTGGGCGAATATCTCCGCCATTGGGCCGAGGCGCGGTATTTGGCATAGGCCATTGCTCCGACCATCACCGCATTATCCGTGCAGTGTCTTCCGGCCGGCAGGAAGAGTTTGATATTATTTTCTTTTGCTGCCGCCTGGAATCTTTCCCTCAAACGGCCGTTGCAGGCCACGCCGCCGCCCAGGACAATCGCACTGCATTTTTTAATCTTTGCGGCCTGGAACGTCTTTTGAACCAGTGTATCCACAACTGCTTCCTGGAACGAGGCGCAGATATCAGGGATATTCAGCCCTTTCTTGAGCGGGGTCCTGGCCGAAGCGTTCTGGCCCTTGCAATGATACAGCGCCGCGGTCTTCAGGCCGCTGAAACTAAAGCCCAGCCCGCCCGTACGACCGTACGGTCGGGCGGGCGAACCCTCTGACGCAATGCCTCTGGGGAATTTAATCGCGCTGGGGTTGCCCTTGCGGGCAATTTGTTCTATTATCGGCCCGCCCGGATAACCCAATCCTAATATTTTGGCTACCTTATCAAACGACTCTCCAGCCGCATCATCGCGCGTTCTGCCGACGGTGCGATAATCTGCGGGCGATTTCACATAGAACAAACTGGTATGCCCACCCGAAACTACAAGACCTATATACGGATAAATTAGTTCTTCGGTCAAATTGTTCACATAAAGATGCGCCTCAATATGGTTGATTGGTATCAACGGCTTATCCAGGAGCCAGGCCAGGGTCTTGGCAACCGAGACGCCCACAAGCAGCGCGCCAATCAATCCGGGCCGGTTGGTTACAGCCACAGCCGAGATGTCTTTTAACTCAAGATGCGCTCCGCTCCACTCAACTGGGGCGAGAGCGTCCCGCTTCAGCGGATGAGTGCGGGGCGCGTCTTTCAGCGCCTTTATTAATATTGGCAGTATGGATTCAATATGCGCCCGGCAGGCAATCTCAGGCACCACGCCGCCGTATACGCTGTGCAGGTCAATCTGGGACAGGACCACATTCGCCAGGATTTCTTTACCGTTGCGGATAATACTTACTGCCGTCTCGTCGCACGAGGTCTCAATGCCCAGGCAGACAAACCCAGCCCCTGCGCGCGAAGCCGCAGCAAAGTTCCGATTATTTCGGGGCAGGGGCTGGGCAAAAGGTTTGGTTTTATTCGCGCGATTGGTTTTGATTCGCACCATTCGTGTTTACTATTTGCCCTCTCGCAGGAATTTAATGGCCCGCTCCAACTGGATATCCACAAATTCGCCGGTTTCCTCTTCGGTCTCATCCGGGGCCCTTGAAGCGGGATTGAGCCGCGTCTTAAGCAATTGCGTTTCTTCCTGGGGTGACATCTCCACGATGATATCCGGCTCCAGACCGAAGTCCTTGACGCTTTTGTCGCGTTCCAGACACCGGCCCGAAGGCGTATAATACCGGGCCGTGGTCAGTTTCACCGCGCCGGTGACGTTTTTCTTGGCGTCGCGGATGGTAAATACGGACTGGACCGAGCCCTTGCCGTAGGTATGCGAGCCAATTAAGGTGGCCCGGTGATGGTCCTTCAGCGCTCCGGCCAGAATCTCCGAGGCCGAGGCCGAAGAGCCGTTAATCAGAACCACTATAGCCGTTGCGGTAATGGCCTTGTCGCCCGAGTCGGCCTTGATTTCCTCGTTTATTGTCTTGCCTCTGAGCGAAACCAGGACGCCGGACGGGATAAAGCGGTTTGATATGTTAAGAGCCGCATCCATCAACCCGCCGCCGTTAAAACGTAGGTCGATAATCAGCGACTTCATCTGCTGGTTCTGCAGTTTCTCCAGCGCCTGGTTGAAGAGTTCCGCAGTATCCTCCTGGAAAGCGGTGATTCTAAGGTAACCGATATGCGCTTTGCGGTCAATAATCCTTGCGTCTTTGACGCTTTTCATATTGATGATTTCCCTCACCAGCGTGATGTCCTCGGTGGTCTCCGCGTTCTTATGCAGGATTTTCAGGGTGACCGTGGTGCCGGGATTGCCCCGGACCTTTTTGGAGCAGTCCGAGACGGACAGGCCTTCGGTCGTCTCGCCGTTGATTTCCAGAATCTTGTCGCCTGGCAGAAGCCCGGCCCTGAAGGCCGGCGTGTCCTCAAACGGCGCGATGACCGTGATAATCCCGTCTTCCAACGCAATTTCCACGCCGATGCCGCCGTATTCGCCCTTGGTGGACGAGACAAAATCGTTGTATTCGTCCGCATTCATATACTGGCTGTAGGGGTCAAGCCCGCCGACCATTCCTTTAATGGCGTTTTCAAAGGCCTGGTTCTCGTTCGGCTCAACCACGAAATTATCTCTGATAAGTTGGTAGATGTTTCCGATGTCTTGGAGGTTTCTTTTGGTGTCCGTGGCGTTTAAGGTAGTTGCGGCCGGAGCTGCGCGAAGATAAAAACTTCTGCCGTCCAGAATGGTCTTGCCGACCAGGAAGGTTATGGCCAGCAGGACGACGAGGATTACGGCATTAAGCCCTTTTTGGTAACTGATAGATTTCATTATAAAACTCCTCTTAGAGCCATCTTGAGCGCAGCGAATTACTGGCTCTTAGACCCCGCCATATAGCGGGGTATTCCTTATAAATATCGTAAGCTGGTTTTGCTGATTTAGCAGATTAAATATGTCGGCTTAATCCGCCTTCTCCGCTAAATCTGCTTACTCAATTTTGTATTTATTGCCTGGGCCGCGACCATCACCGGCTCCCAGACATCGGTCACCGGCGGCGAATAACAGAAGTCGCCCTTTAAAATATCGGCTATTGTCATCTTATTCTGAATAGCCAGTGAAATCATATTCACCCGCAGGGCAGCGCCTGATTTACATAATACCTGCCCGCCGATAATCCGATTGCTGGCCTTATCGGCAATGAGTTTGATATGCACGTCTGTTCCGCCCGGATAATAATACGGCAACGAAGGATATTTAATTAAAGCGCTGACCGGATTCCTGTATCCTGTATCCTGTATCCCATATTCTGTTACCCCCACGCTCCCGATTTCCATGTCCAATAACCTCAAGACCGAAGAGTAGAGTATAGATGGTCCGGTCTCGCTTTTGCCGGCCGCATTAGCGCCGGCCACCACGCCCTGCCGGGCCGCGATTGTGCCCAGGCCGATGGTTATGGGCTGGCCGGTCAGGTCCGAAACCGCCTCAGCGCAATCGCCCACCGCATAAACATTCGGCAGATTGGTCTGGAGATTCTTATCAACCTTGATTCCGCCGGTCAGGCCAATAGTTACGCCTATGCCCTTGGCTAATTTCACCGAAGGCCGCACGCCCGTGGAGATGACTACCATTGAATTCTTGTATTCATTTAAGTCAGAAATGTTCTTGTCTTCAATCAGTTTTATTCCAGCGGCTTCCAAACGTTGCCGGACCATCTGGCTGATTTCCTTATCCAGCATACGCCAGAGCAGGTATCTCTGTTCAATGACCGTGACATCCAAACCCAGGTGCTTCAATGCCTCAGCAACTTCCAGGCCAATAAAACTTGCTCCAACTATCACAACCGACCTAACGGTCTTAACTGACCTAACGATATTATTCGCATCATCAATCGTACGTAAGACAAATACGTTTTGACCCCCGATTCCAGCGATGGGCGGTTTGGATGGTGTGGAGCCGGTGGCAAAAATCAGCGAGTCGTAATTAACCTTACCTGGTTCGTCTGACGTTATATTGCGATAAGTAATCTCGTGTTTCTGGTGATTTATCTCTGTAACCTCGGTTGAGAGTTTCTGGATGATTTTTTGTGAGGCGAAGACCTTGGGCTGAAAGACCACGAGGTTTTCTATCGGGTTGATTACGCCCTTGATGGCAAAGGGTAGTCCGCATCTGGAATAGGTGGAATGCGATTCCTTATCAATGATGGTGATTTCGGCGGTTCTGTCGGTCTTTCGGGCCGAGAATGCGGCCGAGGCGCCGGCCGTCCCGCTCCCGATTATCACGATTCTCTTTGGCATAGGTCAATACTACCTCTGATAACCGCAGAAGGCAATAAATATGAGCATAAAATGAGAACACGAATTACATGAACGTAAACTAACAACGCGAATAAAACAATCTATTAGTGTGATTCGTTTCTATTTGTCTTATTCGTGATAAAAATTTGGTGTCTTAGTGTCTTTGTGGCAAAGAATCTTCTTGACAGATAATAATCGCCTGTCTATAATATTATGTATGAAAAAGTCAGACATAAAAAAGATAGTCCGGCAAGGATATGCCCAGGTTGCCACAACCAACACCTCGTGTTGCCCGACCACCTCGTCCTGTGGATGTGGTGCTCCATCGGGCCTGTCCATCAGCAAGGCAATCGGTTATTCGGATAAGGAGATTAAGTCCGTGCCCAAAGAGGCCAATCTCGGACTGGGCTGCGGCAACCCCATTGCCCTGGCGTCCCTGAAACCGGGCGAGACGGTCCTGGACCTGGGTTCGGGTCCGGGGCTGGACTGTTTCCTAGCCGCCAATAAGGTCGGCAAATACGGTAAGGTCATCGGCATAGACATGACGCCGGAGATGCTCGCCAAGGCGCGGGCTAATGCCCAAAAAGGCAACTACTCAAACGTGGAATTCCGTTTAGGCGAGATTGAGAAACTGCCCGTGAAGGATAATTCGGTGGACGTGATTATTTCCAACTGCGTGATTAACCTTTCCCCGGACAAACCCAAGGTGTTCAAAGAGGCGTTCCGGGTCTTGAAGCCGGGCGGGCGCCTGATGGTCTCGGACATTGTCCTGACCAAGCCGTTGCCTGATACGGTTGTCAAATCGGTCGGCGCCTATGTGGGCTGTTTAAGCGGCGCGGTATTGAAAAACGTCTATTTAGGCACGGTCAAGGAAGCCGGGTTTAAGAAGATAAAGGTCTTGGACCAGGCCCGGTATCCAATAAAGTATATGATGAACGACCCGACAGCCCAGGCCTTGGCCCAGACCATTAATCTATCCACCAAAACCGTGGCGGGTCTGATCGGCTCGGTAATCTCCATCAAGGTCGCGGCCGTCAAGACAGAATGATTCGTCAGAACATTTAATTTTCAGGCAGGCCGTATAGATTGGTAAACCGATACCGTCTCTATTGATAAGACCCGGCATCCCTTATATACTATATAGCCCAATAAGTTCATAAGAGACGGTGTTTGTATATATTTAAGATACCGCCTCTTTAGTAATAACCCGGCACCCCTTATCATCTATATGGAACTGTATGTTCATAAGGGACGGCTTGTGTAATGGCTTGAGGTGCGGTATGTATAGATTAAGCGGGCTATCTCTAATGGCTTAAGGGGTGGGGGGAGAGCAGAGAGGCGGTGGGTATCTCCCCCCTGCCTGCATAAGGCATTGATGAATAAATAGTTATAAGAGGCAAAAATATGATTTTAGACCAAAAAACGCCTAAATTATTTAGAACTTATTCATCTGACCTTTAATTCCCTTGCGGCCTTGACCTCATCCAGCCGGCCGACCGGCGTGGTGGTCGGGGCGGACTTGACTACATCCGGCATGGTCTCGGCCTCTTTGGCTATGGCAATCATTGCCTTGATGAATTCATCCAGGGTCTCTTTGCTCTCGGTCTCGGTCGGCTCTATCATCAATGCCTCGTGCACAATGAGCGGGAAATAGATGGTGGGCGGATGGAATCCATAGTCCAGCAGACGCTTGGCAATGTCCAGGGTTCTGACCCCGAACTTTTTCATCTGAATCGTTGCGTCCAGCACACATTCGTGCATGCAGTGCTGGTCATACTGTAAATGGTAGTGTTGCTTTAATTGGGTCATGACGTAGTTGGCATTGAGGACCGCCATCTGGCTGGCTTTTTTGAGCCCGTCCGGCCCCATCATCCGGATATAAACATAAGCGCGGATGATAACTGCGATATTGCCGAAGAATCCCTTGATTTGGCCGATGGATTCGGGCCGGTCATAGTCCAGCGAGTATTCGTCGTTATTCTTGACGACAATCGGCACAGGCAGGTAGGGCGCGAGTTTGGCGCAGACCGCAATCGGGCCAGCGCCCGGGCCGCCGCAGCCGTGCGGCGTGGAAAAGGTCTTGTGCAGGTTAAAATGTAATACGTCAACGCAGACCAATGACGGCTTGGTGATGCCCATAATGGAGTTGAAATTGGCGCCGTCCATATAGATGAATCCGCCTCCAGCGTGGACGATTTGGCAGATTTCAGCGATGTGCTCGTCAAACAGTCCGAGCGTATTGGGGATGGTCAGCATCAGGGCCGCCACCTCGTTGGTCATCTTGGCCTTGAGGTCCGGAATATCCACGTTGCCGTGGCTGTCGGACTTGACCTCAACGGCCTTAAATCCGCAGAGCGCGCCGGATGCCGGGTTGGTGCCGTGCGCCGAGTCCGGAATCAACACTTTGGTTTTTTTCTCATTATGTTTCTTAAAGTATTGATGGATTACTTTCAACCCTGTGAATTCGCCGTGCGCGCCGGCCGCGGGCGCCAACGTCACGCCTTCCAGGCCGGAGATTTCCTTGAGGAACTCGGCCGTTTCGTACATCAGTCGCAGGGTGCCCTGGACCGCGCCTTCGGGCTGGTAGGGATGCAGGTTGGCGAATTCGCTCAGGCCGCTCAGGGTCTCGTTGACTTTGGGGTTGTATTTCATCGTGCAGGAACCGAGCGGATAGAAGCCGGAATCCACGCCGAAGTTCTTTTTGGAGAGATTGGTATAATGGCGCACCAGGGTGAGCTCGTCCACCTCAGGCAGTTCAGCCGGGGCCGGCCTTAAGGCGGCCGGCGGCAATAGTTTATTGATTTCCTGGGCTGGGACATCCAGGGCCGGCAAAGAACAGGCGCTCCGGCCGGGCTTGGATTCCTCAAATATCAGTTTGTCGTTCATAACACAACTACTACGAATTACGAATCTGCGAATTACGAACACCGCAGTGACCGCGATAGCGAATTCGTCATTCGGATTTAGACATTCTTTAATAAGATTGTCAGGTTATCTATTTCTTCTTTCGTGTTCATCTCCGTCACGCACAGGAGCATCGCATTCTTTAGTTTGGGATAGAATCTCTTAAGCGCCAGGCCGCCGATGATGCCGGCTTTCAGGAGTTTCTTGTTTATCTGTTCAGGATTCTTGGGGCATTCTATTACGAACTCGTTGAAGAATGGCCCGTTAAATGCGAGTTTGAATCCCGGGATTTTGGATATTTGGTCGGCCGCATAATGCGCCTTTTGAAGGCACAAGGTGGCCACTTGCTTTATGCCCTCTTTGCCCACGGCCGCCAGGTATATGGCGGTCCGGATGGCGCAGAGCGCCTGGTTGGAGCAGATATTGGAGGTGGCCTTTTCCCGGCGGATGTGCTGTTCGCGCGTGGACAGGGTCAGGACAAACCCGCGTCTGCCCTTGTTGTCCACGGTCTCGCCCACAATCCGGCCGGGCATCTTGCGGATATGCGCCATTTTGGCGGCCATAAACCCGAGATGCGGGCCGCCGAAGGACATCCGGTTACCCAATGATTGTGCATCGCCCACAACTATATCCGCTCCGTATCCGCCTGACCCATCCAGTCGGGCAGGTTCTCCGGGCGGTTTCAGCAGTCCCAGGGAAATCGGATTGACCACGTTGATGAGCATAACACCTTCGTATTTGCGCACGAGTTTGGCGATTTGGTCAACCGGCTCTACGATGCCGAAGAAATTCGGGGATTGGTAAGCCACGCAGGCAACGTTTCCGTCCAGTTTCTTTTCCAGCGCCTCCAATGAGGTCGCGCCATCAGCGAAATCTATTTCTATGATTTTGATATTTAAATCCTCAAGCCAAGTCCGGACCACAGCCCGGTATTCCGGATGGATGGACTTGGAGAGGATGACCTTCCCGCCCGAACGACCGGCGTCGTCCGGTCGGGCGGGTTTCTTGTCGGTGGTATGAAGCGCCATCAGGACGGCCTCGGCCAGGGCCGTGGCGCCGTCGTAAAGCGAGGCGTTGGAGACCTCCATGCCGGTCAATTCGCACATCATTGTCTGGTATTCAAAGATGGTGGTCAGCGCGCCCTGGCTGGTCTCGGGCTGGTACGGGGTGTAGGCGGTATAGAATTCGCTCCGGGCGGCCAGGTGGTCCACCACGGCCGGCACGAAGTGGTTGTAACATCCCGCGCCCAGGAAAGACGTTGTTTTGGCGGCATCGGTGTTTTGTGCGGCCAATTCCGAGAGGAGTTTGGTCGCCTCCGGCTCGCTTAAGGCCTTGGGCAGATTAAGCGGCTGATTGAGGCGCAGTTGCGTCGGGATGCTCTTAAAAAGTTCGTCAATATTGGCGGCTCCGCTGGCTTTGAGCATCTCGCGGATGTCGGACTCTGTATGAGGGATATATGGCATAGCAATTGGGTTCTTAACCCGCATTATTCATAAATTTTTATACAATTATGTTGAAAGCCATTCCATAGTTGTTATATGGTGCGGGTAATCCAGCACATAACCTCTACTGCTTGCCCCGCACATAAGGTTTATTAAGCATTTATGATGGCTAATAAATAACTTCCTCAAATCATCTGCATAATTGGTCATACAAATATTATGTGCGGGGTGAAGGCTACCCAAGTTGAAGGTTATGTGCTGGGCTACTTTATTGTATAGGCACAAACATCTAATACACTTTGTTACCATTTTTAGCATTGTATGAATAATCCAGATTAGTGGCCCGCGGATTCCGTCTCGCAGAGTTTCTCATACGCCTCCTTGGTCAGGAGGTTCTTGAGTTCTGCGCTGTCGGACAATTTAATCTTAACCATCCATCCGGCATTGAAAGGGTCGGTGCTGACCAGGTTAAGGTTGGAGGTAATCGGGTCATTGGCTTCAACAACCTCGCCGCTTAAGGGGCTGTTGATGTCCACCACGGTCTTGACCGATTCTATTTCGCCCATCGGCTCGCCCTGCTTTACGGTTGATTTCACCTTGGGCAGGTTGATGAAAATCAGGTCGCTCAACTGCTGGGCCGCGAAGTCCGTGATGCCGATGGTGGCGACGTGGCCTTCCACGTTGGCCCATTCATGCGTCTGCGAGAAATATAACTCTGCCATATACACCTTGCTTTCTATAAAACAAACTTCTGCTACAAAGGCGCTAAGGCACGAAAACCACGAAGTGACCGCGTCCAGCGAACTCTGCCCGCCCGAAGGCGAGGTCTCGCCAAAGGCGGACAGAGATCCCAGCCGGGAACGGGGCGGGCGCTATAGCGAATTTCTTGGTGTCTTCGTGTCTTGGCGGCTAAATTATAATACGTTAATAAAAAGGGCAAATAAATTCGGATAAAATTATGAAAAGGGTTGACCCCGTTAGAAGCATTTGGTTTAATATTTAGCATAAAAGTGTATATTAATAATTGACACAAAAGCGGGGTAAGGGTTTAATGATACGGCGGCGCCAAGATGCCGCCTGCTTCTAACGGGGTTGACCCCGCAGCGCCTAATCAAGCGGGGAAACAGTTAAAACTCTTACTTTACGGAGGTGTATATATGAGAAAAATCACATTATTGTTAGTCCTGTGTCTTCTCGGCGCATCGCTGTTGCCCGGCAATGTTTATTCCCAGGGGTTCAAGCCGCCTGCAGGCGGCGGGGGCGACGGCTCGCCGATAAACAGGAACACCTTTATCCAGATAGCCCAAAAGGTATCCCCGTCCGTGGTAAACGTATTTAATTTTATAGAATACGGCGCCTTTAAGACGCGTGTCAAGGCCTCGCTGGGCACCGGTTTTATTATTGACGCCAAAAAAGGCATTGTCCTGACCAATCACCATGTTGTAGAAGGCGCAAAGGAAATGATGGTGGCGTTGCAGGATAAGAGGGTTCTCAAGACGAAGATACTCGGGAGCGACCCGATGTACGACGTTGCGGTGCTGGAAATACAGAACCCGCCGGCCGACCTCAAACAGGCCAACGTGGGAAATTCGGACAAACTGGCCCAGGGTGAATTTATTATCGCTATCGGCCAGCCGCGCGGCTATGAATATACTGTCACTACCGGCATTATCTGCGGGTTCGGAAGGGAAATAAGAATCGGGAAAACCCAGTGGTCCACGGTGGAATACTCCCCGTCTTATTTGCAGATAGACGCCATAATAGACGCCGGAAACAGCGGCGGTCCGCTCTTTAACCTGAACAGCGAGGTGGTGGGAATCAATACGGTCGGCTTTTATAAATACGGCGGGTCTATACCGATAAATACGGCGATACAGGTGAAAGACGAAATTATAAAAAACGGGCGGGTCATCAGGGCATATATGGGCATACAGGGCAGCGATTTTAACGACGAACTTGCCTGGGGGTTTCAGGTCACCATTGAGGATTTGGTAAAGGACCTGGGATTGAAGGCGCCCAGGGGCGTTTTCATCAGAGGAAGCGAAGAGGGGTCTCCGGCCGGGGAAATCGGACTGGCCGAATCGGATGTGCTGGTTGAATTAGCCGACAAAAAAGTGGACAATCTGAACGACTATCGCGCTATAATCAAAAACCTGAAGCCCGAAACGGAAATCAAGGTAAAATATATCCGCAAGGGTAAGGAAGAGGTGGCGACAGTAAAATTGGCGGAAATGAAAATCGGCAAAAAGCCCGGCGATAAACAACCCTCGGGCGAAGGCGACGAAGGCGAGGATGGCGAGCAATAACAACAGGAGGTATTCATTATTATGGAAAACATCATATTCTGCGGCGGATGCGGGACTTTTATCTCGGCGGCTGATATTTCAGCCGGCAAGGCATCCAAGATAAACAATATCTATTATTGCCAAAAATGTTCCACTGGCGCCCAGGCCCGGCCGGCCCAAGCCAGACCGCCGGCCCCTGCCGCAAGGCCGGCCCAGCCAGCCACGGCGCGGCCGGCTGCAATGCCGCCATTAGAGCGAGCCTCGCCTTCGGGCAGGCCGCCTCAGCAGAGACCGGCGCCCA
Source organism: Planctomycetota bacterium (assembly GCA_040753835.1). Classification (GTDB taxonomy): domain Bacteria; phylum Planctomycetota; class MHYJ01; order JACQXL01; family JACQXL01; genus JACRIK01. The sequence continues at coordinate 23,935 of JBFMDM010000001.1, forward strand.
AGCCGACTGTGCCTGTTGCACGACCCGTAGCGCCTGGCACACCGGCGGCAATGCCAGTTTCTCCGGTCCAAGCGCAAAGACCAGCGGCGCCAAGACCGGTTGCGCCCGCAAGGCAATTGGATGAGACGGTCGCCATCAACCAGCCCGCTCGGCCGTCCGCTCCGCCTTCCCGCTCTGGTGGGGTAGCGCGGCCCGCTGTGCCGCAGCAGAAAACCCAGAAGGTAATGCCTTCTACGCCGCCCAGGGTATCCCAGACCTCGCGTATCAGACAGCCCCCCGCCCCTGCGGGCGAGGCTCGCCCTTTAGGGCGGCAAGTTACCGCGGATACAGGCGGCGATGATATTGAGATTTTGGACGACGCCTCATCCCGCAGGTTCGGCAAGGCAAAGACAGGCAAGGGCGGAAATAAGAAAATCTACCTGATTGCCGGAGCGGCCGCGGTTGTAATCATAGGCATTATTATCTGGTCGGTGTTGAGCGGTATGGCAACGGCGGCCAGGGAAAAAGAGGAGGCCGCGCGCCAGGCAAAACTCAAAAAGCAGTTTAACGCCATAGAAGAGGTTGAAAAGGACTTTGCGGACGACCCGCAGAAAATTATTGACAAGATAAAGGAACTGTCCGGCGAACTAAAAGGCACCAAATACGAGGATGAGATAAAGAAAAAGGAGGAAAACGCAAAGGCCCTGATAGAAATACTGGATAAGATAAATGAACTGGAAAAGCCGGTGGAAACAGCCGAGGAGGTTGACCAAAGGATAAAGGACATTAGCAAACTTAAGAGCAATCCGGCCGCGGCAACCAGCAAGACGGCCGACAATAAACTCAGGGAATTGCTCAATGACTTCAGGAAAAAGCAGAAAAAGTTAGCCGAAGAGGAAAAGAAGGCGCACGAGGCGCAGGAGGCCGCGGAGAAAAAGGCCTACGAGGATTTCAAGGCAAAGATAGAACTCCTGAGAAACAGGCGGGACTGGAAGGAGATGCTCAGGGAATGCGACATCCTTCTCGGGCGTCCCAACGGCCTGCAATACCAGGAGGAGGCGGATAAAATCAAGGAGGAGGCCAAGGCGGCGCTGGAAGAAGACCAGGAAAAGGCCAGGAAGCGCAAGGAATGGCAGGTCCTTAACGACGATATATCAAAATGGGACAGGTCCGGAGATTCCAAGGCGGAGATTTACGTGGACGAGGACAAGATACTCCTGAAGAACACGGCTTCGGCCGGCAACCGGGGCGCCGTTGCCAGCATTGCCAATAACAACGAGGGCGAGGGCTGGCAGGATTTTACGATGACCCTGGAATTCAAGGTGGTGAAGGGTTCTTTTGAAATGTTCCTGCGGGGCGGATTCCAGTCCTTTAATGTTCCGGGGCTTGGAAACTTTAGCGTCTTCAGCGGCATTCCCATTCCCTTCCCGAGGAAATTCAAGGACGAGTGGCAGAAATACACCATAGAACTGAAGGGCAAGAAACTGACCATCAGCGGGACCGGCCTGAACGAACCCAAGGTGAGCGATGTCCCCGAGGGAAAGGGCGGAATCGGCATCAACGTAAAGGGCGGCGATGAAATAATCGTGAAAGAACTGAAAGTGAAGGTGATAGAATAACTATGAGCGACGCAATAAAAGAGGTGACAGACGGGGTATTTGAAAGCGAGGTATTGAAATCAGGCAGTCCGGTGCTGGTGGATTTCTGGGCGCCCTGGTGCGGGCCCTGCCGGATGCTCTCACCCATCCTGGCAAAACTCGCATCCCAATACCAGGAAAAACTAAAGGTGGTAAAACTGAATACGGACGACAATCCTGAAACGGCCACTACCTACAATATCTCGGCCATTCCCACCCTGCTTCTCTTCAAGGGCGGGCAGATTGTCAATCAGGTTGTCGGCATAAAACCGCCTGAAGAGTTGAAAAAGATAATAGACGCCGTCGTCCATAGCGATCTCCAGTAAAACCACGTCTGCTCTATAGCAATTCTGTAGAGAGAAGCGAAAAAGAGGAGATGACTATGGCGTCGGACGACGAAGCAGTATGAAATACCTGATAACAGGCGGCGCCGGATTTATCGGCTCGCACCTGGCCGAGGCCATCCTTAAGCAAAACGACGAGGTCTGGATTGTTGACAACCTTTCCACGGGCAGTATCAACAACATAGAGCGCCTCAAGGCCAATCCCAAGTTCCACTATATCATAGACACCATCTTCAACGAGCCGCTCCTGGCCGAGATGATAGACAACTGCGATATCGTGTTCCATATGGCCGCGGCCGTGGGCGTCCGGCTTATCGTGGAAAGCCCGGTCAACACCATTGAAACCAATATCAGCGGGACCGAGAGCGTGCTCAAACTGGCCAACAAGAAGAACAAGACCGTCCTGATTGCCTCCAGTTCCGAGGTCTACGGCAAGAGCAGCAAAATCCCGTTCAGCGAGGAAGACGATATGATAATGGGGCCGACCGTGAAGTCGCGCTGGAGTTACGCCTGCTCCAAGGCGATAGACGAATTCCTGGCCCTGGCCTACTGGCGCGAGAAGAAACTGCCGGCCGTTGTGGTCCGGCTCTTTAATACGGTGGGCCCGCGGCAGTCCGGCCGGTACGGGATGGTGATTCCGAGATTTGTCCAGCAGGCCCTCACCGGGGAGCCATTCACCGTTTACGGAACCGGCAAGCAGTCGCGTTGTTTTACCGATGTGAGCGACGTGGTCGGCGCACTGATAAAGGTGGTCAACCATCCCAAGGCAATCGGCGAGGTGTTCAATATCGGCAGCAACCAGGAAATCACCATTGAGGACTTGGCCAAGAAGGTAAAAGAGAAGACCAAAAGCGCATCAAAGATAAAATATGTGCCTTATGACGAGGCATACGAAAGCGGGTTTGAGGATATGCTCAGGCGCGTGCCGGATTTGTCCAAGATAGAAAAACTCATCGGTTACAAACCGACCCAAAGCATTGACCAAATCCTGGACCGGATAATCGGATATTTCAAGGCGCAGAAATAGCGGACGGCTAACGGCGTCCCACAGGTAGTATAAAACACGAATCGCACGAATAGGAGCAAATGATACGAATAATTATTCGCCAGATTCGTTATCATTCGTCCTATTCGTGTTTCTCAGTTCTTCCGTCCCTCAGTTTCTCCGTTAGACAATGTATCCGACGACAGTGATATAGAGTGTAAGCGTTCCAACCCATGGCCCACCCACGGACTCCAAAGCATACTCAATCGTCCTCGGACCTGTGCCAACTACCAGCGGAACAATCCCCTGATTAGCCACCTGTGAATTCGCGCCCGGAATCAAACCCAAGCCGAGCGCATCGCGCTGGTCAGTGTTAGTTCTCACCCTGAAGAACGCCCGGCCTGTGGCAAACGACTGGTTGAAGATTCCCAGTTGCAGAATCACTGCCTTGGCCTGCGCCGGAATCCAGGGACTCAAATCAAAGACCGTGTAGGGAATATCCGCGCTGATGTCGGTCAGGTACAGCGCCTCTACCGAAGGCGTCAGGAACGACATCCGGTCCCCACCGCCCACTCCGGGCGCTAACTTCTCGGCCGTGACTGCTCCATTCTGTATTTCACCTGTGCCGATGGCATTGTTAGCGATTTTCCCTTGCGTGATTGTATTTGTGGCAATCTTGGCATTGGTCACTGCGCCATCCGCAATCTTGAGCGCTGTTACCGCGCCGCTGGGCAGTTTATCGCCGGTCACCGCGCCATTGGCAATCTTATCGGCGCTTACCGCGTCGGTTGCCAGTTTGGTGTTGGTCACCGAACCGTCCATCAGCGGAATCACCGAGACATCGCCGCCTAATTTGGCCAGTGTAACCGCGCCGTCCGCAATATCCTCGGTCCGGACTTGGCCCGGAGCGATATCCACTGACTTGATGGTCTCGTCCTTGATTTTCTCCGAGGTGACTGCTTCGTTGGCAATCTTCTCCTCGGTTACCGCGCCCTCAACGATAGCAGGCGTCGTAACTTTACCGTCAAAATATTTTGGTCTATATGTCATATTTATCACCCCCTTTGTTATTCTGAATAAATGTTATCAAAAGGAGGTCGCCCAGCCCCCCGACGTTACGTCGGGAGGCCGGGACTCTCCTTAACAACTCTTTACGGGGTTGTCAGTCCGGTCTGTATCCAGAGATACAGCAAGCCGCCGGCGTCCTGTGCCCAGACACAGAAGCATTTGTCAGATGCCGGTGTGGTCACAAAGACGTCGCACTTGGCCGGGTCGCGCATACCGTTCAGGAGTTCGGTATTGACGAGGTTCTCCTCCTGAAGCGCCTCGGGCTTAAAATCCTGGTTGATGACCATCAATCCGCCCTGAATGATTCTCTGCTGAACCGCGGCCTTAAGAGCCACTCTTTGCCTGGACTTGGCGATGTCGTAAGGCATTCCATCGGCAAAGTCGCCGGATGAAATCCAGCCCTGCGCGCGTTCGTCGCCGACCAGATAAAAGGCCGCAATCGGCGCCACGCCGCGTCCGCGGATCCTATCACCGGTCAGCCGGAGTGTCTTAGCCATCACCTTTAGCGCCCAGCGGTCCTTGGCATTGTCCACCCGCGCCTTGAAATCCCTGGCCACCACACCGTCCTTGGTCGCGAAGACGTCATTTATCTTCTCGTTCCATTTGCTGTATGCGGTAACTATGTTCTTGGCGTGAGTCCCTCTGATGCCGGAGTCCGTACGGTCGCTCTTGGAAATAAAGCCCGGCGGAACATAAGGGCCGTAGCCCTTAGTAGACGGCGTGGCTATATCCTTGATGAATGTTGCATCATCGGGAATCTTGGCCTGCCTGCGGTCGTTCATTATCTCCGCGGCCCGTTTCAAACCCTCAGCCCAGCGGTCCGGCATATCGCCGGCCGGCTCTGCGCTTTCAGGCACATAGAGTTTTAACTCAAAATGCTTGGTAAACATTGTTCTCACCTCCCTTGTCGTTTTGTTAGAGGGTTACGAGGTTGTCCTCCGAACTTGCGCCGGAGAAGGGCTCAAGAGAAAGGTCGATATCCTGAAGAACTATGACAATCGCCACTCCAGCAACCGCCATAGGGAGTGAATCGCCAGGAGCATCCTGCCTTCTCTCTCCTCCACCCTCTCATTGCAGGACCGGCGGTATTTTGGGGCGAAAACCAGCAAAATATGCCGAAAAAATTGCCGCAACTCTTTGTTTGGGCAGGAGATAAAATATTTGTTGAAAAAAATGCAAAATTCTTCAAGGGGGTGTTCTTGCGGGTTTTAGCGCCCTTTAACCTTAAGAATAATCAGGCAGGGCTATACCTGTATTCAAGGAGGTACAGATTCTTGGTAAGAGGAGAAGATGTTGTTGATACGATAGGTACGGGGAGTTAACAAGAGAGAAACCGGCTCTTGTTTTAAGAAATGTATGCTTTTATTTAGAGAGGTATCGGGGGGCGTTTAAGGGGAAGCAGGTTGCCGATCAAACAGATATGCGCTTTTATTTAAAGGGGAGCGGGCAGTTATCCAAAGAAGTATCGGGGGTTGATTAGAGAGATATCTGTTTTTATCCAGAGAAGGTGTGGGGCCTATTTAGGTCGTAGGGGGTATCTACCCGGTAGGGATGGGGTATTGGGTAGATTAGCAAGGGGTATTCCCCCAGTCCCCCTGCGGATAAATTGGTTTTAAGATTGACAGAACTTGTGGAATTGGTAATATTGTCTTAAAAGGAGGCATACTAAAATGATAAACAAGATTCTAGAAATCAAGAATTTCAAGTCCATCAAACACCTGAAACTGGATTGCAAGAAGATAAACATCTTCATCGGCAAGCCCAATACAGGCAAGTCCAATATTTTGGAAAGCGTGGGATTTTTCTCGCTTCTTCACGGTGCTGACCACTTTAAAAAATGGATTAGGGTTCAAAATACAACTAATTTGTTTTATGATAATGACCTATCCCAACAAATATCAATAAATATTGATAATTCCAGGGGGACTCTGAAATTTAACAACGGTTCATTTGATGGCGAGATAAGAATGCGTATAGGAGACCAAAGACAGAGTTTTATTTTTCATACTTATTATGATCCCCGTCTTCAGTGGCAAAAAGGTTGGAATACTAAAGCACCGTTTAAATTCTATAAGTTTAACATTCAAGATTCATTTCAGAGTAGTGATGCGAATTTTTTACACCCGCCGGATGGTGATAACCTATTGACTATATTATTAACAAGTAAATCATTGAAAAAGGCAGCGGCAGATATATTCAGTGAATATAAGTTAAGAATTGTATTAAAACCACAGGAGCGTCAAATAGAAGTTCAGAAAGAAGTTGATGATGTTGTGATTTCCTGGCCATATTCGCTCGTCTCAGATACATTACAAAGGATTGTCTTTCATTTAGCGGCTATTGAAACAAACACGGATTCGGTGATAATATTAGAAGAGCCGGAATCCCACAGCTTCCCGTATTACACGACATTTCTGGCTGAACGGATTGCCTTAGACAAGACCAACCAGTATTTTATTGCTACGCACAACCCGTATTTCCTATTTTCTATTCTGGAAAAAGCACCTAAAGAAGATGTTGGGATATTCATTACCTATTTTGAGGACTACCAGACCAAGGTTAGACCAATTAAGGATGAAGAAATGGCCCAGGTTTTTGATTTGGATGATGACATCTTCCTTAATTTGGATAAATTTATAAAATCCGGGAAAGAATAAACAATGCGATATGTAGAATGCTACAAGGACGAAACACTGGCAAAAAGATTAGGCATACCAAAACAACAGATTAGACACAGCCCCGGTAAAACCAAACTTTGTTATGGGTTAGAAAATACAACAAACTCTAAGGGAATGATAGATGAAGAACCCTGGAGCAGAGGGAACGAGGAAATTCCTTATATAAAGAAACTAAAAACATCAAACCCACAGGGATGGAATAACTTACAGCACAGCATCAGGGTTTTAGATGACAAGGACAAGCAAAACAAATTAATTGTTTTATGCCCAAATCTGGAAGGATGGATTTTAGAGGCGGCCAAAGAGGTTAAAATAGACGTTACGAAATCACCGTATGGATTACCCGATGATAAAGACGAATTGCATAAAGTATTAGGCACTAAGACCAGAAACGAAAACTACGAAAAACTCCTGGACGCAATGCTAAAAGCCAAATCCCCGATGCTTAAAACACTGGAGCAACTCCTAAAAAAGTAAACCGATGGATAAGTTAAGAATCAAGAAAGGATTCCTTAGATTTCCAGTTATTTCACACGGTGCGGAGTTTCTCGTCCAGGGATATTTAATGCGCCGGAATATCCTGACCTACAAAGCACCGCCTAATAATGAGGGCTACGATTTAATATGCATTCATCCCGACCCAAGGATAAAAGGCAAACAGGTAAGGATTCAGGTAAAAAGTCGTTACCAAACTGATTGTGGTTTTTGGTTCCCTGTTAAGGAAAAAACGTTTAGGGGCTTTGACTTCTTAATAGCGGTATTCCTAAATGTGGGATATTTTTATAAGAGAGGGGTGTCTTCCGTAAACGGACAACAGATACCAGAGTTTTATACTTTCCCTGTGAGTTTTATTAGGCGACACCACGATAAAAAATCATCTTGGCATTTGGTAAATTTAGAAGGCGTCAATATTGAAAAATATAAAAATGAAAGAGGTTTTGAACTAATCGCCAAAGCACTTAATATACCTTATCCATCAAGATAATTATTACACCAATTAGCAATAAGGAGAATGTTTATGCGCAAAGGATTCTTCATCCGCATTGGCACGCGCACCACGAGCCGCAAAAAATCAGCCATCCAGGCCGCCCTGGAGCGCCGGATGTTAGACCGGCACCTGGACTACGTCATCGCCAAATACCACCCGGCCCTGCTTTATTCCGTCCGGGAAATCGTCCTGAACCAATACGGCGCGGGCAAGATTATCGGATTTTCGCCCGAGGAGTTCGTGGATAACTGCATCAAGGACGCCTTTAGCCGCATCAGGGAATACGACCCGAAATACAAGTTCCGGACCTTCCTGTGCAAGATGATAGTCATCCCGGCCCTGGTAAACCTCCTGCGCGAGGCAAAGAAGGAGCGCACGGCCATAGAGGCCTATGTGGCCGAGAAGAAAACCATCCAGGATTTGGAGAGCGAATTTGAGACCGCGCTCAGATACGCCCTGACCAAACAACTCTTCTTTGACGCCCTGATGCGCTACAAGAACGAAGAGCCGATTCGCTACGAGGTCTTTTGTATGTCCTTCTATGAGAAATTATCCTATCCCAAGATTAAGGACGAACTGGGCAAACTCTACCCGCATCTGCAGGTGGAATCCAGCCGGTATGTCCGAACGCTCCACGAGCAGGCCATTAAAGGGCTGAAACACTACCTGCGCCAGACCTACCATGGCCGGAAGTATTTTGACAAAGACCTGATAATGGACGATAAATTCCTCAAACGGCTAAGGGCGGAAACAACCAAGGCGAAGGCAACCACAGATGGACGCAGATAAACACGGATAGCTACAGATTACACAGATGGCACAGATAAGAAAGGATATTTATTATGGGTGATGAATATGTAAAAGATAAAGATAAAAACCAGATATTATCTGAACTTAAAGGCACTGCTCTTCCAGGTTCCGTCGTGCATGAACAGCAAAAAATGGCAATTATGATAAGGTGTACGGAAGATATAGAGAAAACTATTGAAGGATTACGCAAACAGATTGAATTATCAACAAAAGAAACATCATCTTTAAATCGCGGAGTATTTTGGTTAACGTTCATTTTAGCTGTAGCAACAGTGGTTGGTGCTTTTGCCACTGTATGGAATGTCTTCTGTAAAAAATAATGACGATAAATAGATTATTCTATTTATCTGTGGTTAAAGTATGAAGCCATTTAAAAAGATAGGCCAATACGAGATAATTGACACCCTTTACGCCCGGCCGGATTATGCCTGCTATCTGGCCTGCGGCCCGGATGATAAGAATTATGTCATCAAGGCCTTTGACCTGGGACTGCTGGAGAACGCCTCGGCTGAACTCAAAGCGGCCCGGCAACTCCAGGAAATCTCACACCCCAACTTAGTCAGAATCATTGAGGTCAAGCGCGATACCAAACTGAAAATCTACTACTACGTGATGGAATGCTGGGGCGACGACCTGCGCAATACCCTCAAGGAAGTCAAAGCCGACCCCAAATGGATTCTTGATATTATCAAACAGGTATTAGCCGCATTGTCCGAATTGCACCAACACAATATGGTGCACCGGGACATCAAGCCGGAGAATATCTTTCTTAAGGGCAATCAGGTCAAGATAGGCGATTACGGGTTGGTCAAGTCCCAGCGTTATGTGACGCAACTCACCACCATTGCCGGCACGCGCGACTATATGGCGCCCGAAGTCCTGGGCGGTAAGCCGTATGATTATAGGTGTGATATATATTCTACAGGCGTGGTATTAAAGGAACTGCTGGGTGATGAAACGCATGGAGAGGTTTGTAGCAAGGCAATGGCAGAGAAGCCAACAGACCGATTCCAGACCGTGGAAGAATTCATCAACGCCCTAACCCACCGCAAAGACGCAAAGACAACAAATTCCTTCACTGTAATTGACGGCAAGATAGTCAGAGGTCTAAGGTGTCCTATTCGGCCTAAAGAGAATTCTCTTGGCCAACTCAGTACCCCGGTGGTTAAAAGCCCAATATTCCAGAAACTGGATATCCAGCGCTACCCGCCCAAGCCCGAACTGCGCGGACAGGACGACCCGGGCGTTCTGGTCAAGACACTACAAACAAGATTGGATGAGATTCTTCGTTCCACTCCCCGAAATAATCGGGACTCCGTTGCGGCTTCGCAGAATGACAAATATCAGAGTGCCTTGCCGGTAGCAGAAGAATGGACTAAGGCGGTAGAGCAAAGATTCACCAGACAGAATTCCCGTACGGCCGATGCATACGATAAATTAGCCGGCATATATCTGCTATTAGGTAACCACCAAAAATCAGAAGAGAATTATAGAATCTCTTCAGAGATTGACCGCCGCCTCTATGGAGAACCCTCCCGTCAGGCCGTAAGTGATTATTATCATCTGGCGCAGATGTTCGCCCACGCTGGTAATTATTCAAAAGCAAAGGAGTGTTACGGTTTTTCCCTGCGGATGGCCATTAAGAATACTTCTGACTATACAATCATCGCTAATAATATTGCGGTAGTATATTGTTATTTGACGGAATATCAACTGGGCTTAAACTTGCTAAAAGAAGCATTAGTAACAAACGAGAAACAGAACCGGTTCTCCGAGCCGGTGGTAATCAATCTCTACAATATGGCCTTGACCTATGAGGCGATGGGAAACAAGGGCACAGCCGAGCCGCTCTATAAACAGGCCAAAGATACGCTGGCCAAACTCCCGCCGGACAAGATAACCCTTTCAGAACAGGACAAACAGCGAATTTCTCACGGATGATGAGTATCTTGAGACATATCTATTTCTTGCCAGCGGGCGGTTAATAAGGTAATAGTGACGTCAGTATGAAGTTCGGCGAGTTTGGGATATTTCCGGTCAGCGACGGGTTTTTCCGCTTAGACGGCGGCGCGATGTTCGGCGTGGTGCCCCGTGTGCTCTGGGAAAAACGCGCTCCCCCGGATGCCAAGAACCGCATCCGGATGGGCCTCTGGTGCCTGCTTATCCAAGCCGCAGGCAAGAATATCCTCGTTAATACCGGCATCGGCAATAAATACACCCTCCGCTTCAACGAGATTTATGGGATTAAGCATCCGCCCTCGCTCATCTCGTCCCTGGCCGAACATAATGTCAAGCCAACCGATATTGATATGGTGATTCTGACCCACCTGCATTTTGACCACTGCGGCGGGAATACGGTTTATCAGGACCCGGATGCCGGGCTGGCTTATCCGCGGTCATCGCCGCTTTTGCCGGCCTTTCCCAATGCCCGGTATATTGTGCAGGAAGCGGAGTGGCAAAGGGCCGTTAATCCCAACGAGCGCACCAGGGCCAGTTACATCAGGGAAAACATTATACCTATCAGGGATGCCGGACTGCTGGATTTGATTGAGGGCAATAAGGAACTCCTGCCCCCGCCCCCGCCGGCTCCGCCTGGCGAGGCGAGCGAAGGCGTCGCCCTTCGGCCCGCTCCGCTCTCGCTGAAGCGAGGCGAGGGCGAACCTCGCCCTGTTGGGCGGGAGGTTCGCCCTAATGGCGGCGGCGTCTCGGTCCGGGTTACCGGCGGACATACCAGGGGGCACCAGATTGTCTTTATAGAGTCCGGCGGCAAAAAGGCGGTCTTCTGGAGCGACCTGATTCCCACTACCGCGCACCTTGACCTGCCTTATATTATGAGTTACGACCTTTTTCCCGAAGAGACCTTAGAGGAGAAGAAACATCTGGTGGAGCAGGCCATAAGCGAGAAATGGCTCTGTTTTTGGGAGCACGACCCGGTGGTGAATTGCGGGTATATCCAGCGGAACGAAGAGGGCAGGCCGGTGGTTCAGCCGATATCTGAAAAACCTTGACTTTTTATCCGGTTAGGGATATAATAGAATTTAACGAAAAGAATGCCCGCCTGCGTCCCCCTGGGACTACGGCGCGGCGTCGCCTTTTGAGGCGAACCTTCCGCCTTAGGCGCCGCCTCTGGCGAGCATCGCCCTTCGGGGCGGGAGGTCTAACTGGCCTCAAAGGAAAGTCCCGACAAAAACTGTCGGGATAAGATACTGTAACGGACTTTCCCGAAAGCATTCTGGGAATTCCTAACAGTATCTAAAAGGAGATTTATATGATAAATAAGTTATTAGCCGGAGCCGTGGCGGTTCTGACCCTGGCCGGTTGCGCCGGGACACGGGTCTCCTCAACCTATTCGGTTGATACCACGCCGGTAAAGACGTACGCGCCGCCGCCGGCCGCCATCAAGGTGAAGACCATCGCGGTCCTGCCTTTCAAGGATAAGACCGCGAACAGCCCGATTAAAGGCGATGTGGGTAGTATGGCGGTTGACCAGTTGACCACGTTGTTGGTCAATACCGAGCGGTTTTCGGTGATTGAGCGTGAGCGGCTGGATGCGGTCCTGGCCGAGCAGGGCCTGGCCGGCAAGGGTATTGTGGATTCGGCTACCGCGGCACAGGTCGGCAAGATTCTGGGCGTTGACCTGATTTTCACCGGCGCGGTTACCAACTGGGAGGTCAAGGAAACGCGCTCGGCCACCTTTGTTCTGGTGGGCGGCGGGTCTGAAAAAGCCATTGATATTGACCTGGCCCTGGACGGGCGGATTATTGATACGACCACAGGCCAGATTTATGTCGCCGATTCGGGCGAGATTAAGCGCCAGGAAAAGGTCTCCTCCACGGCTATCTTGAGTTTTTCGCCGGGCGGCTATGTCAAACTGGACCAGTCCGTGGCCGGCAAGCAACTGCGTTTGGCTTTGGATAATATGCTTTCCAAAATGGTTCCCAAGGTGGATGCCAAATTCAGCAGGTAGATGCAGAATGAAAAGAAGCGGATTGCTGGTTTTTGCCGTTTGCTTTTTGGTTGTCGCTTTAATATCGGGATGCGCAACCGCTGGAACCAGGACTACTTACGAGGACGACGACAGCAAATGCGGGATTTACCCGCCGCCTCCGGCTAATTTCGTCCGGAAGCGGATAGCGATAATCCCTTTTAAGGACAAGACCAACCAGCAGTATACCAAGACCGACCTGGGCTCGCAGGCCGTGGATATCGGGATAACCTTATTGCTCAACGCCGAGCGGTTTGATGTGGTGGAGCGTGAGCGGCTGGATGCGGTCCTGGCCGAGCAGAAACTGGTCGGCATCGTTGACCCTGAGACCGCGGCCAGGGCCGGGAAGATTCTGGGCGTGGACCTGATACTTACCGGCGCGGTAACCAATTTTGAGATAAAACACTCAAAGACCGGCGGGAGTTTCGCCCTGCCACGGATGGGCAAGATACCGGCCTTTGACATAGAAAAGCGGACATCCATTATGGAAATTTTGATGGCGCTTGACGGCCGGGTGATTGAGGTGGAAACCGGCCGGGTTCTCTTTGCCGGCTCGGGTGAAATCAAGCGGGAGGAAAGGGCGGATAACTGGGGCATCATCCTGGAAACCGGGGCGCATGCTTCATCCAGGGAGAAAATCAGGATAGACCAGAACGCGGCCGGCAAGCAATTGCGCTTTACCCTGGACGCGCTGATTAAGAAGATTATTCCCAAGGTTGACGCGGCCTACGGCGCAGCGCCGGCTCCGGCAACGCCGGCCCAGGTCATTGAAACAAAACCCTGAATCAATGCAACTTGATTGAGCAAGACGGGGTTAAATAGAACAGGAAGTATTTATGGAAAAGACACTGGTAATCATAAAACCGGACGGCGTCCAGCGGAGATTAACAGGCGAGATTATCAGCCGGTTTGAACGCAAGGGGCTGAAGATAGCGGCCTTGAAGATGCTCAAGGTCTCGCCCAAGCAGGCCGAGACGCTCTATGCGGTGCATAAGAAGAAGCAGTTCTACCAGGGATTGCTTAAGTTCATCACGGCCGGGCCCGTGGTTACAATGGTGATAGAGGCAATCGGAGCGGTGAATATCTGCCGTAAACTGCTCGGCGCGACCTTCGGGCCGGACGCCGAGGCCGGCACCATCCGCGGCGACTTCGGGGCGAGCATAAGTTATAACCTCATTCACGCCTCAGATTCGCCCGAGGCCGCCCAGAACGAAATAGCCATATTCTTCAAGGATACCGAAATTCTGTCTTATACAATGGATAACATTAAATGGGTCTATCATCCTTCAGAGGAGAAGGAGATGGAGGAATAAAGACATTCTATAAAGAATCCCGCCCAAAAGGGCGAGTTTCGCTATAGGCGACAAGGAAAATCCCGCCATTTGGCGTGGTCTAAGTCGCTGTAAGGGCTAAAGCCCAACAGCGGCTAAGAGGAGTTACCGATGAGAAACAAGAATAACCGCGGACTTGCCTCGCACATAAGCGATGATGAAATATTGAGGAATGAAAGTTCCCCGAATTTGGCGGTGAAGGATACAAAACGGCACGGCCATTTATGTGCGGGATTCACCCTGATTGAACTGCTGATGGTGGTAACGATTATCGGGATACTGGCCGCGATAGCGGTTCCGAAATTTGTCGGGCTTGGGAAAAAGGCGTCTATAAAGGCGTCTATTGCAGAGATAAGGGTTATTGGCTCGGCGCTGGAGCGATACGAGATGGACAACCAGATGTTTCCCTCAACCGAACAGGGCCTTAAGGCGCTTATTGAAAAGCCGTCCACCTCGCCGGTGCCTAGGGACTGGAACGGCCCTTATTTAAGCGAGGATATTAACGACCCGTGGGATAATCCGTATCAATACCGGAATCCGCCCCAGAGCGGCCGGACCGATTACGACCTCTGGTCCAAGGGGCCGGACGGTACGGACGGAACTGCAGATGATGTTACAAACTGGAAAAAAGAGAAATAACCCCCCCCTGATTAACCGGGCCGGAATAACACTTCTTGAGGTTCTGGTTGCCATTTCCATCTTTGCCGTCTGCATTGTGGCGATTTTCCAGGCGTTCATCAGCGCCTTTGACGCCCAGTTAAGGGCTGAGAGTTATTCAAGGGCGCTGATGGTGGTTTCGGATGCGCTGGAATACGCCGAGGAGTTTAAGGTGCCACAGGGCGCGGAAGAATCAACTGAAGGCGCCACCCGCATCAGTTGGGAATTCACCCAGAATGATATTGAGGACTACCAGAAACTGAAAGAGATTGTCGTTGACACAACCTGGGAACACGGCAAGCGAAACGGCAGATTCTCTTTAACAACCTATTTCTGGAACCCGCAGAAGTAACGATAAAATGAAGAAGACAGGATTAAGGGGACTTACCTCGCACATAAACGGGGATGAAACAACGCCGGAGGCAAATGTGTCAGCCCTGAATCTTACGCCAAAAGGTGTAGTGAGACGCGGTTATTTATGTGCGGGGTTCACTCTTATAGAACTGCTGATAGCCAGCGTCTTGACGGCCTTGGTTGCCTTGGCCGCATATCACGCCTTTAGCCAGGGGATTCTAATCTGGAAAAAGGGCCAGGAAAACACCAATCAAGACAAGGCGCTGATGGCAATGGAAAGGATATCACGCGAACTGAAGAATATGTTTTCCTTTGAACCGGTCGGGTTCAGCGGCGAGGAGACGAAGGTTTCCTTTCCCTGCCTGGCCTATAGATATGATTGGATAGAGCCGAACGAGGAAGCGATAATAGAGCCGGTCTCGGCCACGGCAGAAACCGCGCCGTTGCCGCTTATTACCAAGGCCACCTATGAATATAATCAGAGCGAGGAGAAACTTTCGCGCCTTGAAGAGGTATATGCCTATCCGGACCTGGAGGAGTTAAAGACCAAGACGGACTGGGCGAAGAAGGACTCCAGCCGCATTATCCTGGAGGATGTGGAGATACTGAAATTCTCCTACGCCATCACCAAGACGCCGGAACTCAGTTTTTCCAACAGCGTCATCAACTCCGGCATTCCGTATGCCGTGAAAATAGAGTTGAAACTGAAGAGTATGAAAGACGCCTTAACGCGCACCATACTTGTCCCGGTTATCAAACCGCCTATAAACTGATACTTATGAGAAACGGCAGTGTTCTGGTGATTGTGCTCTGGATAATAATCATTCTTACCATTCTTGCGGTGAGCGTCAGTATTGTCTCCTCGTCCCAGGTGTTTTTCACCAGGCGATACCGCTCGCAGGTAACGGAATATTTTATTGTCCGGGCCGGCATAGCCCTGTGCCTGGCTGAACTAAACCGGGACAAGGAACTCAATACCTATGATGCCTTAAACGAGGAGTGGAGCAACAAGCAGGAGTTTTTTGGCGAGAGGCCGATGGGCAACGGGTTCCTGAGCGTTTCGTATGAATATTCCAACTATCTTACGGTTCTTTCAGACGAGGGTAGCAAGGTGGTAACCAACACCTTTTACGGGATGGTTGACGAGGAGCGCAGGATAAATATCAACACGGCCAGCGCGGCTGTTTTGCAGACGTTATTCCGGAACCAAGCGGTTCTTTCGCCCCTGCAAGCCGGGGAAATCGCGGACAGCATCATTGACTGGCGCGATACCGACCAGACCAGACGGGAAAACGGAGCCGAGAACAGTTATTACCAGAGTTTGTCGTCTCCGTATTCCTGCAAGAATAACAAGTTTGATATACCCGAGGAACTCATCCTGGTGCGGGGAATGCGGCCCGAGATTTTCCAGTCCGTTAAGGAATTTATCACGGTCTACGGAGACGGCAAGGTTAATATCAATACCGCGCCCAGGCCGGTTCTGCTGGCGCTCGGTATGTCCGAGGCGCTGGCCGAAAAGGTCATCCGTTGCCGGGCCGGCCCGGACGAAACAGAGGGCACCGAGGATGACGAGGTTTTTACCCAGCCCTCGGCCATCGTCAGCGCCCTGAACCGGAAACAATCACTTACCCAGGAGGAAACCACCCAGATAAATAATCTGATTAGCACCAGCGCCATCGGCGTAAAATCCGCCTATTTTCGGATTAATTCAGCCGGTTATCTTGCCGATATAAACACCGGAGAAATAGACCGTAAAAATAGTAAGAGAATTACTTGTATTATCAACCGAAATGGTAAGATAGCATACTGGCAGGAGTAATTCATAACCCATAATTCATAATTATAAAATGTTCGGTTCCAAAGATTTACTCGGTATTGAGATAGGCGGCCAGTATCTTAAAATCATCCATTTTAGCAGGAAGTTTGAGATACTGAACTGGGTTTCCACCGATATCCGGACCCTGAATGACGATGGTATCGTGGAATTTATCCGCAACTATATCCAGGAAAAAGGGATAAAGTCAACCGATGTAATCAACCCCATCCCGGCCCGCTATACGATTACCAAGAATATAGAATTGCCTTCAACCAATCCGTCTGAAATCAAGCAAATTATCAAACTCCAGGCCGGGCATCATTCGCCCTATTCGCCTGAAGAGATTATCATTGACTATATCCCCATCGGCGTTTTCCGGGGCGGCTATACCAGGATATTCCTGATAATCGTCAACCGCGACAACATCAAGCGCAATTTTGACATCATAGAGCGTTCCGGCCTGAAGTTGAAAAGAATCGTCCTGTCGCTGGAGACGATGGTCCTGTGGTATAAAGACCGTTCTCCGGCGGCCCCTCTGGGAATGCTTCATCTGGATGCGGATAATACTGATTTCCTGGTGATTAAAGAGCAAAAGCCCATCTTCCTGCGCAATATTCCGGTCGGCGTGGAGCAGATATTATACGACCGCGATAAATACTTTCCGCAGTTATTGGAGGAGATAAATCATTCTTTGGAGGCGTATCAGACCGAGCAATTGGAGTCGCTTTCCGGGGTGGTTGCCTGCGGCGCCACGGTTAATGCCGCCGAATTCCTGCGGCTGATTCCGGAAAAGACCAATCTCGCGGTTGATATTGACGAACAACTTGAGGGCCTGAAACTTGCGCCGACCGCGCCGGATATCAAAGGCGTGGCCGCCGACCTCTCGGTCATTGGCCTGGCCGCCGGCGTTATCAAGCAGAACAAGACCCATCTTGACCTGACGCCTGAAGAGGTGAAAGTCCGCGAGGCCATGGCCGAGAAAAGCCGCGATATCATCTGGCTCGGCACGCTTCTGTTTTTTATTCTGATACTGTTCCTTTCGGTTTTCGCCCAGAAGATATGGATGAAGACCAGAATGGTGGATACGTTGGAGAAGGAAAACCAGAAATACCAGCAGGAGGCGGGTCAGTTAAAGAACACCAAGAAGCAGATTGAGCAGGTGAAAAACCATTTCCGGCGCCGGAATTTCCCGCTGGAAGCCCTGGTGGAGATTCATAAGTGTATGACTACGGATATTTACCTGACAAACCTGCAGGTAGATGACCAGCAGGGCAAGGGCGACCAAAACGCCACCAAGATAACATTAAGAGGAATCGCAAATACAACGGCCGATATCAACCAGTTGGCGGAACGGCTGGAAAAGTCAAAATACTTCAAGGACATCAAACCTCCGAACGCCACACCCCGCGAAGAGATTGACCGCGCGACCGGCAAGACGAGAAAAGTGGTTGACTTTGACATAAGCGGTAAACTGGAGGTAATAAACTAAGATGAAGTTTTTCTCCAAACTATCTTCAAGAGAACGGATGTTCGTTTATATTACCGCCCTGATTATTATCCTTTTTGTGGTGGATAAGTTTATCTTCAGCGGGATGGTTGCCCGGATTGATAAACTGGATGAGCGGATAGAGGCGCTGACCGCAGAGTTGTCTGACAATAAAAATATTATTGCGGGTAAGGATAAAATAAGCCGGGAGAACGAAATCTACGGTAAATATCTGGTCAAAGAGCCGAGACCGGATATGGAATTGTCCAAGGTTGTGGATACCCTGGCGATACAATCAGAATTAGGCAAGCCGGAACTTAAGCCGGTTAAAGTGAAGGAAACGGAAGCGAACAGGTTTCTTATAGAGGTAAACGCCGAAGGCACAATGAAGAACGTAATTAATTTTAT
Source organism: Planctomycetota bacterium (assembly GCA_040753835.1). Taxonomy (GTDB): domain Bacteria; phylum Planctomycetota; class MHYJ01; order JACQXL01; family JACQXL01; genus JACRIK01. The sequence continues at coordinate 42,461 of JBFMDM010000001.1, forward strand.
GTATAACCTGAATGCGAGTTCTTCTCTGCTTAAGGTGGAAAGAATAGACCTTTCGCCTAGGGCGGCAAAGTCGGATAAGTTGAAGATAAATATTTTAATATCCAAGACGGTCGTCCAATAGCCCGAATCCCGCCGAAGGCGGGATAGCCCGGCTCGTAATTTCCTTTAGTAAGGCGGTCTGCCGATGGGTCAGGAACGAGAAATCTACTGGCAAATCCCCAAAATCCTGGTCGTCATCCATTACGGCCTTTTTATTATCGCCTCGGTCATTTTCCTATACGGCGTCTTCAGGCATTTCCGCCTGATTCGCCTGGGCAAGAAAGATAATAGGTTTGGCTCCATTTCCAAACGGCTCTTTAATCTTATCTATTACGGCCTGTTCCAGCGCCGCATCCTAGAGCGCCCATATCAGGGCCTGACCCATACCGGTATCTTTTACGGCCTGGGCCTGCTCTATATCGGCACGCTTATTGTCCTGGTCCAGTCCGATTTCGGCATCGTTATCCTGACCGGTGCGTTCTATCAATACTTCTCGCTGGTGATGGACTTATCCGGCGCGGCCCTGATTCTCGGACTGGTCTTTGTCCTCATCCGCAGATATATTATCCGGCCGGCTGAACTTGATAACCAGGCCGACGACCTTGTGGTCATCCTGTTCTTCGGCACGCTCGCCCTAACCGGCTTCTTCCTGGAATCAAGCCGGATGGTCGTCACCGAAATCCCGCAGAACCTGGCTATTATGTGCTTTGAGCCGGTTGGGCTCCTGTTTGCCAAACTTATGCTCACCATGGGTATCAACGAATCCAATGTCCGCGCCTGGTATCCGTTTTTATGGTTCACGCATTCAACTATTTTGGTGGCGCTCATTGCCTACCTGCCCTGGTCAAAACTTATGCATATATTCACCGCGCCGCTGAATATCTACTGCCGCGACCTGGAACACCAGGGCACATTGGTCAATCTGGATTTGGAGACGTCAGAGGAATTCGGCATTACCAAGATAACCGATTTTACCTGGAAGCATCTCCTGGACCTTGATGCCTGCACCAGGTGCGGCCGCTGTAACACCGGCTGTCCGACCAATCTGAGCAATAAGCCGTTAAAGCCAAAGCAATTGATTCAGAACCTCAAGACGCATTTATTCACCAAGGTGTCAAAATCCGCTCCCTTGCCAAATCTGGCCCCTGAAACCGCCTCATACGACGAAATTTGGGACTGCACCACCTGCGGATTCTGCCGCTCCAACTGTCCGGTCTTTATTGAGCATCCGCCCAAGATAGTGGAATTCCGACGGCACCTGGTCCTGGCTGAAAGCAATTTTCCGTCCGAGGTCAAGACGATGTTCAAGAATATGGAAACCAACGGCAATCCCTGGCCGGTCAGTTGGGACAAACGGAGTGATTGGTGCAAGGATTCCGGCGTGAAAATACTCCGCGAGGGCGGGCAGGCCGATATCCTGCTCTGGGTGGGCTGTGCCGGCGCGACTGACGACCGCAATACCAGGGTGGCCAGCGCGCTGGTCAGGGTCCTGCAGAAGGCCGGAGTGGATTTCGCCATCCTTGGCAATGCCGAGCGTTGTTGCGGCGACCCGGCCCGCAGAATCGGCAACGAATACCTCTACCAACAACTGGCCGGCGAGAATATTGAAACCCTCAAGAAATACAAATTCTCAAGGATACTAACCTACTGCCCGCACTGCTATAATACCCTCAGGAACGAATACCATCAGTTGGGCGCCGATTTCTCCGTGCTCCACCATAGCGAATTCATCTGGGATTTGATTCGCTCCGGCAAACTCCAAATTAATAATTCAGAATTCATAACTAATAATTCGTTCGTGACTTATCACGACTCCTGCTATCTTGGCCGGTATAACGACATCTACAATGCGCCCAGGCAAATTCTGAAATCCATTCCGGGCGTGGAATTCAGGGAAATGCCCCGTAACCACAAGAAGAGTTTTTGTTGCGGCGCGGGCGGCGGCCGGATGTGGATGGAGGAAAAACGCGGCACACGCATCAACCAAATTCGCATCCAAGAGGCGCAGGACACGGTCAAGGCGGGAACAGTCGTTACCGCCTGCCCCTATTGCCTGACGATGCTGGGTGACGGTATAAAGGAAAAGGGCATTGGCGATAAACTCAAGGCGGTAGATATCGTAGAAATGCTATCGTAAATAAATCAGCCCGTCCAGGAACAGTGCACCGCCGCCCAATATCATAAACAAAATCCCCAAGTCCGGCTTGACCTCAGCCAGTTTAAGGAAGACGTAAACATCGCTTGCTTCTATCCTGGTCCAGATAAAAAGCCCCAGGGCCGCCGCAATAATTCCGGCGACGAGTATTATGATACCGAAGACGGGTTTGGACGGCGCCAAAAGCGAGAGAAACCCGGAGAAGAACGTAACGGTAATAATAGCAATCAGGATTCCGAACGGCAGGCAGAGTTTCGGCTCGCTATAACCGTATGCGGTCTGGTTGACCAGCCCAAAGGTGCTTTTGCCGGTGGCCCAGGGCAGCGACAGCGCCCAGATTAACAGCCCCAGCCCGATAAGCAGCAGGAAGAAATGCATTACCCACAACAAGAAAGTCGGTTTTTTCATCGCAATAGATAGCCCGCATTATTCATAGATTTTTATACAATTATGCTTAAGACCAACCCCGATATAATATTGGGATGCGGGTCATGCCAGAGGCAGATCCGTCTTCGGCTGGACAATCCCGCACCCCGCTCCAATCAAATAGGGCGTGATGCGGGGCGAGATTATGGTATAAGCACAAATACCGAAAACAAACCGTTATCATTTTTAGCATCGTATGAATAATCCAAGATAGTATTACAGAACTCCGGCAAACGCAAGATTTATCCCGATTTAATATTTCTACGTTGCAGATTCCGGCAAAACCGCTATTTTACACGGAAACCAGGATTATAAAAATCCCCCTTGATCCCGCACATAATATTTGTGTAAAATGCAGGATATCTAAGTAGATGTGGCAATTATTTCTATTCCCTGGAGGCGAATAATAATGCTTATGTGCGGGGCTTGACAAAACCGGATATCTATGCTATAATAACGGAATCAAAGGAGTAGCAATAGATGAGAGGAATAATAATAACCACAGCGCTATTGGTGGTCATCCTGGCACCGGGCTGGTATCTGATGAGCCAGAATACGGACCGGGACGGCGGGGCCGAGCCGGAATACGTCTGGAAACCGGTCCAGGCCAGGATTACCCATTACAGTTGCAATGAAAAGACCGAGCGCAGATGGAAGGGCCGGACCTCGCTAAACAAATCCGCCCGCAACAATGACGGCGTGGCCGTTGACCCGAAGATAATTCCCTACGGCTCCATTATCCACATTCCGGGCATCGGCACCCGCATCGCAGACGACACCGGCGGCAAATGCCGGCAATACGGCCGCAAGAATCAGATACTCATTGACGTGCGCTGGAACGACAAGACCCGCAAGGAACTTTTTGATATGGGCGCAAACTGGCAGACCGTCTATGTCCTCCAAAAGGTCAGCAGCGATTAGCCCGCATTATTCATAAATTTTTATGCAATTATGCTAAAGGCCGTGCATAGTTATTATATTATGCGGGCAATCCCGCACATAACTTCTGCTTTGGGCTACCTAAGTTGAAGGTTATGTGCGGGGCTGGGCTATAAGATAAGTATAAAGATATAAGACGTCTTGGTATTATCTTAAGGGTAATATGGATAATCCAGATTAGCCATAAGGATGCGCGGAATCCGGTTATAGTCATTGAGGATTTTTATATCCCTGAAGCACCTGCCTTGCTTGGCCGTTCTCATCGTTTCCTTTGCCTGGCCGATGCCGATTTCCATCAATAGCCAGCCGCCGGGCTTAAGATGGTCCGGCGCATGTTTGATTATCTGCTCAATATAAAATAATCCCCGCCTATCAGCCCAAAGCGCTTCTGGCGGCTCGTATTTCAGTCCGGTCTGCCATCTGGATTTCTCTGCTTTGTCCACATAAGGCGGATTGGAAACAATGATATCCGCCTTGATTCCCTTAAACGGTCCAAATAAATCTCCGTGACAGAACTTGATGTGTTTATTGACCTTATGCCGCCGGGCATTAAGCCGGGCAATGCGCAGCGCCTTGTGCGAGATATCAGAGGCAAGGATGCGCAACCCTTCTGCCGCGCAGTGCTTGATGATGGAAACGGCAATGTTACCGCTCCCTGTTCCGATGTCTATAGCGTAGAGCGTAGAGCGTGGAGCATTATGCGTTAGGGCATCAACACATCGCAGCGCTTCTTCTACCAGCAATTCTGTTTCAGGCCTGGGAATCAGGACGTCCTGCGTAACCAGAAAATCCAGCGACATAAATTCCTTGTGCCCGGTCAAGTACGCCACCGGCCAGCCCCTCTTATATTTGGCAAGCATCCTCCTGAATCTTGCATCCTGTATCGGAGTGATTACCCTGTCCGGGGTTTTATACAGGTCTATAGCCGGGTGCTTCAGGACGTGAGCCAGGAGGATTTCCATATCTGGTGGTTGATTGTTTGCTGAATACTTTGCCAGGGTTTGAGCGATATTCATTTGCCTTTTAACAGCGGGATTAAACGGATTTAACGGAAATCGGTTTAATCGGTTAAATCCTGTTGTTTATTTTGTGCTTCCGATATTCTGGAGTTTGAGTTTGCGGTCCTCTTCCAGCAGTTTATCAATCATTTCGTCCAGTTCGCCCTCCAGCACAGCCGGCAGGTTATGGATGGAAAAGTTAATCCGGTGGTCGGTCACGCGGTTCTGTGGGAAGTTGTAGGTGCGGATTTTCTCGCTCCGGTCGCCCGAGCCAATCTGGGTCTTGCGCATCTTGTCCCGCTCCTGCTTGTTCTTGGAGGCCATATTCTCATAGATGCGGCTGCGCAGGAGCCGCATTGCCAAATCCTTGTTGCGGTGTTGGGAGCGCTCCACCTGGCAGGCCACGACCGTATTGGTTGGGATATGCGTGATGCGCACGGCCGAGGCGGTCTTGTTCACGTGCTGGCCGCCCGGGCCGCCGGCTGAATAGGTGTCTATCTTCAAATCCTCGGGTTTTATCTCTATGTCCACCTCCTCGGCTTCGGGCAGGACCGCCACGGTTGCCGCCGAAGTATGAATCCGGCCGCTTGCCTCGGTCTTGGGCACCCTTTGCACCCGGTGCCCGCCGCTTTCAAACATTAGGCATTTATAGACATTCTCGCCCTCCACGGAAAAGACCACCTCCTTGAATCCGCCCAGGCCGGTCGGGCTTGAGTCCATCAGCAGGCATTTCCAGCCCTTGCGGTCCGCATACTTGGTGTACATCCGGAACAGGTCCGCGGTAAAGAGCGCGGACTCCTCGCCGCCCGTGCCGGCCCGGATTTCCATTATCACATTCCGGTTGCCCTGTTCCTGGTCCGTCAGGAACATCTCCTCCAGTTCGGACAGGATGGCCCTTTCTTTTTCCGAGAGCGTATTGATTTCTTCGGTGGTTAGGTCAATAAACTCCCTGTCATCCTTATGCTGGCTGATAAGTTCCCCGGCGTCCTTCTTTTGCCGGCGGGTCTCCTCCAGCGCTTTGATGCGTTCCACAAACCGGGAAAGCGACCCGCGCTCCTTCATCAGTCCGGCATAGCGCCCGGGATTTCCGATGACCTCGGGCTGGACGATGAGTTTCTCAATCTCCTCGTACCGCTTCAGAATTTCAGCCAGTTTGTTTTTCATAAATACAAATAGCCTGGATTCCCGCTTCCGCAGGAATGACAAAACCGAAATTAGTTACGCACGGACAATGCGCTCATTCAGGCCGGTGACGCTTTTCGTGGCGTTGCGCGTGTCTATTACCAGTTTGCTGCGCCGGACAATCCACTGGTAATCGTATGTTGTGTGGTCCGTGGAAATCACCACCGCATCCTGTTTCTTCAGCAGTTCGGCCGTCAGCGGCGCTGACTTCATCGCCGGGAATTTGTAGTGCCTCAGGTACGGCAGTTTCGGGATAAACGGGTCGTTGTAAACTACCTTTGCACCCTGCTCCCGGAAAAGTTCCGTCAGTTTCAGCGAAGGCGATTCTCTTAAATCATCCACGTCCTTTTTGTAGGCCATCCCCAAAATAAGGATGCGCGCGCCCTTGAGCGACCTGGAGCGCTTGTTCAGCGCCTCCATCGTTCTGGCCACCACGTAATAGGGCATTGAGATATTTATCTCGCCGGCCAGTTCTATGAATCTGGTCGTCATCTCGTATTGCCGCGCCTTCCAGGAAAGATAAAACGGGTCTATGGGAATGCAGTGCCCGCCCAGGCCAGGCCCGGGGTAAAAACTCTGGAACCCGAAGGGCTTGGTGGATGCGGCTGAAATCACCTCCCAGATATTGATGCCCATCTTATCAAAGAGCATCTTGAGTTCGTTGACCAGTGCGATATTGACGCAACGGTAGATGTTCTCCATTAGTTTGGTTGACTCGGCCACCCGCGCCGACGAGACCCTGACCACCTTAGCCACGGCCTGCTCATATAGCAGGACCGCGATGTCCGTGGCCATTTTATCAACTCCGCCCACCACCTTGGGTATCTTCTCAGTTGAGTATTTGGGATTGCCCGGGTCTTCGCGCTCTGGTGAGAAGGCCAGGTAAAAATCCTTCCCGCATTTGAGGCCGGTCTTTTCCAGAATGGGACGGACCACCTCGTCGGTTGTGCCCGGATAGGTAGTGCTCTCCAGCACGATTAACTGTCCCTTGCGCAAGTTGGCCGCAATGCTCCGGGTCGTGTTTTCAATGTATGACATATCCGGGTCGCGCATTATAGTCAGCGGAGTCGGGACGCAGATAATGATGACGTCCATCCGGCGCAGTTCGCGGAAGTTGCCCGTGGCGTGGAATCCGTATTTCCTGCGCATCTCCTGCACCAACGTTGCCGGGATATGCTTGATATAGGATTTGCCGCTGTTTAGGGCCTTTATCTTGGCCGGGTCAATGTCAAATCCGGTTACCGGAAATCCCTTTTGGGAAAAGACCTTGGCTAAAGGCAGTCCGACATAGCCCATTCCGATGATGCCGACCCTGGCTTTATGCGCCTTGATGAGTTCTGTAATCTTCATGGTTATCCAATCTATAATTTATTCCGCCAGCAATATCTTGGTCATCACGACCATCTCCAGGTATTCCATATTAAACGGCTTCATAATGTAGTCATAAGCGCCCAGTCTCATCGCCTCGCGCGTGCTCTGGTCGTCGTTCAGCCCGCTTATCATTATGACCGGGATTTTCTTGTCTATCTGTTTCATCTTATTCAGGGCAACCAGTCCGTCCATTCCCGGCATCCGGATATCCATCAAGACCATAAAGGGCGTCTTCCTGTCCGCATCCTGTTTGGCGGAAACGTATTCAGTGACCGCCTTTACGGCTTCTTCGCCGCTTCCGGCCGTGGCTACCTCATAGCCCTGCCGGGCGAAGAATTTCTCCAGCATAAACCTGATTTCCGGCTCATCATCCACAACCAGGATTCTGCCCTTGGGCTTGGCCGCCGGCTGGGCGCGCTTGGCCTTGCGCTTTTCCAGCACGTAATTGACCGACTTCATAAAGAGTTCCACGCCCACGCCCTTGCGCAGAATTTCGGAAACGCCTAATTTGCGCGCCTGGGTCTCCAGGTCGTCTATATTCGCGCCGGTCAGGAGAATCACCTCTATCTGCGGGTCTATTTTGCGCATCCGGACAAACGCCTCAAGCCCGTTTATCCCCGGCATCATCAGGTCCATAATCACCAAATCCGGCCGCTCGCGCTCCAGCATCTTCACGCCCTCGTCACCGTTCGGCGCGGTGATGGCCTTGAATCCGTTCCTAGTCAGGACGTTATACAGCAGGTCGCGCATCACCAGTTCGTCATCCACAACAAGGACTTTTTCTTGGTTTGGCATAGAATTTCTCTCCCTTGGAGTAAGCATATTCAATTAATGATGAAAAGTCAATAATTCTCTGGACTCTTTTTCTTCCCGATAACTGATTGCTGCTACGAATTTTCTAATTACAGATTCGTAATTCGCCGATTCGTAATTTGTAGAGTTAGGAATTCGTGGGGTTAATTTCTTGCCTTGTTCCCCAATATTTGCTATTTACAGCGCTTGATTATAAGCCGATATAGAAGAGAGGTTTGAGATTATGCAAAGCACCTATCATCCGTCCAAGACCAGGCGCCGCAGGAAATACGGGTTCCGGGCCAGGATGAAGACCAAGGGCGGCCGCAAGGTCCTGTCGCGCCGCAGGGCACGTGGCTGCTGGAAACTCTCGGTCAGCGACGAAAAGACCCTGAAAAACAGGAAATAGCAATATCGCCTATCTGCGTAGTCCAGAGGACTCTGCGTTTATCTGCGGCCCAGTTTCTTCTTAAGCGCATCCTGGATTTCCGCCGGTACGAATAGTTGCATATCCGCGCCCAGCGATACCGCCTCCTTTAACAGGTGCGACGAGATGTAGGAATATTTTTCGCAAGTCATTACGAAGACCGTTTCAATATCCGGCGCAATCGCCCGGTTGGTCAGGGCCATCTGGAACTCGTATTCAAAGTCCGAGATGGTCCTGATGCCGCGCAGGATAATATTGGTCTTTTGCTTCCGAACGTAGTCAATTAACAGCCCCTTGAATGAATCCACCCTGACATTAGGGTATTTGCCGATGACCTTTTTGATATGATTGACCCGTTCCTGTTTGCAGAAGATGGGGTTCTTGGCCGGGTTGTCGGCCACGGCCACGACCAATTCGCTGAAGATTTTAGCCCCGCGTTCAATGACATCAATATGCCCTTTGGTCAGGGGGTCAAACGTGCCTGCATAAATCGCCTTACTCATATTTAACTCCTTCCGATTCCGTAATACACAAAACCCAGGTGTTTCATCTTGGTTGGCTCAAAGATATTCCGGCCGTCTATGATGACCGGCTTACGCAATAGTTTCTTCACCCGGGCTAAGTTGGCCTTGCGGAATTCGTTCCATTCGGTGGCAATAAAGAGACAGTCGCTTTTCCGGAGCGCCTCGTATGCCGTGGCGCAGTAGTGGATGTGCGGTAGAACTTTCCTGGTTTCGTGCATTGCCTGAGGGTCGTATGCCCTGATGCGCGCCTTTTGGCGCAGGAGTTCTTCTATTATATATAGCGAAGGCGATTCCCTGATGTCGTCCGTATTGGGCTTGAATGATAATCCCCAGACCGCAATGTGCTTGTTGCGCACGGTTCCGCCCAGGGCCTTCTTTATCTTGTTGACCGCAACCTCGCGCTGGAAAACATTGGTCTTCTGCACGGCCTTGAGGATGCTGAAGTCATAGCCGAGTTTGTTGGAGATGTGGATAAAGGCGGCCACGTCTTTGGGGAAACAGAATCCGCCGTAGCCGATGCCGGCATTAAGGAAGTGCGGGTTGATGCGTTTGTCCATTCCGATGCCGCGCGTGACCATCCTGATATCCGCGCCGCTCTTTTCGCAGACATTGGACAACGCATTGGCGTATGAGATTTTCAGGGCCAGGAAGGAGTTGGCCGCATGCTTTATGAGTTCCGCGCTCTTGATGTCGGTCACGAGTATAGGCGCTCGGAACGAACCGAAGACCTTGCGCATCGCCTTTTCGGCCTGCGCGGTCTTGACTCCGAATACGATGCGGTCCGGATAGAGCGTGGTCCTGATAGCCGAGCCCTCCTGGAGGAATTCGGGATTGGAGACGATGTCAAAGCGGGCGCCCCTGGGCGCGTGCATTCTGATGATGCGCTCCATTTCATCTGCCGTGCCGACCGGCACCGTGCTTTTTTCCACGATGACCTTGTATTGGCTGTTCAAGTTATCTGCGATTTCCCTTGAGACCCGGCGGATTTGGGACAGGTTGGCGCCGCCCCATTTGCCCAGAGGCGTGCCGACCGAGATGAAGATGACCTCGGCAAAGCGCACGGCCTGGCTGATGTCCGTGGAAAAGCCCAACCGTTTGGCCTTGTGGTTGCGCCGGACCATCTCAGGCAGTCCCGGCTCGTAAAATGGCACAACCAGTTTGCGGAGCGATTCTATTTTCCTGCGGTCGCTGTCCACGCAGATGACCTTGTGTTTCTTTTCGGCTAAACACGCGCCGGTAACCAGGCCCACGTGCCCCGAGCCGATAATGGCAATTCTCATAGCACTACAAATAATATTACTTTACCCCCTTAGGCGAGAGGAAGATATTAAAATTCTGTTCATCCTTGCCCTTGTCAATATTCAGGGTGAATTCAAGATAGAACTCGTGCAAATCCCGGCGCAGTGAATAACTCCGGTTGATGAAGTTTCCGGCCCGGAAGTCATACTGGTCCGCGATGGACAATTGCCATTTCTCCAGGGGCGAGCAGGTCAGGTTCAGGCCGTAGGTATCGGTGCGGTCAAGGAGATAATTGCCGAAGAGCGAGACCTTCCAGGTGGAATAGGGCATAAAGGCGGTGTTGAAATACCAGGCCTCGCCCACGTGGGTGTTGGTGTTATACTGCCAGATAGTCCTGAACGAGAACGGCGCGGCCGGCGTAAGCAGGACGTCCAGGTTGAGGTCCGAGATTTTCCGCTCCGGGAAATCGTTGTTCTCCACCGGCGGAATGGTCAGGGCGCTCATCGGATAGAGATAATTTGAGGCCGGGTTGGTAATCGGCCTGGAGTAGCGTTCCATAGACAGCCCGATGTCCAGGAATTCGTTATAGGTTCCCTTGTGCTCGGACTTAAAGCGGTTGCGGATTTCAAAATACCATTCGCCCATCTCGTCATAGCGGTCTGTATTGTCAAAGTAATATAAATCCGAGGATGGGACGTTTACCGAACTGTGGTTGGCATAACGGACGTCAAAGGAGACGGTGTGGATGGGCTTGGAGATGCCCAATGGTTTCTCCTTGAGGTCAAATTGGCGCGAGAGTTGGGTGTAAAAACGGCCGCCTTCAGAGGCGATAAACCGGGTTGCGTAATCAGTGTCCTGCAGGGTTTTGTTATAGCCGGTCCAGCGGCCGGCTACAAAGGGCGTGAACCGGGTGACGCCGAGGTCTATCGGCGCTGAGAGTTCGTTGAAGGAGTCAACCCGGTTGGCCTGATAGCCGGGCTGTTCAGGCAGTTCGTCCAGCGCCCGGCGCGGGGTGGAGAACTCCATTGTCCCGGAATAATATACCAGGGGCGTTGAGCCGGTAAACCAGACCGGCTCGTTCATCATATACGTCTTAAGCGCGGGCTGGTATTCGGTCTTGTTCTGGTAGTTGGTCATTGTGGGCTGGCCGAGCAGGGTCAGGGCCTTATTGTAGCGCAAATAACGCAGGTAAAAATAGGATTCGGGCGGTTTGTGTTCCTTGTATTCGTCGTTAAAGAATTCGGGCAGGAAGTAGCGGTCCGAAAGATTATACATCTCCACGTCCAGCCGCAGGTTCGGATTGTTGTTGCCGGTCTGGGCCTGTCCCGGCGTGAGATTCTGGCGGTGGAATGAATGTATGCGTCCGCGCTCCTCGTTGACGACCGAGTCCATTGCCTGGGGCGTCTGGTAAATGAGCGTGCTGTAGCGCAGGTCCGGGTCAGGCCCCTTGTCGTTGATATAATAGCCCTTGACAAAACCCTCGTATTTGCCCCAGTCGTATTCCAGTTGCGCCTCAGAGGCCAGGCCGCGCTTTTCGTAGATATGCTCATCCAGCGTCAGGTCGCCCCAGAGTTTGGTCTTGTAATAGCCGTCCCGGTCTTTGGCTATTTCCCCTTTTTCATCGCGGACGTATTTTGCGAGATTCATACCCAGTTTCACATCCGTGCTTTTGCCCAGCCGGTTGGATGTGGAAAAGCGGACGCCCCTGATGATGGAATCCTCGCCCAGGGTCTTGCTGTAATAAGGGATGTAGAAAACCGGGATGCCGATGATATGCGGGACGAGATGATAGGTGGTTACGTGCTTGCCGGATTCGTCCCTGACGAACGAAATCTGATGGGCCCAGAAATAATAATGGGGCTGGCCGTGCGGGCAGGAAGTGACCGAGGCGTTGCGGGCGATAATCGTGTTCTTGTCCGTCTGGTAGGCGATATTGGCCCGGACCACCAGGGAAAGTTCCTGTCCGTCCCGGCCCTTGGCCGAGGTCCGTATTTCCAGGTTGATAAGGATGCCGGTGTCGTTGTAAAAGTTATAATAGAAGCGGTCGGCGGACAAAAGGTCGTTCTCGCTGATGACCTTGACGTTGCCCTCGGCGTAGACCTCATCAAAGATAATATCCTTGTCGTGCGCGGGATTGCCGGTCCTGGCCTTGTTGCGGGCAATGAGGGTGTCGGCCTTGAGGATCTTGCCGGCCTGGTAGAGTTCCACCTTGTTGGTAAAGACCGTAATCTGGACGCTGTCCTCCTTGCGGATTTCCATCTGGCCGTAGCGGACATAGGCCGAGGGCTCGGGTTTTTGGGGCGCGGCCTCTTCGGCCTTGGGCGCAGGCGCGGCGTCTTTGGCGCCCCCGTTCTTCTCCTGGGCCGGGGAAAGGAACGGCATATTGATAAACAGCCCGAGGCAGAATGTTAATAGCAAACTGAAACCGGATTTCATAATATCCATCTTCATAGTTTATATTCCCGCAAAGTCAAACAAAACCGCCCAAAACTTGACCCGGTTAGAAATACATATTATTATAACTTATATATAGACAGGCGTCTCAGGCATGACAACCGCAGATTTCACCGATTAAAATCGGTGTTACCTGCCCGCCGAAGCATCGGCGCAGGCGGGTCTGCGAAATCTGTGGTTACGAAGTTTTCTGGACGCTCCCGTAGCTCAACTGGATAGAGCACTGGCCTCCGGAGCCAGGAGTACAGGTTCAACTCCTGTCGGGAGTAATACCCCCAGCCGGCCTTAAAATAAATAATTATTTTCTTGATTTCTGCGGGGTAATATGTTAAATTAGGCGTTATCAAAAGGAGGGTATTATTATGGCCAATATTGTTGAATGTCCGCTTTGCGATACCAAGTATGATATCAGTTCCCTGAAGGACGGGATGAAACTGAAATGCACCCGCTGCCATAAGGTGGTTGGCACAATCAGCGGCGGAGCGCTGTTGCCGATTCTGGAGACCATCAAGGCGCCGGCGATGCTGAAGAAAGCGCCGCCGCCTCCGCCGCGCCAGGTGGTGGAAGAGGTCTACGAAGGCGACGAGGGCGAATACGAAGAGGTTATCGTCCGCAAGCGGGTTCCCAGGGGAATGGGGCACCGCCAGGGAATGGCAATGGAACCGGCCGTGCCGCGGGAAAAGCCGCCCCTGATGCTGATGCTGGCCGGATTAGCCGGGCTGGCCGCGGTCGTTACAGTTGTCTATGTCACGGTGATGCTTTATCAGCCATTCAAGGCGCCGTCCAGGAACACAGATAAGGCCGTTGCGAGCGACACCAACCCTGAGAAATAACTCTGCGCTAAAATGGGAAACGCTTTGTGGCTGAATCTCGGCGAAATGCTCAGGGTCAATTCCGCAAAATATCCCAACAAGACCGCTTTCAAGGATAAAACTGTTTCGCTTACCTTCAGCGGGCTGAACGCGCGGGTCAACAAACTGGCCCATCTCCTGCTGGGCTTGGGGCTGAAAAAGGGCGACAAGGTTTCCTGCTTCCTGGAGAACTGCCTGGAGATAGTGGAGTTATACCTGGCCTGCGCCAAGACCGGCATCATCATAAATCCCATAAACTTCCGCCTGGACGCGCAGGACGTGTCTTACATCATCAACGATGCGGACAGCAGGGCGCTTTTCTTCCACAGCGAATTTGCTCCGGTGATTGAGCCAATCCGGAATTCACTGCCGCAGATTAAGCATTATTTTACCGTCGCTTCTGATGCCGGCAAGGCAGGCCTGCCTGCCGTCCCGTTTCGGACGGGACAGGCAGGCGCGTCCGATTACGAGTCCGCAATAAAGGATATGCCGGCGTCCGAGCCGGACTGCAGGGTCAGGCACGAGGATATCTGGGTGCTGTTATACACCTCAGGCACCACCGGGAAACCCAAGGGCGTCCTGCGCTCCCACGAGTCATACGTCGCCTTCTATCTCATTAACGCAGGCGACTTCGGGTTTACGCCCGACGATGTCTGCCTTAATGTAATGCCGCTCTGCCATGTCAATACCACCTTTTTCTCTTTCACCATAACCTATCTGGGCGGGAGCGTTTATGTCCATCCGGCCCGGCACTTTGAACCGGCCGATATCCTGCGGATTATAGAAAAGGAAAAGATAACCTTCATTTCGCTGATACCCACGCACTATCACCTTCTGTTAAATCAGCCCGGGGAGGTCCTCCGGAAATACGATGTCTCGTCAATAAGGAAACTGCTTTGCTCCTCGGCGCCGGCCCGGGGCGATATCAAACAGCGGGTAATGGATTATTTTAGGGGCGTGGAATTATACGAGGGCTACGGTTCAACCGAGGCCGGCATCGTCACGGTCTTGCGGCCGTCAGAGCAAATGTCCAAGGTCGGCTCCATCGGCCGGGAATCCTCCGGCACGGACTGCATCAAACTGCTGGACAAGGACCATAAAGAAGTTGCGGCCGGCCGGGTGGGCGAACTGTATTCGCGCGGGCCGATGCTCTTCAGCGGCTATTACAAACTGCCGGAAAAGACCAAGTCCTCATTCTGCGGCGAGTGGTTCTCGGCCGGCGATATGGCGCGCCGGGACGCGGACGGCTATTACTATCTGGTTGACCGCAAGGACAATATGATTATCTCGGGCGGCGAGCATATCTATCCTTCCGAGGTGGAGGAAGTCCTGATGCGCCATCCCGGGATATTTGAGGCCGCGGTCATCGGAGTGCCTGATGACAAATGGGGCGAGAAGGTGGTTGCGATTGTGTCGCTGAAAGACAATGCCCCGGCTGATGAAGATGAGATTATAGAATTCTGCCGCGACAAGATGGCATCCTACAAAAAGCCCAAGACCGTGAAATTCATTCCGGCAAAAGATATGCCCCGGACGGCCAGCGGCAAGATTCTGCACCGCGAATTGCGGCGGTTATTTTCCTGAGTTTTTGCCTTCCAGGTCCTTGATGCGTTTTTCCAGTTCCTCAATGCGCCTTTTCAGGGCGGCGTTGTCGTTATTTAAGCTCAACAGCGCGTTTTCCAGTTCCCGGACCCGCCGTTTTGCGTCCGCGGTCTCTTCTTTAAGGGCCGGAATGGTCTTGGTCAGCTTGGCGTTCTCGTCTTTTAACTGCTTGTTCTTCTGGACCAACTCCTTGTTTTCTTTTACGGCGGCTTCCTTTTCCTGGACTGCGCCGCTTGCCTCGGCCTTTAACAGGGCTATTTCGTCTCCCAGTTCCTTTATCCTGGTCTGAAGGCCCGACACCTTATCGGCCTCGGCCAAAGCCTTATTGAGATTTTCCCGCACCTCTTCCAGCGCCTTCTCGGCCCGGGCGCAACGGTCCTGCAACAGTTTCGTCTTGTTGTCGCAGCCAACAGCGGCCAGCAATATGGCGCAGACAGAAACAATTAACATATTTTTCATAGACGCACCTCCATTTACTTCGCCGCGGCCTGCAACTTGTTTACCCGGTCGCTGACATCGCGGTAACTGATGTCCACCTCCATTATTTTCTTGTATTCGGAGATGGCCTGTTCGCGGTTCTGGTTATATTCATAAGCCAGGGCCAGGTTATACCTGATGGCCTTGGCGTATTCGTTGGTCAGAGCCCCGCCTTCAAGGGCCTTGGTGAATTGCCCGACCGCCATATCGTAGAGTTTCTTGGCGATGAAGCAGAGCCCGAGATAATTCAACGAGTCGGTCTTGAGTTTATGGTCGCGCAGAGAGGCCTGGAACTCGGCCACGGCCTCGTCATACTGCTTGGCGTCGTAAAACGCCCGGCCCAACTGGTAGCGGTAAATCAGGTTGGTCGGGTATAACTTAACCCGCTGGCGGTATTCCTCTATCCGGAAATTGTTCTTCTCCTGCTGCGCCCTGGCCAGCGCCTCCTTGAGCTTATGATTGCCCGGCTCGGATTTCAGTTCCTGTTGGAGTTCCCTGATGCGCTCGTCAAAGACCTGAACCTTAATATCCCCGATTTTCATTGAGAGCGACCCGTCCGCGGGCGCCAGTTTCATGGCCTGCTCGTAAGTGGCCAGCGCCGCGCTGAAATCCTTCTGCCTGCTTTGCAGTTCCCCGATTTTCTTCAGGAACCGCACGTTGTCCGGGCTCTGCGGGTTCTGGTTGACGATGCCCTTGAGCCGGCTGATTTCCTGGGGGATGTCGCTGTCCTTGACGAATTGGGTCTCCTTTTCCAGTTCCTGGGCGGTCTTGGTATCCTTGACGATATCGCGGGATGACTTGGCCGTGGACCAGCCGCCCTCATGCAGGGTGGTCAAAGCGGCCAGGTCCTTCAGGGCCCGGGTGGCCTGCAAATCAGAGGGTTTTAAGGCCAGGGCTTTTTCGTAATAGAACTGGGCCTTTTTGACGTCGTTCTTGAGCCGGTAGAGTTCGCCCAGTGATTTCATCGCCCGGGCGTCGCGCGTCTTTAAGGCGGCCAGCGCCTCAAATTCCTCTATGGCGCTGTCCGTGTAATTCAGGTTCTCCAATGCGCTGCCTACAATCATCCGGCCCCAGATGCTGTAGGGATTCCGGGACAGGAACTCCTCGCCGGCCTGCAGGACTATGCCGTATTTCTTCAGCAGGGAAAACAGGCAAATCTTGATGACCGGGAACAGTCCGGTGACAAAGGCCAGATACGGCGAAGGCGCGGTCTTTTGGATTTCGCACCGGCCCACCGAACTGGCCCTGAGGATTTTGCGGGCCTGGGCGCTGGACGGGTTGAATTCAAGAATCTGCCGGGCCAGGTCTATGGCGTAGTCGTAATTGCGCTTGTCAAATGCCTCCTGGGCCTTGGCGGACAGTTTCTCGGTGTCTATCATAATGCGTTGATTTTATACCAAAACCGCTAATGCGGTGGCAAGAAATAAATGTCATAAAAAACTTCTTTTACCGCAAAGACTGCAAAGCAGCCGCGTCCAGCGAACAAAGCGAACTTTACTGCCCCTTATCCCGTAGCAAAGCGGAGGGGCTACATTATATAACCGACGACTGTAATGTATAGCGTCAATGTAGCAGACCATGGACCGCCCACGGACTCCAACGCGTACTCAATCGTCCTCGGTCCTGTTCCCACCACCAGCGGCACTATCCCCTGATTGGCCACCTGCGAATTCGCGCCCGGAATCAAACCCAAGCCGAGCGCGTCGCGCTGGTCAGTATTAGTCCGGACCCTGAAGAACGCCCGGCCTGTGGCAAATGCCTGGTTGAACATCCCCAGTTGCAGAATCACGGCCTTGGCCTGCGCCGGAATCCAGGGACTCAAATCAAAGGCCGTATAAGGAATATCCGCGGAGATGCCGGTCAGGTAAAGCACATCAGCCGAACCCAGTCCGGTGAGTAATGTCCCGAAGGTAAAGCGGTCTCCGCCTCCGATACCAGCCGCCAATTTCTCCTGCGTCACCGCGCCGTTCTGGATTTTCTCCGTACTGACACTGCCTACTGCCAACTCACTACTGCCTACTGCTCCAGATTGTATTTCGCTGGAGCCAATCGCATTAGCCGCAATCTTTGAGGCCGTAACTGCGTTATTCGCTAACTTGGCATTGGTTACGGCTCCATCCACCAAATCCTCTGTTCTGACGCTCTGGTCTGCGACCTTTTCTCTGGTAATTGCGCCGTTGGCAATCTTCTCTGTGGTTATTGCCCCGGCCACTATCTTGCCTGAGGTAATTGAGCCGTCTGCAATCTTTTCGTTAGTCACGCTGGCCGATTGCAACTTATCATTGGTTACTGCCTTACTGGCTATTTTTACGGCGCTAACTGAACCGTCTACTAATTCATCAGTTCCGACCACACCATCGGCAATCTTGCGCCTGGTTACCACACCGTCCTTGATATGTTTTTCCTCAATAGCGTCATTGGCTATTTTCTCGCCCGTGGCCGATTGCGGGCTTAGGTGTTTTGTTTTGATTTCGTTGAGTCGGTCGTACAAAGTCCTTGCCATAACACATTACTCCTTTCGCATTCCCGAACTTATGGTCCGGGCATAAATGTAATTTTGTTTGTTCGTCGTAGTAAAACGCCATATTTTCACACTGGCGGTTTTTTTGGCTTAACGCCTCGCATTGTTTCATAAATTATCCTTTTTCCTCTGCCCTAACCCTCTCCCCCTTAGGGGAGAGGGCAGGGCGAGGGGTTAATCTGTGGTCTACACCTTCCAGATTTGTGTCTGGAGTTTGAGTTGGCCGTCCTCCACATACCATACACAGTAGGACTTATCCGCTGTAATGGCCGCCACCCAATCCGTTGCCTTGGCTGGGTCTGACATTCTTTCCAACGCATCTTTAATCCTGCCGTTATGCTTTGTCAGCATCGCCGAATCAAACCCGGATTCGTTGATGATGACGCCGGTCTGAATTAAAAGTTGGGTTAAGGCCGCTCTCAGGGTTGCCCGCAAGCCGTTTGAGGAGATGTCGTATGGACCGCCATCCAGTACTTGTGAGCCATCGGGCAGCCGCTGGGTTGCCTGGATATCGCCTGTCAGCCAATAGCCCATTACCGAGGCCACCTGCCTGCCTCTGGCGCGCGAGCCGGTGAAACGCAGTGTCCCACGGGCCGCCTCTTCGTCCCAGTTTGACTGCTTTGCGGTAACCGCATCCTTGAACCGCTTGGCATAGACGCCGTCCACCTCCTCAAAGGCGTGGTCCAGGCCGTCGTTATACTTGTCGTATGACCTGAGAATCTTTCCGCGATGCATAGTATAGATATCCGCGGCATCACGATCGCCCTGTGTTGAGGTCGGGAAATTAACCCGGTTCTTGAATTTGTCCGCAGCCGGAGTGGCAATAACCTGGCCGAAAGTCCCGTCGTTGCCTATCCGCTCCTTACGCCGGTTGTTGATGGTCTCGGCGTTGTTAATCAGGCCGCTGACCCGCTTTTCGGACATATCCGAATGTGGCGTAATCAGTGCCGCCACCGGCACTATAAGTTTTGTGCGTATCATAGTTTTATCCTTTCTTAGGGACTGTTAGACCGAAGGAAGTTATCCGCCAAAGGCGGATCCGCCTCCGGAGGACAGTCCCTTAGACCCGCCTCTGGCGGGTATTGTAATCAGCCGGTGGGCTAGCTGCGTCTTGCCCCCCGATGGTAATTCGGGGTGACGCCGATAGCCAGCCGCACCGGGCTGGTAAAGTTTACTGTTTGGTTTTTTCCTTCAGAATCTCCAGGACAATCTCCACGACCATCCGGATGATTTTCCTCCAGAAATCGGAAATCATTTTGGCCATAAGCCCTCCTTTTCTTACTGGCTGTTCGGCCGCGGAAGTTGACCTGCGCTCCCCGAATACTTTCGGAGTGCTCGGAGTCACGCTTCGCTTAGTTCCAGCCAGTTATCCGCCAAGGGCGCTCGCCTCGCCAGGCGCCGCCCGAAGGCGAGCCTCGCCAAAGGCGGGAAGCCGGCGGGGCTTTCAATGAGTGCTTAACCACAAAGGACACTAAGACCGTCCCGAAAGCATTCGGGGTGCGCTTTGTGGTTATATCTTTTGACGATCTGGGCTCAAACAGGCCATGAAAAAACCCCATACTCCGATTGCTCAAAGTATAGGGTTGTTATTGAATCAACGCCTGTGTGTTTGGATTGTTGCCTTTGCCCAGCCGCCGGCTATTTTTTACCCTGTCTGAATTTAACCCATACCACCGGATACATCCTCCAGATGTTCTTCCTGCTTATTTCCTTGGGCGGATATTCCGGGTTTGTGGAAATCAGGGTCGCTTTGCCGCCCTGGATTTTCACCAGTTTTACAGCGGCTTCATATTCCTTGTTGATGACCATAGCCAGCGAGCCGGACCTTGCCTCCTTGCGCGGGTCAATGACCGCATAAGAGCCGTCCGGGATGGTCGGCTCCAAACTGTCGCCCTTGATTTGCACCGCGAATATCTCCTTATAGGGCAGGTCAAAAGGCCGGGTGATTTTCTCCCAGCCCTCAATGGTCAGCAGGGCATCCGGCTCGCAGGACATCGCCTCGCCGGCCGCGGCCAGCCGCACCACCGGGATTCCGTCGTATTCCCTGGTCAGGGGATGCGGCACGTCGAATATTTTTATCTCATTGCCGTTTTTGTCGCCTTTGGAAAAGGAGGAGAGGAGTTTTTGTTTTATGCTTTGCTCGGTCTCGGCAGGAATCTCCTGCCTGGGCCAGGGTGTCTTGGCGGACTCCAGAATTACCAGGCTCATCTCTAATTGTTGTCGCAACTGGTCAGCGGGTGCGTCGGCCGAGGCGTATTTCTCCACCCATTCATCAACAGAAGGCCTCCGGCCGCTGCGGCACGCATTGTTGAATCGTTCCACAATCCGGCCAATCTTGATGGCCCTTTCCTTTTCCGTTCCTCGCTCTTTCATAATCCTCACTCCTCTTGCCGGCTGTTAATCCGTCAGGATCTTACAGCCAGTTATCCCGACAGTTTTTATCGGGAGCCTCTCTTTTCCTTCCTTATCATAATTATTCCAATTCTCTGCCTGTAGCGGCGTCCAGGCACAGCCGCCGGGCCAAACGGTCTCTTAAGGCCTGTCGGGCCTGGCTCAGTCGCCAGTAAATCTCGGTCTCGGCAATCCCGCAAAGCCGCGAAATATCCTCTGCCGAACAATTCTGCCAGTAGGCCAGATAAATTACCCACGAAGACATCCTCGGCAGTTTGAGAATCTCCTCCTGGATAATCTCCCTGCTCTCCCGGTTGACCAGCCGCTCCAGGATACCGGGCTTCTCGCATTTTTCAGGAATGGTCTGGCCCAATGAAACCGGATTGTCGTCCTCATCCTGCCCGACCTCCTTGTCAAGCGAGGCGAACGAGAATTTTTGCTGTATGAAAATGGCCGAATAATGTCCGATGATGCCGTGCGGCGCGCCGAAGCCCAGGTAGGCGCGGCCTAAAAGCGCCTTGACTGACTTGCCCTTGAAATTCCCGATGGCCTTGATAGCCCTTTGCCAGACCTCGGAGCAGAAATCGGCGACATCGGCCGCTCGGTTCGGCGGAATCAAATGCCTTGCTTCATCAGCCACATATTTCTTATATCTCTCATATACATTTATAACAGCGTCATCTTTTTTCTTTGGGTCTTCCTTAATCAGCCGGATTAACTCCGCATCTGAATATTTCTTGTCAGGCATAAACATCTCCTTGTATAATCGGCGCCATTCGTTTGAA
>JBFMDM010000002.1:0-57724 GCA_040753835.1 Planctomycetota bacterium
TAAACCTGTAACGATTGCTTACTTGCTCACTGGCTGATAGGGATTCGCCGAAAGCGGAATAGTCATAAGTGTTAACCACAGATTGCGCAGATGACACGAGATTGCGCACGCTTCCTAAGCCGTCAACCATAAAGTAATACGTATTGGAATTGGTGATGACCAGAAGGTTCTGGTCTAAGAACGGCGTTACATACGAGGCAATCAGGTTATTGGAGCCGTCATAGTCCGTAACCACGGTCGGGCCGTCATAGGCGCAACATCTATTTTTCATTCGGTTTGGTTTCTGGTGGAGTTTTCTCTTTCAATTCTTCTATATATTGCTGGACTAATTCAGTTCTAATCGATTTTGGCTCTAATTCTAAATAATGTGTAAAATCCTTTATTGCCTCTTGCTTCTTACCTAATTTCTTATAAATTAACCCCCTAAAATAATATGCTTCGGAATATTTGGGATTTAATTGAATTGTCAATGTTAATTCTTTTATAGCATTGTCGTTGTCGCTCTTATAAAACAATAATTTGGCGCGTCTAAGATGACATCTATCAGATGACGGAAATAATTTTATAGCTCGGTCAATATCTTTAATTGCGTTATCATATTCATTTATTTTTTCATAGATAACCGCTCTGCGATAATAAATTCTTGCCAATGAAGGATTCAACTCTATTGCTTTACTGTATACTGAAAGAGCAGATTTCAGTTCTTCCCTTGCATCATAAGTATATCCTGTTGAGTTTATCAAATATCCCTTTAGTTCATACGAACCATAATAATTCGGGGACATTCGTATTACCTCATTCAAATGGAATAACGCCCTATTATATGCTCCATCTGTACCAACCCCAGCCAAAAAAGAAGCGATTTCAAAGTGGGTATGCGCAGGGTTTGAAGAGACCTTAATTGCTTTTCTCCAATCACTATCAGATTTACTATCATCATAGTTATCGTAATACACCATCCCCCTATTCATGAGAAAGATTCCTATAACATCTTTCTTTGAAAGATTCTTAAGATATCCAGCAAAGTTTATGTCCTCTTTTGTTAACCCGATAAAAAACATTTGATTATCAGGGTTATTCATACCCGGCGCTAAATAATAATCATAAGCCGACGTTCCTAATTCGGCGCCATTTTTATCGGTTTCTATGTCTCTTATATATTTACCATTATCATACCTAATAAATATATGTTCGGGAGAGGACACTCCATATACAGGCAGGTTTAATCTTTCTGCAAGGGCAAGATAAAGAGATGATAAACCCAAGCAATTTCCCGACTTATTATCCAACACCTTATTTAATAATGCTTTTTCAGCATAATTCTCCCTCGGCTTCCAGTAAATAGTCGGGGATGCCTTAAACCCTTTAACGTCAAAAAGGTAGCTATTAATCGTTCGGATAACATCAGACGGTTCTTTCTGGGCGCTAATCTGGTCTTCTATCTCCCTTGCCATGTTATCCAAGATATCAAGGTATTTTTTCACATCTATAGATGGATAATACTCCTTCGCCAGGATTAAGAGCACGCATCCTAAATCGATATTTTTATCCGCAGAACTTATAACATCCTCGATTATTTCTCCCTCATTTCTATTTATCCATTTGTTATAATTTTGCGACTCTTGTTCACAAATACCACCGACACCCGACATAATTACTAAAATCAGGAATAGAATATAAGTAATTTTCATGATATATTTATGAATAAATTTTGTATCCAGCTATAGTACACTACCTTAATCCGGTGACACAAACCAATTTATTAATTCGTATGCGTCCCCAGATTACCTTTTGATTACCTTTTTACCTTTTTACCTTTACCTTGGACATATTAGTATTCGCATCCTGGATTGTCAAGAGATTACTTTCAGCCGGGTCATAACCGCAAGAGGTGTTGTTGGCTACTTAATTAGTACGTGTCCCCAGATTAGTGATTAGGATATTTGCCCGCCAAAGGCGGGTCCGCCTCCCGCCATTAGGGCGAGGCTCGCCTTCGGGCGGCTGGCGGAAAATTCCATACAATAAAATATGGGTTTTTACGTTTGTATCAGTTTATCCGGTAGCGGTTTATCCCGGAATCGGCCAGGACCGGCACATTGCGCAGAACTGTTTTATCAGATAGTATGTTTGTCGTTACATCCTTAACGCCATCCGGCAGGTCTGCATAGCGGGCCGTGATGCCTGCGGCAAGTTTAATGTCCTCATCGCGGAATCTGCCCCGTAATAGCGCCGTGGGTCCGACATAGTCCGCGGTTTCCATCAGGACGTCTCCTTCGCGGCCATCCGCCGTTTCGTAGCCGGAGCTCTGGAATGGCGAAGGACGGCACAGGTTGGCAATGGTCTGGTTTTCCTTTTCATTGCGTCCCACTATGAGTTTGAGTTTGTCGTTTATCCTGAAATGCCGGCCTACCTGCAATAACAGGGTGTCGTTCAGCCCAAAGTCCGGAGTATATTTCAGGAGGTCCTTCATCCGCACCGCAAATCCGGGGTCGGTGAGTAAACATCCGCCGGCCGGACAGGGATAGTCCTTAATCTCAAAGATATTGGCAAGGGACATCTGCTCTTTGCGCGAGCGGCCTGAGATGGCCAGCAATTTGGCCCGGTCCACCCACTTGTTATTTTCCGGCACGGTCGGCTCCAGCAGCCGGGCCGAGAGCGGCCGCAGGATGAGGCCTTGCAATCCGGTCTCTTTCTCAATAAGTTTCAGGGCGTTCAGATGCTGGGACATCGGCCGCTGGCTCAGGACCTCGCCGGTAATAATAAAAGACGCGCCGGACCGGTTCATCACCTCGCGGGTTGAACGAACCGTATTTATCCGGCAGTCAATGCAGGGGTTAACGTTGCTGCCGTAGCCGTACCGGGGCTTGCGCACCGCTTCCAGCATCAGGTTGGTGTTGTTGATGTTTCTTATCGGAATATGAAATTTTTCGGCTACGCTTTTGGCCGTGGAGCCGCAGACGCTGTCTTTGCCGTCGCACCGGCAGAAGACCGTGGTGAAGTGCAGAGCCTCTATCTCAAGAGGTACCAGGGCGGATTCCTGCACCACCTTGATGGCCAGGGTTGAGTCCAGCCCGCCGGATAACAATGCCAATGCTTTCACCATACAACAGCAACCACAGATTTCACCGATTTTGCGTGCGCTTCAGCCACAGGCTGAATGCTCCGCCTCACGCTCCGCTTAGTACACAGATTCGTTGACTTTAGAAAAAAGACATTATAGAATAATACAATAAAAAATACAAAATACAATGTTATCTGCATCCAAATTAAAAGAATCAATAGAGAATATCAAGTCCCGGGTTAAGTCAGCCGCTCAGCGCGCGGGCCGGAACCCGGATGATATCACTATCGTAGCCGTAACCAAGACGGTCGGGGCGGAAACCCTGAAGGTTCTGTCGGAATTGGGCTGGAAGGACATCGGCGAGAACCGGGTGCAGGACACGCTGGATAAGGCCAAGTCATTGGGCACAGAGACCGGGTTTGCCTGGCATATGATAGGCCACCTGCAGACCAATAAGGCCAAAAAGGCGGTCGGCTTGTTTGACTGGATTCACTCACTGGATTCCCTGCATCTTGCCGAGGAACTCCAGAAAGAGGCGGTAAAGGCAAACAAGACCCTGCGGGTCCTGATTGAGGTGAACGTGAGCACAGAGGCGAGCAAGGGCGGTATCAGGCCTGAGGAGTTGACGGACTTTTATCGCAAGGTAAAAGCCGCCCTGCGCCCTGGCGGGACTTCAGAACGGCGGGCTGGGCTGGTCATCAGCGGGTTAATGACTATGGCGCCGCTGAG
This sequence comes from Planctomycetota bacterium, assembly GCA_040753835.1. Taxonomy (GTDB): domain Bacteria; phylum Planctomycetota; class MHYJ01; order JACQXL01; family JACQXL01; genus JACRIK01. The sequence continues at coordinate 3,791 of JBFMDM010000002.1, forward strand.
CGGCGACCCCGAAGCGTCCCGACCCTGGTTTAGAAAATTAAGGGAATTAAGGGATAAATTAAAGAGCGATTTTATTGACGCAGGCGGCTCTGAGGAACTAAAATATCTCTCAATGGGGATGAGCCAGGATTTTGAGGTGGCGGCGGAAGAAGGCGCCAATATCCTCAGAATCGGCACGGCCATATTCAAAGAATAAAGATGACAGAAAAAAGATGAAAGGATTCTAACTCTCATCTTTTGTCTTTCATCTGTCCTCTTTTACTTTACTATGCCTAAACTGCTTGTAGAAAAAGGGCCGAATAAAGACCTGGAAATCACGGTCGGCAAGACCGTATTTGCCGGCCGGGATACCTCGGCGCATATTATGCTCACCGAGCCGATGGTCTCGCGCCTGCATTTCAAGATAGAGCGCCGCAAGGACGGTTATTTCCTGGTTGACCTGGATTCCCTGAACGGCACCTTTGTCAACCGGGCCCGGGTCAGGGAGCGGCTCTTAAAACCCGGGGATATGATTCAGGTGGGCGACACCATATTCTCGTTCGTCTCGGACGACCCGGCGACCCAAGCCAAGTCGCTGGTCGGCAAAATCGTGGGCGGGTATTCCATCATAGAAAGAATCGGCCGGGGCGGGATGGGCACGGTCTACAAGGCGCTTCAGATTTCGCTCAACCGCACGGTGGCGCTTAAAATCCTTTCCGAGGATATGCTCAAGGACAAGACCTTTATTGATATGTTCCTGCGCGAGGCGCGCTCGGCCGGCCAACTGAACCACAACAACATCGTCCAGGTCTATGACGTCGGCCGGACCCCGGATGATATCTATTACTTCTCAATGGAGTTTATGCCCGGCGGCAGCATCCAGGAACTGCTGATAAAGAAACAACGGCTGCCGGCATTCCAGGCAACCAGGATGATGTTGGATGCGGCAATGGGCCTGTCCTATGCGGAAAAGAAAGGCATTGTCCACCGCGACATCAAGCCGGATAACCTGATGATAAGCGAGGAGGAAATCGTAAAAATCGGCGATTTGGGTCTGGCCAAGAGCGTCTCGGCCTCGCAACAGGAACAACAGTCCAATACCCTGATGGGCACGCCGCACTACCTGGCGCCGGAACAGGCCCTGGGCAAGTCGGTTGACCACCGGTGCGATATCTATTCGCTGGGCGCCAGTTTCTACCGCATCGTTTCGGGCGTAACGCCATACAGCGCCTCGTCCGTAAAGGATATTATCACCAAGAAATTAAAGGAAGACCCCAGGCCTCTTAAGGAGGTCCTGCCTTCGGTTCCGGATTCGGTGGTCGGGGTTATCAGCCGGATGATGAGGCGTAATGTTGAGGAACGTTACCAGAACGCCGGCGAACTTGTTAAGGAACTGCAGCAGTTGAAAGATGAATTGGACCCATCCAAGCCGCTCACCTCGCCAGGCGGAGCCGGCGGGGGCAAACCGACCGCCGCCGCCTTTGGCGAGCCTCGCCCTGCGGGGCGGGAAGGCGGATTTCTGGAGCCCGCAGGGCCGGTATTACCTGAAGCGGAAAAGGCATTGCGCAAATCGCCTTTTGTCCGGTTCGGCATCCCAGCCATCCTGCTGGTAATGACCATAGGCGTGGTGTTCCTGCTTTTCAGTTATTATTATTCAGATATAAACAAGACGCTTCCGGATAACGGAAACACCACAAACGGGCCGATTCACCCGCCTCCGGTGACCGGAAGCGAATACGAGGAGAAACTGGCCCGTGAATACCTGAGCCGGGCGCGCGCCTTTGAGGCCGGGCTTTCTTCGGACAGCGCCAGGGAGGCGGTGCACGACGGCATAAAGTTGTTTGAGCGCGTCATCAACGAATGCGCCGGCGCCAAGGACGCCGTAAAAGACGCGCTGGAAGGGATTAACCGCCTTAACAAACTCCTTAAGACCCTGGATGAACGGGACAAGCAGCGGCAGGCGGAAAAGGACACCCTGGCCCTTCTTGGCCAACTGGAGGACCGGATTAACGCCAATCTCAAGGCGCTCCTTGATGCGGCGGATTCTGCGGTCAGGGGAACCCAAATGGCCGAGAATTTCCTGAACACCTCGCTGGCTGAATTGGACGATTTCCTCCGGACCAATCCGCGTTTCGCCTCGGTTACCGAACGGGCTGAAGGGAAAAAGACATCCCTGACCAAGTGGTTCAAGTCCTGCCAGGCCGCGGGCGAGAAATATCGGACGCTTACCGAGCAGGCGGAAATCGCCGTCAAGAACGAAAGATTCGCCCAGGCGCTTAAATCCGTCAACGACTTCATTAACAACCCGGCTTACCAGAACACCATCTATTATAATATTGCCAGGAATTACCACGCCCTGGTGGAATCGCGAGCCGATAAATCGTTCTCAGACCTGATGCTTCGGGTGGAAGACCTCAAGGATAAGGGCCAGTTAACCGAGGCCCAGAAGTTGCTGGCCGGAACGCAGGGTTTGTACGGCATAGAAAAAATAGAGGCCCGGATAAAGGAATATCTGGACTGGTTCAAGGGCCAGGGGGACAAGATTTACGAACAACTGCTGCGGAAAGAAGCCGCGGATTTTCCTCAATACCTGATGTCGCTTTCCTGGTTCCTGCAAAGCGGCCGGTTTGACGACTGGGCCGCAAAGGAAGGCCAGATGAAAACCGCCTTCCAAACCAGGGAATACAAGGAAAAGGCCGGGCAGTATCTTTCCCTGATAAAGATGGAAAAGGGCATTATTGACCGCTTTATTGACCGGTTCAACACGCGGCGGATTGACCGGCCCGTGCTCCAGGGTCGGGAAATCGCATCTATAGACACCGGAAACGGGCTAATTTATTTTGTCTCCAAGGAAACCCCGCCCCTGAGATTCCAAGAAATATCCATCCGGGACTGGGAACTCTGCCTGACCGGCGGCTGGGATTTTGACGCCCGGGATTGTTTTGATTTCGCCATGCTCTGCATCTGCCGGGGCGGCAATATCCCCAAAGCCGAGGAGTTCTTCAGCAAATCCCTGACCAAGAAACCCAACCGGGAACTCCAGGAACTGCTCAAGACATACCGGCCCAAGGAGAAACTTGAGGAGTTGAAGAAGAACCGCGAGGATGAAGCCGGGATGTTCAGCCAGATAGCCGATAAATTATACAACGAAAAACAGCCCGGGGCGCTGGACGCCTTCCAACTCCTGCGCTACCGATACGTCAACACCCTGGTCTATACCAACAACAAGACGTCCATAGACACCAAGATTAAATTATTGGGAGGAAAATAAACAAATCTGATGACAGAGAATAACATCAAAGAGCAGGTCAACTCAGCCGCCGGATTCATCCGCTCCAAAATACAGGACTTTACGCCCCGAATCGGCATCATTCTGGGCACGGGTCTGGGCAACTTCGCCGATGAGATTACCGACAAAATCATTGTGCCCTACCAGGAGATTCCCGGATTCCCGGTTTCGACCGTAATGACCCACAAGGGCGAACTGGTCTTCGGCTCGCTTGGCGGCAGACCGGTTATGGCAATGGCCGGCCGGTTCCACTATTACGAGGGCTACAATTTACATCAGACCACCTTTCCGGTGCGGGTGATGAAGGCGCTGGGCGTGGAAATCCTGATTGTCTCGGCGGCCGTGGGAAGCGTCAATGCCGACTGCCCCTGCGGAATGGTGGTCCTGGTCAAGGACCACATAAATCTCCTGGGCGCCAACCCGCTTATCGGCCCGAATGACGATTCGCTCGGGCCCAGGTTTCCGGATATGTATAACGCCTACGACAAGGTTCTCCTGGAGATTGCCTCTTCTGTGGCCGAGGAGAATAACATCAAAACCTACCGGGCGGTCTATGCCGCGATGACCGGGCCGTCTCTGGAGACGCCGGCCGAATATCGGATGATTCGCATACTCGGCGCCGATGTGGTCGGGATGTCAACCGTTCCCGAGGTGATTGTGGCCGCGCATTCGGGCCTGCGCACCCTGGCATTGGCGGTCGTCACCGACCTGGCTACGCCCGAGGCCATCAAGCCCGTGGACATAGACGAAATAATCCACATTGCAAACGGCGCCGAGCCCTCCTTGAGCGCCATTATCAGGGGCGTGGTCAGGCAACTTTAGAACGCAAATCTGTATTTATCTGCGGAATCTGTGTGAACTTGTAGTGAACGTAGCGAATCTATCTGTGGCTATAATTCTTGACCCTTCTACCGGCGTTTGCTATAGATTATTGCCTTAAAGGAGAATTGTATGCCAAATGAAAAAACCCGTCTGACCGAGTCATCCGGACAGGCCGACTACCAGAAGACGTTGAACCTGCCTGAGACGGATTTCTCAATGAAGGCGGACCTGACCAAGAAGGAGCCGATAATCCGCGGTCAGTGGGAGAAACTTGACCTCTACCACGAAATCCTGAAGAAGAATCATAGCAAGCCCAAATATATTTTACACGACGGGCCACCTTACGCCAACGGCAACGTCCATATCGGCACGGCCCTGAACAAAATCCTCAAGGACATCGTGGTCAAGTTCAAGACAATGCAGGGTTTTTACTCGCCTTATATCCCGGGCTGGGACTGCCACGGACTGCCCATTGAACATAAGGTCACCAACGAACTCGGGCCCAAGGCCAAAACCGCTTCCAAGACCGAAATCAGGCAGGCCTGCGAGAAATACGCCCGTAACTATATTGATATCCAGCGCAAACAGTTCCAAGCCCTGGGCGTATTCGGCGACTGGTATAATCCGTACCTGACCCTGAATCCCTCTTACGAGGCCGGCATCATTGAGGTCTTCCGTGACCTGGTTAAGAATGGTTATATCTACCGCAAACTCCGGCCCATCCACTGGTGTATGCACTGCGAGACCGTGTTGGCCGAGGCCGAGCTGGAATACTCGGACGAGACCGGCCCGTCTATCTATGTCAAATTCCCGCTCACCGACGCGCAACAAGAAGAGCTGGCTAAACGAGTTAAAACTCCGCATTCCACACTCCGCACTCCGCACTCGTTTTTTATCTGGACCACCACGCCCTGGACGCTTCCGGCCAATGTGGCCGTGGCCCTGAACCCGGCATTTGAATACGCTCTGGTCCAGACCGACACAGATATCCTGATTATGGCCTCAGGCCTGGTGGAAAAAGTCATGGCGCTAATCGGAATAACCGATTACAAGATTCTGGCCAAGGTCAAGGGCTCTGCCCTGGCAGGCCTGCATTATAATCATCCCTTTGTTTCCGCCGAAGGCGGATCCGCCTCTGGCGGAAAACCACGCATCTGCCAGGTCATCCTGGCCGATTATGTCAGTTTAGAGGACGGCACAGGCATCGTGCACATCGCGCCCGGGCACGGCGTTGAGGACTACGAAAGCGGACTGAAATACAACCTACCGGTCATCAGCCCGGTGGATAAATCCGGCCGGTTCACGCCGGAGGCCGGCGTATTCCCGGGCGAGCGCGTATTCGACGCGGACCCGAAAATCTGCCAGATGCTCGCCGAGCAGAAACTGCTCCTTAAGAAGGTGGACGTGGTCCACTCGTATCCGCACTGCTGGCGCTGTAAAAAGCCGCTCATTTTCCGGGCCACCGAGCAGTGGTTCATCTCCGTGGACAACCACTCGGCCCGGCAGAAAGCAATAGAGGAAGTAAAGAAAACGCGCTGGGTGCCCGAATGGGGCAAGAGCCGGACCGCGGCAATGCTTGAATCCCGGCCCGACTGGTGCGTCTCGCGCCAGCGTAACTGGGGCGTGCCCATCCCCATCTTCTACTGCGCCAAGTGCAACCAGTCGCTCCTGGACGTCAAGGCCATAGACCACGTGCGCGAGATATTTTCTAAAGAAGGCGCCAATGCCTGGTTCATCAGGCCCACCGCCGAACTGGTTCCCGCGGGCACCAAATGCAAATGCGGCTCAACCGAATTTTCTAAGGAGAACGACATATTTGACGTCTGGTTTGAATCCGGCTCGTCATTCCGCTCGGTTGTCATAGAAAACAAGGACCTGCACTTCCCGGCGGACTTATATCTGGAGGGCTCGGACCAGCCGGCGAGGTGGTTCCAGTTGTCGCTCCTGCCCTCGGTAATGACGCGCGGGGTCGCGCCATTTAAGAACGTCCTGATTCACGGATTCGTCAAGCGTCCCGAAGGCGAGAAACTCTCCAAGTCCAAGGGCGCGATGACCTCGGACGAGATGGTCAGCAAGGTCGGCGCTGACATCATCCGGCTCTGGATTTCATCCATCAACTTCACCGAGGACATCCCGATTTCCCTGGAAATCCTGCAGGAAAAGGCCGACCCGTATCGCAAGATTCGCAATACCTTCAGGTATATGCTGGGTAATCTTTATGATTTCAACCCGGCCGAGGACGCGGTCAAACACGACAAGATGCCGGAGATAGACCGCTGGGCCCTGAATAAAGTCCAACGTTTGGTGCGCGACCTGACCCGGTATTACGAGGATTTTGAGTTCTACAAGGTATTCCGCGACTTCTACGAATTCTGCGTGGTGGAAATGAGTTCGTTCTATTTTGACATCCTCAAGGACCGGCTTTATACGTTCGGCCGGAACTCGCCCGAACGCCGGTCCGCCCAGACCGCCTTGAATGAAATACTCCATACGATGGTAAAACTTATTGCGCCCGTTCTCTCCTATACAGCCGAGGAAATCTGGGATAATATCATTTTCGCCAATTCCAAATTCGGCAATCGGCAACCCGCGTTCGTGCGCAGCGTCCACCTGCTGGACTGGCCCAAGGTGGATGAGGCCTGGATTGACAACCGCCTTGAGGAGAACTGGAAGAAGATATTCCTGATTCGCTCCGAGGTAACCAGAGAGATAGAAAACCTGCGCAAGGAAGGCCAGATCGGCTCGTCTATTGAAGCCGACGCCGTACTCTATACCGAAGGGGCAGACCTGCTGGAATTCCTGAAGATATACGAAAAAGACCTTGCCACCATCCTAAAGGTCTCGTCTGTCAGGGTGGTCAGGAAACCGGCCCGGAAACCCGCGGAGCAAATGCAAATGGGCGTGGAGATAACCAAATCGCCGCACCAGAAATGCGCCCGGTGCTGGAATTATATGGTGGATGTTGGCAGGGACAAGAACCATCCGACCCTCTGCGGACGTTGCGTTACCATCGTCAGCGCGATGTAAACCACAGATTCCACAGATTTCGCCGATTAAGGGAACGCAAGCATAATTTTCCCGACTATCGTCGGGAGCGTCAAAGGAGAATATTATGCCAGAAGAAAACACGGTTCCGCAAGCGCTCCAAGGCACGGGCGACGACGGCTTGGTTATTGCCTCGCTGGTCCTGGGCATTATCGGACTGATTGCCTGGTGTCTGCCTATCTTTGGCCTGCCGGTCACGATTACCGGGCTGGTGCTCGGGATAAAAGGCCTCAATTCTTCCAAGCGTGGGATGGCAATTGCCGGCATCGTTATGAGTTCGCTTGGGCTGTTATTCTCGCTGGCCAATGCGGCCTGGGGCGCCTATCTGGGCGCGACCGGCCAGCATCCGCTCTTCCGGTAGAAGATGTCCATCGTTCCGAAAATCTAGAATGGCGAGGGATATCCAAGCACCGTTCTTAAGCATAAACACTCGCATATAACTAATGCCTTTGCTATCCATCCGGACACACCAAGTGAATTGTAGTTTACATACTTTAAGTAGTGAAATAATTATTATGTGCCTGGTAAAAATAAATTGCTTGACTTCCCATCCGCCCTTGTTTACCATACTTTGTAATCATAAGGAAACGCTATGCTGAAGCGCCTACAGGAAGAGATGACTGAATTAAACCGCGAAGGGTTGTTGCGCAAGCCGCGGGTGATTTCCGATATTGACGGCGTGCGGGTGAAAATAGAAGGTCGGTGGTACGTTTCGTTCTGCTCCAACGACTACCTGGGCTTGGCCCAGCATCCGGCCCTGAAGCAAGCGATGATTAAGGCAACTAAAGAGTTCGGGGCCGGGGCCGGCGCGGCACGGCTATTGTCCGGCACAACCACCCTGCACCATCAATTAGAGCGGGAGATTGCCCGGTTCAAGCAAGCGGATGACGCCCTGCTGTTCACCTCTGGCTATGCGGCCAATTTAGGCGTGATTACCACGTTGGTCAAGAAAGATGATATTATCTTCTGCGATGAACTCAACCACGCCTCGCTGGTGGACGCCGCGCGGCTTACTAAAACGCAGTTGCATATCTATCGCCATTGTGACGCCGCTCACCTGGAATCGCTCCTGCGAAAATCCAAAATCCAAAGTCCAAAATCCAAAATCTATATTATTACGGATGCGATTTTCAGCATGGATGGTGACGGGGCGCCATTAAAGGAAATTGTCCGGCTGGCCGGGAAATACAAAGCATATACGATTGTGGACGAGGCGCACGGCACAGGCGTATTCGCCAAGAACGGCCGCGGCTGGTGCGAGGCGCAAGGGCTGGGGAAGAAAGTAAACGTCATCATCGGCACGGCCAGTAAGGCCCTAGGCTCGCTGGGCGGATTCGTTTCGGGTAAGCAGGTATTGATAGATTATATCCGAAACAAGTCCCGGCCTTTTATATTCACAACCGCCCTGCCTGCGGGCACGTGCGCCGCGACTATTGCGGCGTTAAAGGTTCTCGGGTCAGAGCCGGGCTTGCGTAAACGGCTTTGGGATAATACGGATTATATGAAACGCCGGCTGGAGCAAATGGGATACGGCCTTAGAAACTCGGTCTCGCCCATTATTCCGATATTAATCGGGGACACTAAAAAGACCGTGGCAATCTCTGAGGCGCTCTGGAAAAAGGGGCTGTACGTTCCGGCCATCCGGCCGCCCACCGTGCCTGAAGGCCAGAGCCGCCTGCGCATCACGGTCACGGCAATGCATACCGGGAAACAGATGGATGGGCTTCTGGAAGAATTGCGTAAGCAACTATAGCCGACCGGATAAGAAAAGGGCGCCCCGCCCTGATTGGAGCGAGACGCCCCGTATAAATCGAAACCGTGTTTATTTCACCGCATTGAATCCGACGACCTCCAGGACGCATTTGCCCGCCATTTCCTTGCGGACTTCGCCGCCCGGAACCTCATCGCTGGTCCATTCCTTAACCACAGTTCCCGCGCCTTTCATCGTATAGGCCTTTTCCAGGTAGGTGCAATTGACCTTTTTGCCTGCGACCTCTAGGGTTGTTTTGGCGCCCTGGTCCTTAGGAACGAGCACCGGTTGCAGAGATACCTCCTGGGTGGTTTTCTTTTCCCACTTCTCTCCCTCCAGTTGGGAAATCTCTATGGTGGCCTTTTCCTTGGTTACGTCCACCACGGTGTATTTCTGCTGGAGTTCCTTTTGATCCTCGGGGTTGAGAATTTTGTATTGTACCCAGGAACCCTTGCCGAAATTGGCCCAGGGGTTTTTAAGTTCGGTCACCTCTGCCAGCGCCGGCGCCTTGCTTTCCAGTCCGAAGTCAACCGCCTGCCAGACAACCTTGCCGCCCATCTCCCGTTGACACAGGCCGCCCGGAATATCATCGCACATCCAGGCCTTCATTATAGTGGAGACATCGTTCATCTTGTAGGTCATGTCTGCTACTTTGCAAGTGACTTCCTTGCCGCCGACCTTCATTTTTTCGGTGGTGCTGGGCTTGTCGCCCGGTTTGGCCAGAGGGAAAAGAGAGACCTTTTCCATCCCGACTTTCTCCCACTTGTCGCCCGCCTTTACAGCCGTGACAATCACCGCCTCGCCCCGCGCTATCTGATGGATGGATTGCCTGAATTCGCTGGCGTTACCGTCCATCGGGCTGACAACCTTGTATTGGACCCAAGCGCCCTCGTTAAATCCGGCCCAGGGCGCCTTTACCTGGTTCGCTCCCGGAGCCAGTGATATTTCACCCGGCATCTTCGGAGCCGACGAGCAACCGACAACCAGCATCAGAATTAATATGCTGACTATAAGGATGCTGTTCTTCATTATTCTCACCCCCTTTCTAACAAAATGATATTATGGTTTAATTTGACGTTTTATCAAGTATTTATGGAAAAATTATTGACCCGGCGCATAATGTTTGTTTACATTATGCCTGATTTATCAAAGCGCAATATTTAGCAAAGCGAGGTGCTTATATGCCGAAGATTAAAACCAACAAGCGCAAGGAATTACGGTTTGCCATCCAGGACGGCAAGGCGCAGATGGAAAGCGCGGGCGGAATTTTCGCCTTTTTAACCGGCGCTCCTTCGGCCTTACCTATCGTCAATCTGAGCACTACGGGCCTGCGGCTGTTGTCCAAGAAAAAGATGGCGGTGGGCGACAATCTATCGCTTAATATAATGATACCGCTGTTGGGCGCCAAGCCGATGAAACTGGCGGGCCAGGTGGCCTGGGTCAAGACCTTTGCCATATTTGATGAGTATATGGTCGGGGTCAGGTTTACGGATATCAGGGGCGATGTAAAAAAGCGCCTACAGAACCTGGCCGATTTTCTGGGCACGCGCATTAAGCCGGACCGCAAGATTGTAGTCAGGGAAATCAAAAAGCGCGCCAAGTCCTGCGTGGTCTGCCAGTTTGCGGACAAGCACAGTTCGCCGGCCCTGAAGATAACGCCCGGCCTGTCCGGGCTATAATCGAAACTTATCGGGCCGTGCAATATTCAAGCAGGTCGATTCCCAGATTTCCAAACAGCCGGTGCAATTCCATCATCGGCAAGCCGAGGACGTTGTAAAACGAGCCCCGGACATTATCAAAGATGAACGAGCCGGGGCCTTCTATGGAAAACCCGCCGGCCTTGTCAAACGGTCCGGCCACCATTAGGAATTTCCCTGCCATTTTAGGGGTTATCTTTTTCACCCTCACCTTTGAGACAGTCGTTGCGCACGCGGATTTTTGGGTCAGGGCATCAATCACGCAAAGCCCTGTGTAGACGCGGATGGTTTTGCCCGAGAACTCCCTGAACAGGCGTTTTGCCTCGGCGCGATTGCGGGGCTTTCCGATGAGGTTCCGGCCGGACAGCACTACCGTATCGGCGCCGATGACGAAGCCGCGCTTAAACCGGCGCGCCACCACCCCGGCCTTGATACGGGCGTTGAACAAGACGTTATGCGCCGGGCCTTTGCCGGCGTTCATTATCTCCTCTGCATTGCTGGGCGCGACCTTGTGGGCGATGCCGCATTCCGAGAGTATCTGCGAGCGCCGGGGCGATGCCGAGGCCAGTATAATCAAGGGTTTCATAGCCGGCTTTTTACTTAGTTATTATGCGCCAGTATATCATCGTTTTTATGCAGGGCAAGAAAAGTTTGTTATTCCTTCACTCTTCAGGAGGTTTATGCCATAATAAACGCGCTTATGAATTTTCGCAACCGTATTGTCCTGAGTGTTTTCCTGCTGTTCTTTATCCTGGTTTTCGGCACGGCCGGATACTGGATTATCGGGCGGTCGCAGGGAAGCGAGCCGTCCGGGCAACTGTTCCTGGATTCGGTATATATGACCGTGATTACCGCGGCCACGGTCGGCTACGGCGAGATAATGGACCTGTCGCATAACCCAGCCGGGCGAATATTCACCATTATATTCATTATCCTTTCGTTGGGCGTAATTGCGGCCGTAACTTCCATTCTGGCCGCATCCATATTAGAAATAGAATTAAGCGGATTTTTAAGGAGGCGAAAGATGGATAAAGAAGTCGGCAAGCTCAACAATCATTACATTATCTGCGGCGCTGGAGAAACCGGAATCCATATCATCCGGGAACTGGCTAAAACGATGAAGCCGTTTGTGGTGGTGGAGCGCAGCCAGGAACGGCTGGACAAACTCGCGGCAACCATACCGAATATGATTTACCTGACGGGCGATGCGACCGATGACGAGGTGTTATTGGCCGCCGGGGTGGAGCGGGCCCAGGGGGTCTTTGCGGTCCTGCCCTCGGACAAGGATAATCTCTACATTACGGTAATGACCAGGCAGTATAACAAGAATGCCCGGATTGTAGCCCTGGGCATAGAGGATAAAGCGGTGAACAAACTCAAGACGGCCGGAGCGGACAGCGTGATTTCCACCTCGGTCATCGGAGGACTCAGGATCGCCTCGGAGATGATACGCCCCTCGGCTGTTAAGTTTCTGGATACAATGCTAAGGCAGACCTCGGGCACTTATCGGATAGAAGAAATGGCTATTAATGCCGGCTCGCCCGTCATAAACAAGCGGGTGGCTGACATTCCTCTTAAGGACCGCTTCGGGCTTTTGGTGCTGGCCATCATTTCTGATGGCGATAACATGCTTTACAACCCGCCGGCTGATGCTGTTATAAAAGAGAATTCCATCGTTGTGGTAATGGGCGAGGTCCAGAACATCCAAAAGGCCGGGGAATATATTACACGGTGATTTTACTTGCCCCGCGCCTGCTTTGTAATATATAATGCTTTCAGCCATAAGGCGCCGACAACCCGACTGATTATTATTTTATGCGGGCTTTCTACAAGGCAGGTACGGGGCTTGCCGGATTAAGAGGCGATAAATGCCGTTTAATAACGAATTAAAACAGCGTGTCCTGGAAAAACTCAAGCCCTCTATGGATAATATCTGGCTGAAGGAGCTTAATTTCATAGAGGAGCCGGAAGGCACGCTGAAGGTGCCGCTACCCAACGTTTTCTACGTGGATTATTACAGGAAGAATTTCCTTTCCCTTATAGAGCAGACCGTATCGGAGGTGGCCGGCCGCGGTTACAATATAACCCTTATTGCCCCGCCCGAGCAGGGACGGCTGTTCACGGATATTCTTGTGACCAAAGATATGGGGCGCCGCCCGGCTAAGGATGGCAGAGAGCCGCCCGTTACTCCATCCGCCAATAAACCGGCCGGCAAGAACGATTTTACCCTGAATGAAAATTACACCTTTGACAGATTTGTGGTGGGCCTGTGCAACCGGATGGCGCATGCGGCGGCCCAAGCCGTGGCAACCAATCCCGGCAAGGCCTATAATCCTTTGTTCATCCACGGCGGCGTGGGACTGGGCAAGACGCATCTCCTGCAGGCCGTCTGCCATCAGGTCCTCGCCCAGCGTCCTGACTGTTCCATTTACTACCGTTCCGGCGAGGGATTTGTCAACGACTATATCATGGCCGTAAAGAACAACGCCTTTGAGAAATTCCGCCAGTCCTGCCGCTCCAAGGATATGATGATAATAGACGACATCCATTTTCTCGGCGCCGGGGAAAAAGCGGCCAGCCAGGAGGAATTCTTTCATACCTTTAATGCCCTGCATAACAACCAGAAGCAGATTATTCTTTCCAGCGATTCGCCGCCCAAGGAGATACCGCTTCTGCAGGACCGGCTGGTTTCCCGTTTTAACTGGGGAATGGTGGCCCGCTTGGAGACGCCCGACTTTGAGACGAGGGCGGCAATCCTAAGGAAGAAAGCCGAGGGTTATAAAATAGAACTGCCTGAGGACGTGGTGAATTTCATCGCCGAGGTTATTAACACGAATATCCGCGACCTGGAGGGCGCCCTAATCCGGGTCATCGGCCTGTCCCGCAGTTCCGGCCAAAACCCCACGGTTGCCCTGGCAACCGAGGCATTAAAGGATGTTGTGGGCGCATCTTCGCGCCGAATAAAGGTGGCAAACATTATTGATATTATTGCCGGCTATTTTAACCTCTCGGCCGCGGACCTGCAGTCCAAGACGCGTCTGAAGTCCGTATCCCTGGCCCGGCAAATCGGGTTTTACCTGACCCGCCAGTTAAAACCGGACATGTCCCTTGAAGAAATCGGCGCGGCTTTCGGGGGACGGGAGCATTCCACGGTCCTGCTGGCCATAGAAAAAATCCGCAAACGCCTCCAAAAGGACGCCCAGTTCAGGGAAACCGTTAATCTCCTTACCTCTGAAGTCAGGAAGAAATCGGTTTAGTTTTTGTTGCTTTTGCGTATAAAAGACGTTATTATAAAAGGCGGCGCGGCATAATAACCGGTCTGTTTTGCCGGTATTTATAAAACGCTATTAGAAAGATGAAATTTATCAACCGGTTATAACCCGTGTTTTACCGGTTATCTACAATCTGCTTGGGCGTGTTTATTGCCCATCTCTTTGGTAATCTATGGGTTATATTTAGGTTTATTGGATATCTACAAACAGGCGTGTACATAATAATAAGAAGAAGAAAAATATATTAGTTTACTATAAAATATTAGGAGGAGTGTATAATGAAGGTTATATGCAATAAAGACCAGTTATTAAAGGCGTTTCAAGTTGTCAGCCCGGTTGTTCCTGCCAAGAGTTCAATGCCGGTGTTGCAGAATGTCAAATTAAGCGCAGATGACAAAGCGCTTTTTATTTCCGCCACTGATTTGGAGGTGGGTATCCAATATCCGCTCTCGGCTGAAATAAAGGAAAAGGGAACGATAATTATCCCCAGCGGCCGGCTGGGCGGCATTTTGCGCGAGACAACAGACGAGCAGATAACCATAGAGGGCGTTGGCGGAGCGGCCAATATCAAGACCAAAACCAGTAAGTATAAAATAATGTGTATGGATTCAGCGGAATACCCGGATTTTCCGGCATTTAATGAAAAGAAAGCCATAAGCATAAGCGCTTCGGGATTGAAAGAAATGGTTTGCAAGACCACCTTCGCGGTCTCGCAGGAAATAACCCGTTATGCCCTGACCGGACTTTTGATGGAAATACGCAAGAAAGAACTCCGGATGGTGGCAAGCGACGGCAAGCGGCTGGCCTATATTAAACGGCGTTCCGAACAAGAGGTTGCATCAGATATCAAGGTGATAGTTTCTCCCAAGGCGTTGAACCTTCTGGAGCGGATAATAGAAGACGAGGAGCAGGTAATAAAAATAGAAACGGACGAGACGCAATTCAAGGCAATGATTCCCCAGAAAGACCAGAAAGGCATTATCCTGTTCTCCCGCCTGATAGAAGGGGCCTTCCCGGATTACGAAAGCGTTATTCCGCCGGACAGCGACAAGAAGATAGAAATGCCAGCCGGGGAATTGCTGTCGGCAATGAAACGGGTTTCACTGGTAACCACGGACAAATTCAAGGCCACCCAGATATCCATGGAAAAAGACAAAATGACGCTCCTGACCAGGACCCAGGATGTTGGCGAGGCAACTGTAGAACTGCCCATAAAATATTCCAGCGAGGCGTTCAGGATAACCTTTAACCCGGAATTCTTTATAGATATGCTCCGGATTGTCGGAGACGAGAACATAACCCTGGGGCTAAAGGACAAGACGTCCCCGGCCGTAATAAAGCAGGGCAAGGATTATGTTTATATCGTAATGCCCCTGACAATCGAGATGTAATGCTTGTTATATGGCAGACGAAATCTCAGCCCGTACGAGCAAGGCGGCTATCTGGAGTTTAATCTGCGGAATATTGTCGTTCCTGTGCCTGCCCGCGCTTCCGGCCATTATTCTTGGCATTGTTGCCCTGGTGGCCATCAGCAACAGCAACGGGAAACTAAAAGGGACCGGCTTGGCTATTGCCGGGATGATTGCGGCGGTTGTTATCCCGGTAGTTATGATACCCGTTTTGGCTATTATCGCGGCTATTGTTATTCCCAATGTTGTTCGCCCGCAGGCTGAACCGGCGCCGTTCTTTAACGACAGTTGTTGGACCGAGCCCCGGGATAGCGGCCCATCAAGCGAACTCCGCAGAGACCGCGTCAGCGAACAAATACCTGCCAACGAAGCCGCGGCTATCGCGTCCTTGCGGGTGCTGACCGTTTCCGAGTCAGTTTGGTATCAGCAGGACCCGGACGGCAACGGAATAAAGGACTACTGGACTTATGATGTCTCGTGCCTTCACCGGATGTTTCGGGCCGACAAAACAACCAAGGTCGCGTTTATTTCCCTGGACCTGGCCCGGGCGGACAGCAGTCCTGCCGAAACAGGCGATTTCGGAGAGAGGCCGCTTATAGAGGATTGGCTTACGGTGGCATTGGCGCCCAAAAACGGTTATTATTTCCAGGCAATGGAACTGGATGAAAACGGCGAGCCGTATAATCAGGTTGAGGCGGGCGAAACCGGCATAAAAGCGACCAACAAGATTAAATTCGGATTTGTGGCCTATCCGGCCGAGTATGGCAAGGCCGGCCGCAGGACTTTTATCGTAAACGAGCAGGGCACGGTATACGCCATAGACGTTAATCCGGATATTTACGGAATTGCCCTGCAGTGGCCGGCGGGCGACGACCCCAACGACCCGTATCAAAAGAGCAAGTGGTCGGCGGCGGAATAACAAGTCCGCAGGCAGTCCCGCTAAGAGGGAAATGAAACATATTGGCGAGGTGATAAAGAAGGTTCGCAGCCAACTGCTGAACGAAAACCCCCAAAAGGCCTTTTCCTTCGGCGATAAGTGGGATAAGGTTGCGGGCGCGTCGGTTGCCCAAAGAACCCGCGTAATGGGTTTTAAGCAGAAGGTTCTTTATGTCAAGGTGGAATCGCCGGCCCTGCTTAATGAACTGTGTAACTTTAAGAAAGAAACCATTCTGGAGAAACTGAAAACAGCATATCCGGAACATAAAATAAGAGACATCAAGTTTGTAATATGACACCAAAGAAAGATGCGACAACCGTGAAGGACAAGCCAACCAGAAGCGCAACAGGAAAACCGGGCAACTACGACGCCACGAATATCAAGGTCCTGGGCGGTATAGAAGCCGTCCGGACCAGGCCCGCGATGTATATCGGCGACACCGGACTGCGCGGACTGCACCATCTTATCAACGAGGTGGTGGACAACAGCATTGACGAGGCGCTGGCCGGTTACTGCACCGCTATAATAGTCCGGCTTAACCACGAAGGAAGCGTTACGGTTACGGACAACGGCCGGGGCATCCCGGTTGACCTGCACAAGGAGCAGAAAAAGAGCGCCCTGGAAGTGGTGATGACAATGCTCCACGCGGGCGGCAAGTTTGACCAGAAGACCTACCGGGTCTCGGGCGGGCTGCACGGCGTGGGCGTGTCCGTGGTCAATGCGCTTTCGGACTGGCTGGAAGTTGAGGTCTATCGGGACGGCGCGGAGTATTTCCAGAAATACGAGCGTGGCAAGCCCGTCTCCAAGGTGGACAAGCGCGGCAAGACCAACAAGCAGGGCACCAGCGTCACCTTCAAGCCGGACTCAAAGATTTTCCCGGATACCAAGTTCAACTTTGATGCCGTGGCCAGCCGCCTGCGCGAACTGGCATTCCTGAACAAGGGCGTGAGCATTACCCTAAACGAGGAAAAGACCAAACGTTCCGAGACCTTCAAATACGACGGCGGCATCAAATCCTTTGTGGAGCACCTGAACCAGAACAAGAAAAAGGTCCACAACGATGTCATATATTTTGAGAAGGAATCCAAGGAGGCATCCGGCGTCATCTATGCGGAAATCGCTATGCAGTATAACGACAGTTACAGCGAAAATCTCTTCTGCTTTGCCAACAACATTAATACGATAGAAGGCGGCACGCACTTGAGCGGATTCCGCACCGCCCTGACCCGCACCTTTAATAATTACGGCAAGGCCCAGGGTCTGATGAAAGAGGCCGACAAGCCGCCGGTCGGCGATGACTACCGCGAGGGGCTGACCGCCATCATCAGCGTGAAACTGCCCAATCCCCAGTTTGAAGGACAGACCAAGACCAAACTGGGCAACCGGGAGATAGAAGGCATTGTCCAGTCCATTGTTAACGACGGCCTGGCCACCTATCTGGAGGAGCACCCGGCAACGGCCCGGGCAATCGTCAACAAGGTGATTTTGGCGTCCCGGGCGCGCGAGGCGGCCCGCAAGGCGCGCGACCTGACCCGGCGCAAGGACGCCCTTTACAGCGGCGACCTGCCCGGCAAACTCGCCGACTGCTCCTCGCGCGAGCCGGAACATACCGAACTCTATATAGTTGAAGGCGACTCGGCCGGCGGCAGCGCCAAGCAGGGACGCGACCGCCAGTTCCAGGCCATCCTGCCCCTCAAAGGCAAAATCCTCAATGTGGAAAAGGCGCGCATAGAAAAAATGCTCGCCCACGAGGAAATCAGGGTCCTTATCACCGCGCTCGGCACCGGCATCGGCACCGAGGAGTTTGATGTCGCCAAACTCCGCTACGGTAAAATCATTATTATGACCGATGCGGATGTGGACGGCTCGCATATCCGGACCCTGCTCCTGACTTTCTTCTACCGCCATATGCCCAAGATTATTGAACAGGGCTCGCTATATATCGCCCAGCCGCCGCTCTACAAGGTCAAATACGGCCGGAAAGAGGAATACATCCTGAGCGACAAAGAGATGCACCAGAAACTCCTGGACATTGCGCTGGATAATACCGAACTGGTTGTAACGCTCGGCAAGCGACAGAAATGTTCGCTGGAAAAGAACGCCCTGAAACGGCTGGTGGACAAGATTGCCCTCCTGGAGGAATTTATCCACGGCGTCCAGGTCCGGGGCGTGTCGCCCCTGAAATACTTCTCGGCCCGGGACGAGAAATCACAACACTTCCCGCTTTATTATACCTGTCTTATCGGCCCGAAGATGGAAGACGAGGAATGTTTCTTCCATACCGACAACCAACTGGATAAATACATCCGCGAGAAAGAAAAGAAACTTAAGAAGGAAATCATACTTCTGCCCCAGTACGAGGACGTGGCGGTTGCCAATTCCCGGAACGGCAAAAACGGCGGCAAATCCTCCAGTGGCGCCAGGGCGCCATCCGGCGGAAAGGAAAAGGCGTCGCAGATAACCGAGGATTCCGTCGCCCTTAAATACATAGAATTTTTCCAGAACCGGGATATTGAGGCGCTGGTCCGGGATATAGAGAAACTGCTTCCGGACTGTTTTGAGATAACGGCTTACTTAACCCGCGATGAGAAGGACGCCGGCAAGGCGGCCGAAAAGGGCGCGGACAAGAAACTGACCTACGAATTGGTGGTAACTCCGGAAGACAAACCTGGCCGTCCGTCAGGCGGGAAGGAAAGAGAAAAATACCCGTTAAAAATGCTGCGCGAACTATTAAGGGGCGTGCGCAAGGTCGGCCAGCGCGACCTGGAAATCCAGCGATACAAGGGACTGGGCGAAATGAATGCCGAGCAACTCTGGGAGACCACAATGGACCCCGCGAAACGCTCGCTTCTTAAAGTCAAGATAGACGATGCGGTCAAGGCCGACCGGATGTTCACCATCCTGATGGGCGAAGAGGTTGAGCCGCGCAAGGATTTCATTGAAAAGCATGCGCTGGAAGTGAAGAATCTGGACATATAAGCCATTCTCCCCTGCCGGAAGCAGGGGATAAACTGCGCCCGAAAGGCGGAGGATGATAAATGCAACAGACCGCGCACAAGAAACACCTGGCAAGCGCCACCTTGTCTCTTAACGTCGCTGTGATTATCACCTCTGATACCCGCAACGAGAAGACCGACAAGACCGGCAATGTTATTGCCGGCATCCTGCAGAACGCCGGGCATAAGTGTGTCCTGCGGAAGATAGTAAAGAACAATCTTGCGCTCATCCGCGCCGAGGTAAAAAAGGCGCTGAAGGCCGCGGATATCGTTATTACCAGCGGCGGCACCGGCATCGGCAAGAAGGACGTCACCCTGGATGCGGTCAGCGCCCTGATAGCCCGGAAACTGGAGGGGTTCGGCGAACTCTTCCGGCTCCTGAGTTTCGGCGAAATCGGCTCCACGGCCATAATGAGCCGCGCCCTGCTGGGCGTTACCAGGGACGGCAAAATCATCTGCACCCTGCCCGGCTCGCCCAATGCGGTTGCCCTGGCCCTTAATAAGTTATTGCTTCCCGAACTGGCCCATATCTGCTGGGAATTGAATAGATAGCGAGGGGTTGCGTGAATAAAGAAACCGTAGAGATGCTCAAACGTCTAACCGACGCCAACGGCGTGCCTGGTTACGAATCAGAAGTGGCGGAGGTAATCCGGAGGGAGTTGACCGGCCTTGTTTCATTCTCCTACGACAAACTGGGTAGCATCGTCTGCGAGAAAAAGGGCTCAAGCCCTTCGCCCAAAATAATGCTCCCCGGCCACATGGACGAGGTCGGCTTTATGGTCACCCGCATTACCGAAGACGGATTCATCAAGTTCACGATGTTAGGCGGCTGGTTACCGCAGTATATGCTGGCGCAGAGAGTGGTCGTCAAAACCAGCAAGGGCGACATCCCGGGCATCATCGGCGCCAAGCCCATCCACATTATGACCGAAGAGGAGCGCAAGAAGGTGCCGGACAAGAAAGACCTATTTATTGACATCGGCGCCAGGGACGAAAAGGATGCGGCCAGAATCGGCGTCCGGCCCGGCGACCCGATTATCCCGGTCGCGCCTTTTACCCAAATGGCCAATCCTGATTATCTCCTGGCCAAGGCCTGGGACGACCGGCTTGGCTGCGCCCTGTTCATTGACGTAATCAAGAACCTCTCCGCCAAAGGCGGATCAGCCTCCGGTGGAAAGGGCAGAAAACATCCCAATACGGTCTACGGCGTGGGCACGGTCCAGGAAGAGGTGGGCACGCGCGGCGCGCACACCTCGGTGCGCAAAATTAATCCGGACGTGGCCCTGGTCTGCGAGGTCGGCATTGCCCAGGACGTGCCGGGCGGCGAGAAGAATGCCGGCGTATTGGGCAAGGGGCCGCAGATTACCATCTACGACCGCGGGATGATACCCAATCTGGCCCTGCGCGACTTCATTATGGACACGGCCGAAAAACACAAGATACCATACCAGATACAATCAATGGAAGGCGGGATGACAGACGGCGGCCCGATTCACCTCAGCGCCGAGGGCGTGCCCTGTATTTATTTAGGCGTCCCGACCCGGTATATCCACTGCCATTCGGGCATCATCCACAAGCAGGACTATGACAATACCGTGCGCTTGATTACCGAGGTGGTCTTAAAACTGGACGCCAAGACCGTGAATGGCTTTACCCCGCGCATAAAAGATTAGGTTATACCGGGACTCCGTCAATGGTTATCCGTTTAACTGTTTACCCGCCGCAGGAGGGCCTTTGGCATAGCCCCTGGAAGGCGTCCCCGGATTACGCGGCATTGCCAAGACGTTTGTTGACTGGGCCAAGAAGGAAAAACTGAGTTCCTTGAGGTAAAAATATGAAAAATGAGTTAACGCCAGTGACCAAAATAGCCGTCTTCCGCGGCGCGGAAATCCGTAAGACCACCCACAAAAACGAATGGTGGTTTGTCGTGGAGGATGTGGTCTTTGCCCTGACGGACTCAGTCAACCCTAAGGACTATATCAATAAGATGCGTGTAAGAGACGAAGAATTAAACAAAGGGTATGGATAAATTGTCCATACCCTTCCGGTTAAGACAATGGGCGGAGTTCAGCGGATGAACTGCGCCAATACCGAAGGGATATTCCGTATCATCCAGTCCATCCCCTCGCCCAAGGCCGAGCCCTTCAAGCGCTGGCTGGCCCGGGTCGGTTACGAACGGGTCAAAGAAATAGAAGACCCGGAACTGGCCACCAAACGGACGAGGGCATTATATAAGGCCAAGGGCTATTCGGACGACTGGATAGAAAAACGAATGCGCGGGATTGCCATCAGGGAAGAACTGACCGACCAGTGGAAAAAGCACGGGGTTGAGGAAGACCGGGAATACGAGATTCTGACCGCGGAAATCTCCAAGGACACTTTCGGTCTTACCCCCAGCCAGTACAAGAAACTAAAGAACCTCAAACGTGAGAATCTGCGCGACCATATGAACGACCTGGAACTCATCTTCTCTATGTTAGATGAGGCCTCCACCAGCCAAATCACCAAGGTGGAGCATCCCAAGGACTTTAGCGAAAATAAGGCCGTCTCCCGCCGGGGCGGCAATGTGGCCGGTATCGCCCGTAAGAAACTGGAGCAGGAAACCGGTCGCAAGGTGGTCAACAAGCAAAACTATTTAGCCCAGCCGCAGAATAAATACTTAAAGAATAAATAAAGACAGACCAGCAGGCGGGTCGGGCTACCCTGATTCATAATCTTCAATCCCGCATCTCATATCTCGTATCTGTATCTCGAATCCCATATCTCGCATTTTTCTGGCAAAGGCAAAGGGGATTTGGTAGGATACAGATAAATAATTCGGCCCTGTGCCAAAGGCGCTGGTCGCGCGCACCGCCAGGCGCACAGCGGGTACATGCTGTCCCCCGAATTACGAGTGATATATATATTTATTAGCGGATGAATTGAATATGGCGTCCCCCGAACTTTCCAAGGGTATCCTGGACAAAACCAAATCCGTAACCACAGATAAACGCAGATAAACACTGATTTCCCAAGCACTTATAACCCTTAACTGTGCACTTTTGACTTAAATTTTGGTCCCGCAGTTCTGCGGGATCTAAAAGCCAGTAACGACCAAAGGTCTAACTGGCTCTAAGAGGGGATAGGGTGGGGTCTATGGGGGGTGGGGGTGGGGTCTGGTATGCCTGACCGACCAAACGGGTGGTGGTTTAAGGCAAATCTGATGGACATAACCGCCCAGACCAGTAGACCTGTCTGATAGGACTGGCGGGCCTCTCCGACCAGATGGACAGGGGATGGCGACCTTACCGGAAGGGGCTGGCGCCGAGACCGGGGGACTTACCCGACCACACGGGTGGGTCTGTCCGACCATACGAGTGGGAGCTTACGCCGAGATTAGGAGGGATGACCGACCATATCGGTAGGTGGTGCGGCCGATACCCGGAGGAATTTGCTATTATACAAGCAAATAGTCCCGACACAAAATTTTGCAGATTTTTAGTATTTTTCTTGACAATATCATCACATTTATATAGCATAATATTAACAGATATAACTAAATAGATATATTAAGGAGTAAAAGATGCAAGAACAAAAGGAATACCTTACGTCAGAAGAAGTTATGAGTTTGCTAAATATTGCTCGTCCAACACTCTATTTGTGGGTAAAATTAGGTAAGCTGACTCCAATAAAAATGGAAGGTAAATTGCTTAGATTTAGTAGGCTTGAAATTGAGCGACTTCTACCACCGAATAAAACAGGTGTTTATGCTTGGGTTTCCACAAGTAACGATAAGGCAAAAGCGATTGCTGAAATACAAAACCATTTAAATGGCCAACCAGAATATAAGTTCATTTATTTAGATGAATCACGACCCGACCGTTTTAAGGCACGTATATTAATAAAAGATACCAAATCGGGGAAGTGGATAGATCCTGGTACGGCCCCGGGAGGAATGACACTAAGGGGGGTAACCGACTTACACAAAAAAGGTGGATATATTTTTCTGGGAACACAGGAGCCATGGCAAATAGAAAGCATCAGAATAGAAAATGACGGGTGCTCAAATTATATAGCTATTTGGGTCGATAAAGTGAAATAATTCTCTGGTTATGAAACAATATCAACAATATATTAACTACGGACAAAAGGCGGAAAAAAGGGGAGACGATAAATTAGCGATAAAAGAGTATACCAAAGCTATTAAATTAGACCCCTATAACAGAGTCGCATATATTTATCGAGCACTTCTTTATTCCGCTGGTGATAAACTCAAGAAAGCCGAAGATGATTATACTAAATTAATAGATTTAGAATCTGATAAAGTAAATGCGTACGCACAAAGAGCAAATTTTTATCATACATGGATGCGGGATTATAAAAAGGCAGAAATAGATTATACCAGGGCAATAAAAATTACTCCGGGTTCAAGCGCACCCTATGTAGAACGAGGGTATTTCTATCTTTCTATCAAGAAGTATGATTTAGCATTAGAGGATTTTGTAACATTTTTTACCAGTACAGATATAAAAGTCGCTGGTATTTATTATTGTCGTGATTGGTTAGGATTTGACATCTGGATGCCTCCCTATGAGGAAAAGGCAGTATGGCTTAAAAAACTGCTGAAACGCCTTTCTGGTAAAAGAATAGACAGCCAGAAATTCGTTACATTTTTTTATTATATAACTAAAGCATTAGCATCGTATGAAAGGGAAAATTGGACTGAATCATTAAAGTTATTGCGTCAGGCAAAACAAGTAGGACAATATTTTAAGGAATTAAAAAGTCTTATTTCCATGTTGAGTGATTTGTCGGAAATTATTTTATTAGATAAGCGCTTAAAAGAAGCATTGTTTTTGCCGCCTTCGTCCCAGATATTAATAAAACAAATCTCCCCACTTTATAGCAGGTTTAAAAATATTGCAAGGAGAATGTCCACGCTAAAAAATACTGATGCTGTGGTTCTAATATGGGGATTTGATTTGAATAATTTGATTAACGTTAAGCGAAATATTTGTGCTGTGATTTTGGGGAAACTAAATAAACTATGTGAAAAAGAACTATTTTCCTTATTATCGCATGGATCTGCTACATTCAATTTTTCTCGACAACGAGAATGTCTGCTTGAATATATTTTAGATGAAAGCGAAAAAGAGTGCCGGATGTGGAATTTAAGCAAAGCGTTAGATGGTATTAAGGCGGTAAGACGATTCATTAAATCTTCAGATTTAAGTACGCTTAAAAATGTAATGGGGTTAGATGGCGTTCTTACCCTGCAAGCAATTTCTCAAATAAGCGATAAAATTTCTGAAAGAGTAATTAAAAATCTCAAAAAGGGAAATTTGTGTAGCCAGACAATTGAACAGCCCCAGAAAATATTACTGCCTAAAAATAAAGATTTTCCTGTGCCTCCTGGTACCCAGTGGTCGGATTTATTCTTGGCAGAAATAAACGGCGAAATGATAAGAGCCAGGATAGACAATGTCGTCCGACGCTATAATTTTATAGAGTTCGGTTGTAAAGACGGACGCACCTCTAAACTTACACCTGATAAACAATGGCGAACATTGATTGACTTAATAAAACATAATGGCGAAATATCATACAAAACTCCATTAGGTAAACCGCCTACAAAAATGACCATTTCCAGAGTTGCTAAGATACTCAAAACTATCTTCCCTATTTCAGGCAGTCCATTTTACCCCTATAAGGACTTCAAATCCTATAAAGCGAAATTTAATATAGAAGATATTTCGGTAGTTAACCCCGACCTTACATAGTAACAAATCTGGTGCCTAAAATCAGAAATTCTTAAAAATTACCTCTTCTTCTATTCTGTTCTAACCGTCTGATTCTCAGGCTGTTATAGCATTTCTTCCCGGGAATTTGCGTCTCAAATCAATTATTACTAGTAACTTGTTACAATCTTATTAGTAGAAGGACGCAAATGAGAGTCAGCCCTTCTAACCCGCTATTCGGCGGGTCTAAAACATTGTAACATCCCGATTTCAATAACACTCATCGGGATTAACTGTCTCTCAAGAAAGGATAATCTATGCATAAACCAAATAAATGCCGGTATTGTTCGGTCAAGGAGTTGCAGAAGGAGAAAAATAAGCACGAGAAAAAGGCGTTTGAGAACGTCTTTCCTGACATCTTGCCTGCCTTGAAAGGTCTTGCTTGTAAATACTGTAATGATTTATTGCCTGTTTACGACCCTTTCAGCGAAGTAGTATACGCCGCCTATCAGGCATTGAAAATGGGATACCATCAAAAGAAAGATATTATCCGTATCGCAGCAAATCACCTCATCCGTTTGGCAAGAAAAGAATCTAATCATAGAGAATTTCTAATAGAACATTCTGAGGAAATCGCCGAGAAGTTCCATCATCCGTATTCTTATCCGCCTGACTATCGCCTGCAGGATAAATATCAGTGGAATTATCAGGGGATTCAGATGCTGGATGAAGCGGTGCAGGATAAGGTCTTGAGTCAGATAGAAGTTGAGGTGCTGGCTGAATATGTCTGCTACGAGCGGACTTTTAAGTGGATTGCCAAGGGACAGAACCTTACAATACAAAAAGTTGCTCAACTTTATGAAACCGCTTTAGAAAAACTAAAAAGGAGTATATCCGATGAATGAAATTATTACCGTAATTGAACGATTGGGCTTCCCGATTTTCCTGTCTCTGTATCTGGTCGTCAGGCAGGACGGCCTTTTAAGGGCGATTCTGTCCGAACTACGTAAGATGAACGGATACAAAAAAGGAAGATAAACCTATGTTCAAACTAATGTCAGGTTTCTGGAAACGGGTCATTAAGACGATAATTGAAATCGTCTTGGATCTGATTCAGAAGAAAAGGCAACAGTAATCCCTAACGGGATAAGAGCCAGTAACAACTAAAGTTTAACTGGCTCTAAACACACCCCTGCCACTCTTGATAGAGGGGACTTTGGGTGAAAATTACCAGTCCGGTTGGGGCTATCTCAGGTATCAGTGGTCCCCGCCTCTATCTTTTTGATGGGTGCGGGGCTTGAATAGCCACGGCAAGATACGATAGCCCCGCCGGCTGTTTACAGCCACAGATTATACAGATTCTTTGTGTCCTTTGTGGCGAGAAGAAAGGAAACGAAAATGATACACACTAAGATACTGGTTCCGGTTGCGCCGTTCGTGCCGCCGGACCCGGATATGTCCACCAAACGGGTGGAAACACTCAAAAACGATGCGGAGATTATCAATAACCGCCGCAAGGTCCGGCTTCCCAATGCCGATACCTTTGCCCAGATATATTCTCCGGCATCGGATAAGTTCAAGCAACGGGTGAACTTCCCGACCTCAACCCAGGGCGACCGCAACGCGGCCGACATCTTCGCGCTCCAGCGCTCCAAGATGACCCGCGCTTACAATAAGTACAACGACGGCTTAGACCACGCCTTTGAAGAGGTTGACGGCGTCTATGCCAAGCGGTTCAAGGATAAGGTTGACGCCTCGCAAAGCAACTGGGATGAGGAAGCGGCCAGGGGAACCCTGAGATTCACCGGCTCGCGTGCCAGAGGCAGACAGGTCGCCTCAATTATGGGCTACTGGCTGACCGCAGACCAGCAGGCAACACAGCGGCTTCCCGAAGGCACGGTCGTCTTTTCCGGCAATCCCTACGACATTGCCTGGGATGACTTGAAGGCGACCTTAAGAACCTCTATCACCCAGATTCTGGTCCAGACCGGGATGATTTTGGTGGAATCGGGGTTTGACCCGAATATGTTCACCAGGCATAACGGCCGGATCAAGAATATGCTTGAGAAACTCTCAGACCCCTTAAAGGCGTCCGACTGGGTGGCCAGCCGCCTGACGGATAAGTCCTACTGCGTCTGGTTCGTGGAGGACGGACAACTGAAACTGGAAACCCAAATCTACACGGCGTAAGCCACAGATTACACAGATTGTATTCTGTAAAATTACCACGAGGACACAGAGAACGCAAAAGTCCTTTTGGGCTTTGTGCGCTTTGTGTCCTTTGTGGTGAAACCCGCCAGAGGCGGGTCTAACTGGCTGTCCCTGCCCCTACGGGATAACTCACTGTAACATCCTGTCGGATTAACAGTGAGTAAACGGGACTCCTGCGGTCGTAACGACCAATGGTTTAACAACCAGTAAGAAAGGATTAATTTATATGGCAAGAATACTTTATGACCGGATTAACGAGATAAAGAACAAGCACTTAAGCCCGCAATCAGTCACGGGAGATAAGATAGCCAGCGATGCTATTGAAGAGAAACATATTAAGGACGGCGTGGTGACCAGACGTAAGATAGCCGATGGCGTGGTTGGTACTAATGAACTGGTGGACGGTTCGGTTACCACGGCCAAGATAGCCAGCAAGGCGGTAACTACCGACAAACTGCAATCAGCCAGTGTAACTAATGAAAAGATTGCGGATGGCGCAATTACCTCAGGCAAGATTGTGGCCGGGGCAATCACCACGGAAAAAATTGCCAACGGCGCGATCACCCGGGAAAAGGTGGCCGACCAGAGCGTGAGGAGCGAGGATTTGGTGGACGGCGCAGTGACCAGTGCGAAACTGGCGAGTAACTCGGTAACCGCGGCAAAGATTGCGGCCAATGCAGTCGGCTCATCCGAGATTGCGGCCAGTGCGGTTAATACCAGCGAACTGACAAACGGGGCAGTTACTACGGAAAAGATTGCCAACGGCGCGGTAACGCAGGAGAAATTGGCCGCCGGAATAGCCGCGGGCGAACGGCACATCATCGGCACCACACAGGGCGAACAGTCATTAGAAGGGCTTTATTTGCCCGGACAGTCGTTCCCGATTCCTTACACCGCGGTTGACCTGTCCCAATGGATTCCGGCCGGGGCTAAGTGGGCCATTGTCCAGCTCGGGATGTTTACCGAGTCAATGAGTCCAAACGTGGTGGCCGAGATGCGCGTGCGCCGGGATGAGATTCAGCGCGAGGCAATCTGCATCTCCAACGGCTCAACGGGCAAGACCGTCTGGAACGCCGGCCTCGTGCCACTGACAAGTGGACGAACGGTGGAATATCAGTTGACGATGACCGGCAGTATAACGGTTACTATCTTTATTACAATTGTGGGATATGTAATGTAGATACAAGATGCAAGATACTGGATACGTGATGCGCGATATGCGTGGGGCGTTAAGACATTATGTCTTAACGCTCCTTTCTTTATTTTAACTCTTCTTCCCAGGCGATTCCGTTTGCACCTCAAAGGTTGATTCGGGTAATTACTTGAGTGGTCGGGGAGTTTTTTTGCACCCTCGTTAGGACCCTGTCATTCCTGCCCCTGCTTTCGCAGTGGTAAACTTGTCCCCGCGTAGGCGGGGAGCAGGAATCCAGCCGTTTCCGGGTCTACTGGATTTCCGTTTTCACGGGAATGACAAATGGGCGGGAATACACTTTTGCTTATAATCGCCATTTTAACCAATAAAATCAAGGGTTATATTCCCCGACCCCTCAATTACTTAAACTCGTAAGAAATGGTAATTTTACCCTTGCCGGTTGCCTGACCCATAACGTTTCCCTTGGTGCAGGGCTGGTTGCCGTCAAGCATAATATCGCCGGTCAACTCAACCTTGGTGAACCGGCCTTTCTTGATGGCAAATATGGCAGTGCCTTTGAGCGCCGCTTCAATATTCATTCCGTTGTCCTCGCCTTTTAAAGTTCCGTCCAGTTCAATAATAGCCGAGTCCGACTTGACCTCCTTCAAGCGGCATTTAAGGGAACCGGAAGAAAACCGGGCATTAATGCCGACCTCGGTGCAGCCGTGCGACATCGTCCGTTTCTTATGGTTGCTGAAGTTGAATATACGCACTACGGAATCCGAAGTCGCCTCCCATTCCGACTTGACCTGGATTTCTTCAGCCGGAAGAATCAAGGCAAAGCGGTGCTCGTCTATGGAGATAAGCGATTTGATAGAATCAGTAATCTGATTAGCCGGCGCCTGGCCCAGGGCTGTGATGGTACCGTCTGATTCAATAACCACCTTTTTGGCATCCAGCGGTTCCGGTTTGGGGGTCTGGGATGATTTGCTGACAAAGTATTTGGACGAGCGGTAATTGCGTTCCAGGCGCGTAATCTGCCCCTCCGACATCTTCAGTATTTTCTGTTCTATTTCCTGTTGGAGTTTGGAATACAAGGGCATTGCCGGATGCCTGGGCATAGAAGGAACCTCCACGTTGGCGTTTGCCTCCAGTTTATAGATAATGAGTTCCTTATCGCCCTCTTTCATAATGTATTTCAGGGTGTATGACTTGGACTGGTCTGCGGATTCCAGGTAAGTCAGGGAAAGAGCGGTAATTAATGCAACGGTTGACAGCATCAGGCCGAATAATATCTTTCTATTCATTTTTGGCTTCTCCTGACGGCGGGCATTGTTCTGTTGCAGGCGGACAGGCGGTTGCCTGAATCGCCTGTTTCGGCTTAATGAAAAGAGAAACGATAATCAGTCCCGCCCCGATAGTGATATATGTATCAGCCAGATTAAAAACAGGCCAGTTAATTACGTAAAAATCAATGAAGTCGCGCACGGCCTTATAGGCAATCCGGTCGTACAGATTACCCAGCGCACCGGCCAGAATCAGTCCGAAGGCGATGGTCAGCAGAAGATACAGCCGGGCCGGCTGTTTTCCGGAAGCATCATCCTGCGCCTTCTCGCCGCCGAAGAGATGGATATATTTAAACATTAAGACAATAAGCGGAACCGCCAGGGCCGGGATGACCAGAAACAGGATTGAACCCTGCTGGAACAGGCCCCAGATAATGCCTTTGTTCAGGACGGGCTTGAATTGCAGGACGCCCGGGATGATTTCTTTTGTGGTAATGGTGGAAGTGAGTTCCTTGGTAATCAAGTCACCGATGGTTCCGACTATGGCGATGAGGAAGAAAATAAACCATCTCATGAAATCAGCGTTTCTCCATGGATTCCTGGCATTTAACGCAGAGACGGGCATAGGGAATAACCTTTAGCCGGTTTTCGGCTATCGGGTTGGAGCACTCCTCGCAGATGCCATATGTCTTGTTTTCTATCCGTTCCAGTGCTTCGTCTATCTCTTTCAATTCAATATCCTCGCCTTCCAGGAGTCCCAGCGAGAAATCCTGCTCAAACGTGTCGCTGCCGGTGTCAGCCAGATGAATGGGCAGGTTGGAAAGGTCGCCGCTGGCATCGCGTCCGGATTTCTTCAGCGAGCTGTTTTCCAGGTGGTCCATTCCTTCGCGCAGCATCCCCTTGATTTTCATAAGCCGCTGCTCGAATTCCTTCAGCTTGGCCTTGTTGAACGGTGTTTTTGCTTCCATAGGCGCATCCTTTTGACTCGCTTGGACCGTAATGCGCGGTTTATGCTCTTTGGCCGGCCGCCTAACGGTTTTTTTCTTTCTTTTCATTGGCCTGTTTCTCTTTTATAATGGTATTTAAACGGGCAATGTTTTTCCGCAGGTTTCGTATCTCGGTATGGTTCTGGACCACGTCTGTAACCTGGCGGCAACGAATCCGGAAATATTCCTTCTTGGTATTCTCCAGTTCCGTCGTAAGTTCGGCTAGGTCCTTTTGTTTCATCTCTTTTACTTTGAGCATAGATAAATATTCTATTCCCTCGTCTATCGGGATAAGAGCCGGTAACATCCCTGCGGGATTAACCGGCTCTAATGTATACGTTTCACCAGTTTTGTATTGAACGGCATCTTATGGGCCACGCTGTTAAAGACCTTGCGGGCGATGTCCTCGGTTACGCCGTCTATCTCAAACAGGACAGTGCCTTTTTTCACCTCGGCTGCATAATATTCCGGCTCGCCCTTGCCGGTGCCCATCCTGGTTTCAGCCGGCTTGGCTGTAATCGGTTTGTGCGGGAATACCCTGAGCCAGAATTTTCCGGTCGGCGGCATCTGATGCGTAATCGCCACCCGGCCGGCTTCTATCTGCTGGGCTGAAAGCCAGCCGCGCTCCAGGCACATCAATCCGTATTCGCCAAAAGCGACATAATTTCCCCTTTGGGCGTCGCCTTTCATCTTGCCTCTTTGCCACTTACGGTATTTTATCCTTTTGGGCATTAACATAATAATGTCCTCTTATGCAGTCGGTTTTTGCACTGGTTCGGCGCTTGGAGCCGGCGCCGGAGCGGCAACCTGTTGGACCGCCGGCTTTTCCTCGCGCCTTGGGGCCATCCTGGGCGCGGCCGGAGCCGCGACCGCTGGACGAAGCGCTGTTTTTTTGGTCCGGTCAATCTCGCCTTTATAAATCCAGACCTTGACACCGACCGTTCCCTTGCCTAACGTGGCGGTGGAACGGGCGTAATCAATGTCCGCCTTAAGGGTATGCAAAGGTATTTTCCCCTTGCTCAATGACTCGGCCCGGGCGATTTCCACGCCTCCGATGCGGCCGGAAATTCTTATCTTCATTCCCAAAGCGCCGGCTTCCAGCACCGTCTCAATGGCCTTGTGCATCACCCGGCGGTGATGGGCCTGCTTCTCCAGTTGCTGGGCAATGGAATCGGCCACCAACTGGGCGCTTAATTCCGGTTTCAATACTTCAACCACCTTCAGGTCCACAACCCGCCCACCGCAGAGTTTTACCAGGTCTTCGGTGAGTTTATCCGCCTTAACCCCGCGCCGGCCGATGATGAACGACGGCTTGGCGCAATACACTATCACGATGGTCTTCTCGGTATTGCGCTCAATCTCTATTTTCTGGAGCCCGGCAAAATTATATTCCTTCTTGATAAACTTGCGGATTTTTTCGTCTTCTACGGCAAACTTGCCGTAGTTTTTCTTGTCGGCATACCAGCGGGAAATCCAGTCCTTGTTTATGCCGATTCTTAATGCAACAGGTGATACTTTTTGTCCCATAATTATTTAGGTTTATTTTCCTTTTCCTTCTTACCCGCTTTTGTTTCCGGCTGGGCGGGTTTGCTCTCTGTTGTCTTTGGGGGCTTTGCCGTTGTAGCAGGCGGGGTGGTAACCGCTGCCTTGAGCGGTTGTTCAACGGTTTTTAGCACCAATGTAACATGCGAGGTACGTTTCTTAACCTGGCTGGCCCGGCCCATTGAAGCCGAGCGCCAGCGCTTAAATGCCGGGCCGTCGCCGACTTTTATCTCGCTGACTACCAGTGCCTCCGGCGCCAGGTTGGCATCCCGGGTTGTGGCATTGGCCACTGCCGAGTTAACCAGTTTACTCAGGAAATAAGACACCCTTTTGGATGTATATCTCAGTATCCGCTGCGCCTCAGGCACGGGCTTGTTGCGTATCATATCAGCCACATAGCGCATCTTGCGCGGCGTGCTTCTGGCATATCTCAAAATCGTTTTGTATTCCATATAGCGTTAAATAATATTATTCCTCTGTTTCTGCCTTTTTGATGCCCGGATGCCCGCGGAAAAGCCGGGTCGGCGCAAATTCGCCTAATTTGTGTCCCACCATATCTTCGGTTACGAAGACCTTGATAAACTTATTGCCGTTATGGACCATAAAAGTATGGGAGACGAATTCCGGCACGACCGTGGAACGTCTGGACCAGGTTTTTATCGGGTCGTGGCCCCGGTTTTCTTTCTGCCTGATGACCTTGGCCATCAGTTTCTCATCCACGAACGGTCCTTTTTTGACTGAGCGGCTCATATCGTTAAATAATACCTTTCATTATTGCTATGGACGGCGGCGCCTGATAATAAAGGCGCTGCTCGGGCTTCGGCGCTTGCGGGTCTTGCCGCCCTTGGCCAGTTTTCCCCAGGGTGAGCACGGATGGCGTCCGCCGCCGGACCGGCCCTCGCCGCCGCCCATCGGATGCGAGACCGGATTCTGGGCCGTGCCCCTGACCGTGGGTTTTATCCCCAGCCAACGTTTGCGTCCGGCCTTGCCCAGCCAGACCGTGGAATATTCCGGGTTGCTTACCTGCCCGATGGTGGCGCGGCACTCCACGTGCACCTTGCGGATTTCACCGCTGGGCAGTTGGAGATGCGCATACTCGCCTTCCCGGGCCATCAGTTTGGCAAACGAGCCGGCCGAGCGCACCATCTGGCCGCCCCGGCCTTTGTATAATTCCACATTATGGATAAATAACCCCAACGGGATATTTTTGATGGGCATCGTGTTGCCGTTTTTGGGCTCCACCTTTTCGCCGGACATTAGGACCTCGCCGGCTTGGATATCCTTGGGCGCGATTATATAACGTTTTTCGCCGTCTGAATAGCAGAGCAGGGCAATAAAGGCCGTCCGGTTCGGGTCGTATTCTATGGACAGCACCCGGGCCGGGATATTGTCCTTGTCGCGCTTGAAGTCAATGATGCGATACTGGCGCCTGTTGCCTCCGCCGATATGGCGGCAGGTGACCTCGCCCTGATTATTGCGTCCGCCGGTTTTCCTGAGGGCGGAAAGCAGACGTTTTTCCGGCTCTTTCCTGGTCAGGATGGAATAATCCACCGCTGTGGCCGACCTGCGGCCCGGGCTGGTTGGTTTGTATTCTTTTAGCGCCATATAAATTTATATTTCTATCCTGTAACCCTCTTTCAGGGTTACCATTGCCTTTTTCCAGTCGTTCCTCTGCCCCGGGCGGAATTTATATCTCTTGACCTTACCCTTGACGTTGATGGTCCGCACGCTGGCCACCTTGACCGGGAAGATGCTCTCAACAGAATGTTTTATCGTATCTTTGGTCGCTTCTTTGTCAACCATAAAAGAATAGACCATCTTCTGTTTGGCAAACTCGGTCTTTTCGGTCAGCAAGGGTTTCTTAATAACGTCGTAAGGGGACTCTTTCATAATTATTTTCTTAGTGAAATCAGATGCTCCAGGGCGTCCTTGGTCAGCATCAGCCGTTGGTATTTCAATACTTCATAGGCATTCAGATCCGTAACGGGCATCAACTTGACGCCCGGTATATTGCGCGCAGACAGATGCAGAGAACGTTGGGGTTCCTTTACACCCATCAGGCATTTATTCTTGGGCGTTTCCTTAGCCGGGTTTATGCCCAGTTTCCTGATGATGGCTGAAAATTCCTTGGTTCTGGGCGTTTCAATACTAAGCGAATTGATAATGGATGTTTCGTTGCCTTTGAATTTGGAGAGGAGGGCTGAATCCAGGGCCTTTGCTTTCAACTGGTGGGGGATTTGGTAGTAGAAACTTCTCGGCTTGGGGCCGAAGACCACGCCGCCGTGTTTCCAGAGCGGCGAGCGGATGGTGCCGACCCGGGCCCGGCCCGTATGCTTCTGCTTCCAGGGTTTTTTGGTGCTGCCTTCCACCTCGCCGCGGGTCTTGGTTGAGGCCGTACCCTGGCGCTGGTTGGACCGGTACATCACCACCACTTCCTGGAGGAGTTTCTTGTTGACCGTCCCGCCAAAGAGCGTCTCGTCAACCGAAACCTTGCCTACTTCCTTGCCTTCGTTGTCAAATACCTTAAGTTCTAACATCGGCTATTTCTTCTCGGCCTTTTTGGGCTCTATCTTTTTCTTGGCCTTGCCCGAAACGACCGGCGCTTTCTTGACCAAACTGGTTTTATAAATCGTCACGAACCCGTTCTTGTACCCGGGCACTGCGCCCTGGACAAAGAGCAGGTTGCGGTTCTTGTCAACCTTGATAACCTCCAGGTTTTCTACCGTGATATTATCGCATCCGTAATGGCCCGGCATATGGCGGTTGGGCCGGATATGAGTAAGGCGCGAATCGCCCGAAAGCCCGCCCGGCTGGCGCATGTTCATAGAACCGTGGCTTTCCGGTCCGCGCTTTTTGTTCCACCTCCGGACCATTCCGACAAATCCCCGGCCCCGGGTTGTGCCGGTTACGCTGACCTTATAAACGCCCTCAAAGATATCCACCTTAATCTCATCGCCCGGCTTGAATGACTCGGCTTCCTTCTCGCCGGCCGAGCCGTCGGCCAGGCGGAATTCCCGGATAAAGCGGGGCGGGGTCTCAATCTTGGAATGCTTCAGGTGCCCGAGGATGGCCTTGACAGTGTTCTGCTTCTTTTTGGCGTCAAAGCCGACCTGGACCGCATTATAGCCGTCCGTCTTGGCGGTTTTGACCTGCAATACCGGGCAGGGACCGGCCTTGAGCACGGTCACCGGCACCACATTGCCGTCTTCCTTGAAGACCTGGGTCATCCCCAGTTTCCTGGCCAATAATCCGGGCATTGCTTGCATTGTAGCACACAGTAGGCGTTTACCGCCCGCTCCTTAGAACCTGTTAGACCTTTGGTCTTACAGGTTCTTAAATCCCGCCTTCGGCGGGATTACCTTTTATATTAATTTTATCTGGATATCAACGCCGCTGGGTACGTTAAGGTTCTTAAGCGCCTCGGTGGTCTGGGCAGTCGGGTCTACCAGTTCAATCAGTCGCTTATGGGTCCGGATTTCAAACTGTTCCCGGGCCTTCTTGTCCACATGGGGTGAACGTAGAACCGTATAACGTTCAATATCGGTCGGCAGGGGGATGGGTCCGGATATCTTGGTTCCGCCCTTCTTGACCGTATTGACAATCTCGCCTACGGTCTGGTCCAGGACCGTATGGTCATACGAGCGCAGTTTTATTCGCACTAACATAGTTCCCTGTCTTTCTTTCCGTTCTTCAGGAACGAAAAGGGTTTTTTCTTATACCCAAAATCGTATTAACTGTCAATATAATTTGATATTTTTCAATAAAATATCTGTTTTATCTATGAACCAGTTAAATTCGCTCGGGATAGATTATTTACTTGATTTTTGCCCGGAGATTGTTATAATAAGCATTAAGCATATAACATAATCTTAGTTTAATAAGGAGGTGGATTATGAAGAGCGTGATATTGCTTCTTGCCGCCCTATCCGTGGCGTCCATTTTGGGCGGATGCATCATTTATACGCCGCCTGACCCGGACGGCCCGGATTTTTACAGCCCGGCCATACGATATAACCCACCGCCGGCCCTGGTGGAAATCGTCCACTCGGATATTGAATGGCTGGTCTGGGAATACTACGACTGGGACTATGACATTGTCTACGACCTGCGCTACCGGTATAAATATACCCCGGACGAGGTGGCGCTGATACTCTTTCTGGCGTATCACGGACGGGTAGAGCCCATCCGCATCGTCCAGTGGCGCCAGGCCAATACCCCCTGGATGACCATAACCACCTATCACCTGCGGCTCCAGCCGGATATCTTCTTCGTGCCGGTCTCAACGGCCTACCAATTCGGGCCGCCCTACGGCCACGCCTACGGCCGTTACTGGAAAAACCCCAAGGCCGTGGTCCTAAGCGACGACGAGATGATTAACCTGGTCTATCTCAAGACCACCTGCCAGGCCTACAACGTCTCGCCGGTTGAGGTCATCAAACTGCGCGAGCAGGGCCGGGACTTTAACCAGATTGTTTGGGTGCATCGGAGCGAGGGTAGACACATCAAAACCACCCGGGGCCGGGAAATCCAGGAACCGCCGGCAAAGATAAAGATGCAGCCGGTTGTTTATGATAAGGATAAGGACAAGGGAAAGATTATATCCGGAGCCATGGACAGGATGGAAAGAGCCCAGGAAGGCGAGCCGGAAAAGGGCAAACCCGGACTGCGTCCGGGCGTAAACGATGGCATCGGTTCCGGGAACAAAGAGGACAATCCCGTGGATAGTTCCGCTGAAAGGGACAAACCAAAGACAGATAAAGATAAGCCATCCAAGGACAAGGGTAAAGATAAACCGTCTAAAGACAAAGGTGGCAAGGGTAAAAAGGATAAATAAGATAGGTTTAATTATTCGTCATTAATCATTGGATATTAGGCATTCGCTACTGTTTTTTCCTGGCAAAGGCCTTCTTGGCCGCCTTGATGATGTCTTCGCTGGTGAGGCGGTATTCCTTCATTAGTTCATCCGGCTCGCCGGACTGGCCGAAGCGGTCCTTGATGGCCACCATCTCCAGGGGCGCGGGGCAATTGGCCGCCAGGATATCGGCCACTGCGCTGCCCAGGCCGCCGGTTGCCAGGTGTTCCTCTGCCGTGACGATGGCGCCGGTCTTTTTGGCGTAGGAGATAATCCGCTCCTCGTCCAGGGGTTTGATACTGTAGGCATTGATGACCGTTGCTTTGATGCCTTCCTTGATGAGCGTCTCGGCCGCATTCAGGGCCGGAGCGACCATCACTCCGCAGGCGATGATAGTTGCATCCGCGCCTTCCTTGAGGACATTGAATTTGCCGATGACGAATGAGTCGGTGAGTTGGGTGATGATGGGAATCTTGAGCCGGGCCAGGCGTACGTAGACCGGACCTTTGTATTCAGAGGCGGCAAAGAGCGCCTTGGGCGTTTCCACGGCATCACACGGAACCAGCACCGTCATTCCCGGAATCATCCGCATTAGCGCGATGTCCTCAATGCCCTGGTGCGAGGCACCGTCCGGACCGACCGAGATGCCTCCGTGCGTGGCTATAATCTTCACATTGAGATTGCCATAGGCAATGGTGTTGCGAATCTGCTCCCAAGCCCGGCCTGAGGCGAAGATGGCGAATGTCGTGGCAAAGGGAATCTTGCCTGCCGCGGCCAGCCCGGCCGCGGTGTTCATCATATTGGCCTCGGCGATTCCCATATTGAAGAATCGCTCTGGGAACACCTTGCCGAAATCCTCGGCCTTGGTTGAGCCGGCCAGGTCGGCTGAGAGGACCACGATGTCCTTATTGGCTCTGCCCAGTTCCACCAGGGCATTGCCGCAGGCCTCACGGGTGCATTTTAATTCTGGCATAATAACCACCAAGTGTCATTCCCGCGAAAGCGGGAATCCATTAATTTAAGGTCGTAGATTCCGCATCAAGTGCGGAATGACAATTTTATTGCAATTCCCTTAATGCCGCCTCCACCTGCTGCGGATTGGGCGCCTTGCCGTGCCACTCGTGCCTGTTCTCCATAAACGAAACCCCCTTGCCTTTGACGGTCTTGCAGACAATCATCGTGGGCTTGCCCTTGATTGTCTCGGCCTTGTCCAGCGCCGCGATTATCTCTTCTATATTATGGCCGTCCACGGTGATGACGTTCCAGCCGAAGGCGGCCCACTTGTCAGCCAGAGGCAGGGGAGACATCACCTTTTCTATTGGGCCGTCAATCTGCAGCCCGTTAAAATCAAGCAGGGCGCAGAGGTTGTCAAGTTTATAGTGCGCCGCGGACATCGCCGCCTCCCAGACCTGGCCTTCCTGACATTCGCCGTCGCCCAGGAGCGCATAGACCCGCCAGGGTTTATTGTCAAGTTTGCCGGCCATAGCAATGCCGTTGGAGATGGAGAGTCCTTGACCTAATGAACCGCTGGACATCTCCACGCCAGGCGTGCGTTTCATATCCGGATGGCCTTGGAGGGTAGAGCCCATCTTGCGCAGGGAATCAAGTTCCTTAACCTGGAAGAATCCGACCTCGGCCAGGGCGGCATACCAGACCGGCGCGGCGTGGCCCTTGGACATCAGGAATCGGTCCCGGTCCGGCCATTTGGGCTCTTTGTGATTGATGCGCAGTTTATGGAAATAAAGCGCCACGAGGATTTCCACGGCTGAGAGCGAGCCGCCCGGATGGCCTGAGCCGGCCTTGCCTATCATCCGGATGATGTGCTGGCGGATGACTTTGGCTCTGGATTGGAGCGATGCTATTTTGTCGGATGAGAGAGCCATAAAAGGTTAAAACCCTTTATCTAATAATTTTAGTTTCGTTTCCCGCGGCCATCCTTGGATTTCCATCTCCCGTTTCCGGGCCGAGGATTTATCAGGATATTTTTCCCGATAGACCAATCTAACCGGTACTCGCGTCCGGGTATATTTGGCGCCCTCGCCTGAATTATGTTCTTTAATCCTTTCCGGGATATCGTTGGTTATGCCTGTATAAAGCGAATCATCCCTGCAACGGAGGATATAGACGAACCAGGGACGATTGTTCATTGTTATAGGAGTCCCGCCTTCGGCGGGATTAAGAGCCAGTAACGACATTTGGTCTAACTGGCTCTAAGTGGGCAGGGCCGGGGTCGAACCGGCGACACGTGGATTTTCAGTCCACTGCTCTACCACTGAGCTACCTACCCAGTTCAGGATATTAGGAAATCAGGGACAATTAATTATTCAACTTCCTCAGTGCGCCCAGGGCGGTCTTGATGCATTTGAGTTCCGCCTGTTTCTTGAGCGCCTCGTTTATTATACTGTATTTCACCCGGTTAATAAAGACCGTGCAGATACTGCCGGCCCGGTAGTTCTTTAAACTGGCCAGGGTCAACAGGGTGCTGGTCTCCATTTCAAAGTTGAGAATCCCAATCTTGCCGAAGTACCTGGCGATATCCGGAGTCAGGACCGGGAAGCCGCCTACCGAACGGCCCTGGGCTGCATAGAATCCCGGTGCCGTGGCGGTTAGGCCCGTGTGATATTTATGCTTCATCTCGTCCGCGGTCTCTTCCAGGGCCCGGATGACCTGATGGTGCGCCACAGCCGGATAACCCTCGGGCACGAAGAAGAGCGAGGTGTTCTCCAGGCGCAGGGCCGCCGAAGAAATAATCAAATCACCCACAGCAGTATGCCTCTGCAATCCGCCGCAGGAGCCAACCCTTAATATAGTCAGGTCCCTGGCAATCTGCGAGAGTTCTATCAGGGCAATCTCGGTATTGGCCGGGCCAATGCCCGTAGCCATCACCGAGACCGGCAGTCCTTTATAAGAGCCGGTATAGGTCATGAACTCGCGGTTGTGCCGCTTGAGTTTAATCCTGTTAAAGAGTTTAGATGTCTTCTCAGCCCTGGAATAGTCGCCGCAGAGCAGGACGTTAGGCGCCACCTCGCCCCGGCTCAGCGCGATATGGTATTGCCGCGCCATAAAATTATCACCTCTCTATAATCAACTTTTATTGGGAAAAGGAAAAGCATTAAAGATATTATCAACCGGTTAGTCAACCAAAAATATATATTTTGTGGGAAATATAATTCGGGCAGGCAATAACTACCAGACCTTTAAGATTATTTGATTCTGATAAAATCGTTCCGGTCCATGTTGAGTTTGGCGAAGAGCGGCGAGATTTTCCTTATGAACCTCCGGCTGTCCGAATGATAGCCGCTGGTGGGCTTAAGCGACTGGATATGCGACCGGAAAAAGCGGTTGAGTTTGAACATAGACAGTTCACGGTGATACTTGGAAAAGATTGAAGCCAGGGCAATGACGAATTCTGACGCATCGCCGTCCCTGATAAAACTGATTGCCGCATCGGGTAGCGGCCCATCTTCTATTATATACGACGAACGATTGAATCCCTGCTCCACCGGGCGGACTGTTCTATGCGGGAAAAGCCGCTGAAGGTGCGGCAGATAATAATTCCGGCCGCCCTGCTTGCCGGCACGGATGATAACCTTGTTATTGTACTTATATTTATCAACGCAGTGTTTAATCAGGTTAGCCGAGACCTCCCAGAGGAAATCGGCTTTGTTTCCGAGTCGCCTGATACCATGATTAAAGTCCGCCGGCTCAATAATATCAACCTTGGCTTCGCAGAATCTGATGGAACGATGATTAAGTTCTGATTGGAGTATTCGGGAGAACTTATTTATTTCATTGTTATCAGCCGATAGCGGAAGGGATAGTTCATCGTGAACGCAATAACCGGGTTCAATCATACGTCTGAATACCAAGGCGGTCTTCTCCAGTTCGCGCAGACCTCTGGCCGGATTATAGAGCGCCTTGCTGTCACAGACCGTCACCTTGGCGCTTGAGCGGTTGTTGGCAACGATATGGGAAAGCGTTTTCCAGAGGCAGGCAACCTGTTGGTTTGCGAGCAGGTTATCCGGCAGTTCCAGGACGGCTGCGCTGACCACGAGCGGGCCTAACTGCGGGCCGTAACCGGCTTCGTCAATCCCGACCAGATGAAATGGCATAGGTTAGCGTGACAGGTAAACGACAATTATAATGAGGTATAACGCCAGGACAAAGGCATTCAGCCCCAGTCCAATCAAGGGCAGGGTTTTCTTGCGTCCCGGCTGGGCAATACCCTTGAAACCGCCAGCCAGGCCGAAGATGATGATTGCCAGATTAAAACAGGCCAAGACAGCCAGCAGGACCTTGTGCGGATATTCCAACTGGTTATCAACCCGGAAGAAGAGCCAGAGTGTGGTGTTAAGCAGGAAGATACAAATGGCCAGAGAGCCAAGGACAGTGGATGTGATTCCGTGCCCGCTATGTTGCACCATCGGCTGTTTCATTAAAATTTAATCCTGCCCAAAAGGTTTAAACTGAAGTTAAAGAACGAACGGGTCTGGTTGTCCGGCTGGGTTGCTTTGGTCACTACCCAATCCTCGGTTGCGATTAATCCGAGAGCGAACGAATCGGAAAAGCGCCGTTGCAGGCCCATAGAATAGGAAACAATCAGCCCGAGGTCTTCCGGCTCCATATTGGAATAATCCTGCGCCCCGCCCATAATACTCAGATGGATGAATGATTTCTTGGTGAGTTGTCCGCTCAGGCCGAAGCCGGCCAGGTAGGTATCCACCCGGCCTTTTCCGGTCTGGCCTTCAACCTCGTGGATGGAGTTGCGGTATTCAAAGATAAAGGGCGAACTGGTTATATCGCGGATGGGCGAGTCGGATGTCCCGATAAAAGGATAGGTGTGATATCGCCCGAAGGTATCCTGGCGATAATGAACCCTCAGGCGCACTCCGACCACGTCGTTGACATTGAGGTCGTTGTCAAAATAGGTGTATTGCGGTCCGATTTCCAGCATCAGTTTATTCCACCATGGCCGGCGGACAAAGTCGCGCTGGTAACCGCTGATAAGAATGTCCATTTCTATCCTGAGGTCCTTGAGGTTCTTTTCCATCTGGTTGGCCTTGTCCGTGAGTTCCTTGACCTGTTCCAGTTTATTGTCCTTAAGGGCCTGCATAATCTGGTCCTTGACGGCCTGGATTTCCGCCTGGGCGGCCTGGACCTTGCGGTCAAGCGAATAAATCTGGGAACGCAGAACCGAACCGGGCGTGGTCAGGTCCTGCGCCTCATCAGGGCCGAATGGGTTATCGGCGGTCTCGCCGTTAACCGGCAGCACAAATGCGGCCAGAAACAGCAGGGCCGGAATTAATCTATTCATAACGCAATGCCTCTATCGGGTTCAGCCGCGATGCCTTCCAGGCCGGCCAGAACCCGAAGAAGATTCCCACGCCGGCCGAAAATACCACCGCAATAATCACCGAGACCGGCGAAACCGATACCGGCCAGTTGGTGAAGCCGGCGGTAATCCGGGCCGCCAGCGCGCCCAGGATTATCCCGAAGATGCCTCCGATGGACGAGAGTATGGCCGATTCCACTAGGAACTGGAGCAGGATATCCCTGGCCCGGGCGCCGATGGCCATCCTTACCCCGATTTCCCTGGTCCGTTCGGTGACCGAGACGAGCATAATGTTCATTATGCCGATTCCGCCCACAATTAAGGAAATGGATGCGATTATCGCCAGTAAAATCGTCATCAATCTTGAGGTTGAGGTGACCATCTCGGTCAGTTCGGTCATATCGCGGATGTTGAAATCATCCTCTGCGCCTTCCATAATATTGTGCCGCTGGCGCAGCAGTTCCCTTATCTCGCTTTTGGTTCTGGGTATCATTTCGGTAGAGGTGGAACTGACCAGGATATTGTCCACGGTATTGAACGAAGAGCCCTGGAGAACCCGGCTGGCCGTGCTCCAGGGCACCAGAATCACATCATCCTGGTCCTGGCCAAAAGCCGAGGCGCCTTTCTTTTCCAGCATCCCGACCACCTTGAAAGGCATATTGGCAATCCTTATCATCTTTCCGACGACATTTTCCCTTTCCTCCTCGCTGAAGAGGTTATCGGCTACGGCCTGTCCCAATATGCAGTTCTTGACCGCATTGTTTATATCCGACTGGGTAAAGAATTCGCCCTGGGCCATTGACAGTCCCCGAATGGTCGGGTAATCCAGGCCGATGCCCTGGACGCTGGTGCGCCAGTTCTTTTCCTTGTAGATAATCTGGCCGCGCGGGCCGCCCACCCGAATCATCGGCGATACCGCCAGGGCCGAACTGCATTCCTTGTCAATCGCCTCGCAGTCCTTGATGGTCAGGGTGGACCGGCTTCCCATTCCGAAGTGCATCCCGCCACTGGTGGCGCTGCCCGGGAATATCATCAGGACATTATTGCCCATATTTTTCACCTGTTCCTTAATCATAACCGTTGCGCCCTGGCCCACCGCAATCACCGCAATCACCGCGGCAATCCCGATGATGATACCGATGATGGTAAGCGTGGAACGGGCCTTGTTGCGCAGCAGCGCCCTCAGGGCAATCCGTTGGGCAATATAAATATTCATACGATAACGCCGTCCTTAATGTGGATAATCTTTTTGGCAAAGGCCGCCACGTCCGCCTCGTGGGTGATAATCACAATGGTCTTGCCGCCTTTATTGAGATTGGTCAGGATATCCATTATCTCTTTGCTGGATTTGGAATCCAGGTTGCCGGTCGGCTCGTCGGCCAGGACCAGTTTGGGCCGGTTGACCAGGGCCCGGGCAATCGCCACCCGCTGTTGCTGGCCGCCGGACAGCTGGCTGGAGTAATGCCTGATGCGGTCGCCCAGGCCCATCTGCTCCAGTATTTCCCTGGCCCGCTGGTGTCTTTCTTTGCCGGTTAGTGAACTGCCATAGAAAAGGGGTAGTTCCACGTTCTCCAAGGCCGAGGTCCGGGCCAGGAGATTGAAATTCTGGAACACAAACCCGATTTTCCGGTTGCGGATTCCGGCCAGCTCATCACGGCTGAGCGTGGAAACATCTATGCCTTCTATTATATAACGGCCGCTGGTCGGCTTATCAAGACAACCAATGATATTCATCAACGTGGTTTTGCCTGAGCCCGAGGCGCCCATAATGGCTATAAAATCCCCGTCATTAATGGACATTGACACGCCCCGCAGGGCCGGGATGTCCACCTCGCCCAACCGGTAGGTCTTGGTGATATTCTCAAGCGAAATAAATGGCTGCATAACCAGAATCCCTTTAGGATGGCCGTTAACCTCGCAGGTCAGATAAAACCTGACCGAAAGGTTTACGGCTGGTTATCCCGCTCCAACACACTGTATGTCCCGAACGCTTTCGGGATTTTATGGGTAAAGCGGGATAACTGGTTTAACGCCGGCGGAATCCGGACCCTGACGGCATAAACGGGTTGGCGGTCGCCGCCTCCTGCTTGCTTATCGTGCCGGTCACTACTTCCTGGCCTTCCTTGATATCGCCGTTTAATATCTCGGTAAAAGAGCCGTCCGTAATGCCGGTTCTGACGCTGACCGGCTTAAGTTTTCCGTTATTTAATATCCAGACCTGTTTCCGGGACGGCGTCTCTGTTTTATCCTTCCCGTTCGGCTTTGCCTCAGGATAAGAGCCAGTAACGACCTGCGGTCTAACTGGCTCTAATGGTTTCCGGCCCGTTC
This sequence comes from Planctomycetota bacterium, assembly GCA_040753835.1. Lineage (GTDB taxonomy): Bacteria > Planctomycetota > MHYJ01 > JACQXL01 > JACQXL01 > JACRIK01. The sequence continues at coordinate 48,373 of JBFMDM010000002.1, forward strand.
CCGGCTGGTGTGCTGGAGCGCCTGATACGGCTTCCCGTTCCCGGCCTTCGGGCGCCTCCGCGGCCTTGTATTTATCAGCATCCTGGGGCACAAAGCGTAGGGCCGCATTGGGCACCCGCAGGACATCTTCGCGGCGCTCTATCTCAAACGAGAGATTGGCCGTCATCCCGGGCAGGAGTTTTTCCTCCGGATTGTCCGCATAGATAATCACCGTATAGGTCACCACGTTCTGGACCGTTGTGGGCGATAGCCGGATTTGCGCCACCCGGCCGCTGAACTTCTTTTCCGGATGGGCGTCCACCGTGAAATTGACCATCTGGTCCATCAGAATCTTGCCGATGTCCGCCTCGGCCACGCTGGCCTGTATCTGGATTTTGTTGAGGTTGTTGGCAATTATGAACAGGGTCGGGGCCGAGAGCGAGGCGGCCACGGTCTGGCCCTCGTCCACGTTGCGCGAGACCACAATGCCATCTATCGGCGATTTGATGGTGGTATAGGCCAGGTTTATCTCCGACATCTTCAGGGACGCCTGGGACTGCTCGATACCGGCCTTGGCCAGTTTCAACTGGGCAATCAGCGAATCAAATGACGCCACCGCCGTGTCCAATTCTGATTGCGATATGAGGTCTTTCTTAGCCAGTTCCTGGGCCCGCTTGAATTCGTTCTCGGCCTGGGTGAGATTCGCTTCCACCCGCTCGGCATCGGCGATGCTGCGCGCCAGACTGGCCCGGTCTTGGGCGACCCGCGCCTCGTAGGACGCCGGGTCTATCTGGGCGATGATGTCGCCTTCCTTGACCCGAGAATTGAAATCCACGTATAACTTCTTGACAGGCCCGGTTACCTGCGTGCCGACCTGGACCTGGAGCAGGGGCTGGACCACGCCGCTGGAAGTAACGGTCTTGATAACCGTGCCCTTGTCCGCCTTGGCGGTCTTATAGGATACCGCGCCGTTGGCGCCTCCGCCTAGGGTAAAATACAGGACCGCGGCCGCGGCCAGGACCGCAATCACGACGATAATCTTTTTCATATTTTATTTATTCCCTTCCTGCCCGAAACCCAGTGGAGGGCGGGCGACAATCTTTTCCAGCGCCGAGCGGGCAATCAGGTAATCAAACTGCGCCTGGATGATGTTTTCCCGCGCCTTGGTCAGCGACACCTGGGCGTCGGTCAGTTCTATGGCCGAGGCCTTGCCGGTCCGGTAACGTTGCTCTATGAAGTCCAGGTTCTCCTCGGCCTGCTGGAGTATCTTCCGGTTCACCTCCAGTTTCTGCGAGGCGTCCAGCATCTGGGTCCTGGCCCGGGTGATGTCCAGGAACAGCCGCTGCTCAAGGGAACTTAATGACGCCCTGGTTGACTTGAGATTGGCCGCGGCGCTTCGTATGGTCTCCATTTTCTGACCGCCTTTGAACAGGTCCATAGTCAGCAGGGCCGTAACCGTCCTGGTCCAGTCCAGCGGAAAATCGCTGCCGCTGAAATTATACGATGCGGACAGGGACAGCGAGGGCCAAAGCGCGGCCACCGCATTGTCCACCGAAGCGCTGGCCGATTCCACCCTGGATTCCTGGGCCTTTATTTCAGGATTATTGGCCTTGGCTTTCTGGAATAACGTCTCGGTTGCCTCGGTTGTGGCATCGGCGACTGAAATATCAAACGGTGTTTCCTCCAGTTTGTATTCCGGATTCTCGGCCAACCCCAGGACGTTGTTAAGCGTCTGGCGGTTCACGAACAGGGCATTGCGGGCGTTAATCAGGCCCAATTGGGCGTTGCCCAGGTTGACCTCGGCCTTGGTGATGTCGTATTTTATCTTCGTGCCGGCCTCAAAGAACGCCCGGGCCTGCTCAAGGTATTTCTCGTTCTGGCGCACGGTTTCCTCGGCCAGGCGCACGGCTGAAATCTGCCTGAGCACATTGTAATACGCCTCCTTGACCGAATAGGCGATGCTGTTCCCGGTCTGGGTCAGGTCGTATTCGGCGGCCAGGGCGTCGTAATAATAAGCGCGCACCAGAGAACCGGTCTTGCCGAAATCGTACACATACTGGCTGAGAGACAGTCCGGTGGAATTGGAACTGGTGTTGGAGGAATCAGTGGCGCTGCGTGAGGCGCTGGCGCTGGCCGATATCTGGGGGTAGTAACTGCCTTGCTTGCTTTCCAACTGGGATTTGGCCGAGACCAGCCGTTCCCGGGATTGCGCCGCTGAGGGATTATATTTAATGGCGATGTCTATGGCTGTCTTTAGCGATAGGGTGGTGTCTTTGGTCAGGCCGGCCTCCGAGGCCTTGACCGTGCGCTCGCCCGGCAACAGGATTGTTGCATCCTGCGCCTTGCGCGCCTCGGTCACCGCGGAACATCCGGCGACAAACAGCATCAAGCCAGTGATGAAGGCGGGTGTCAGCCGCGGTTTATTTAGATGCCTGTTTGTGTTCATCCGTGATTCCTTAAATAAACGGACTGATGAGTCCGTCTATTTCATATTATATAATACACGCTAACCTGTCAATAGTTTCGGGGATTTTTATTGATATTTTACCCAGCCCCTGCCCCGAAATAATCGCCGCCCTTCGGGGCGAGCCTCGCTTTCGGCGGGGGACTCCCCGCTCCGCTCTCGCTGGAGCGAGGCGAGCGTTGCAACTTCGCACGCAGGGGCTGGGTTTATTTCTCCCCAAAATAATGACTTTTTACCGCTTACTATATATAATACGGCTGTAAACAACTGACAATAAAAACCGATGAATAACTTGATTCCCTACGCCAGGGGCGCAAAACCGGTTGACCTCCTGCTCAAGAACTGCCGCATGGTCAATGTCCTCACCGCAGAGATATACAAGACCTCTGTGGCTATTGCAGAAGGATTCGTGGTCGGATTCGGCACCTATAAATCCGAAAAGGTCATAGACCTTAAGGGCGCGTATCTGGCGCCCGGATTTATAGAGGGCCATATCCATATAGAAAGCAGTATGCTCTCGCCTGCGGAATTCTCCAATACCGTTCTGCCCCGCGGCACGACTACTGTGGTCTGCGACCCGCACGAGATTGCCAATGTCCTGGGTCTTAAAGGCATTAAATATTTCCTGGATGCCAACCTGCCAGAACGCCTCGCAATGGGGCAGGCGGGCCGCTACCCCGGGCTGAGCATCTACACAATGCTGCCTTCCTGTGTTCCGGCAACTGATTTAGAAACCTCAGGCGCCCGGCTCACAGCCCGCGACCTGCTTAAATTAGCCCGCCACCCGTATGTGCTCGGACTGGCCGAGATGATGAATTTCCCGGGCGTGCTTTACGAGAATAAAGACGTCCTGGCTAAACTAAAAATATTTGATATGACAGCGGACGGCTTGCCGTTCCGTAGTCCCACTGGGACGAAGGATGGCCTGCCGTTCCGTAGTCCTACTGGGACGAAGGACGGCTTGCCGTTCCGTAGTCCTACTGGGACGAAGGACGGCCTGCCGTTCCGTAGTCCTACTGGGACGAAGGACGGGCATGCGCCGGGATTGAGAGGAAAAGATTTATCCGCCTATATCTCTGCCGGCATCCGCTCGGACCACGAGTCGTTCACGGTTGAAGAGGCATTGGAAAAACTCCGGAGCGGGATGCACCTGATGCTCCGCGAGGGCACAGCCGCCCGGAATCTGGAGACGCTCATCAAGGCGGTCACGCCCGGCAACAGCCGCAGGTGTATGCTGGTCAGCGACGACCGGCATCCGGACGACCTGCTCAAGAACGGGCATCTGGACGCCGCCTTAAGAAAGGCGGTGCGGCTGGGATTGGACCCGATAACCGCGCTCCAGATGGTTACGATTAATCCGGCAGAATATTTCGGGCTGAAGCGCTTAGGCGCCATTGCGCCCGGATTTGCTGCCGACCTGGTTGTCCTGCAAGACCTCAGGGACTTTAAGATAAAGATAGTGTTTAAGAAGGGAACGAGCATAAGGCATAGAGCAAAGAGTTTAGGTGGTCATTCTAATAACGCTCTACGCTTTACGCTCTACGCTTCGCTTCATCTGCCTCTGCTGACAGAGAGTGATTTCCATATCCGTTCATCAGGCCATAGAATGATAAAGGTCATAGAACTTATACCGAACCAAATAGTAACCAAAAAGACGATTCTGCCGGCGCTGATAAAAGACGGCCGGGCCGTGGCCGACACGAAACGCGACATCCTGAAGATTGCGGTCATAGACAGACACAGCGGCAAGAAGCACATCGGACTTGGATTCGTAAAGGGATTCGGCTTAAAGAGAGGCGCGATTGCATCCACCGTGGCGCACGACTCGCACAACCTGATTGTGGTCGGGACAAGCGATTGGGATATGCATTTTGCAGCAAAGGTCATCCGGTATCTCAGGGGCGGCCAGATTGTGGTTTCATACGGCAGGATTATGGCATCTTTGCCTTTGCCTAATGCCGGGATAATGTCCGACCGGAGCGCGCAAGAGGTGGCAGAAGCGGTCCGCAAACTAAATCTTGAGGCGCGCAAACTGGGGTGCAGGGTATCCGAACCCTTTATGCCGCTCTCATTCCTGGCCCTGCCGGTTATCCCGGACTTGAAGATTACGGACAAGGGTCTGGTGGATGTGACTCAATTCCGGGTCGTGGGATTGTTTGAGCGTTCATAGAAAAGGGGGGCTGGGAAATCGGGGTAAGCCGACCGCAACATCGGGGGCAAAAACCTTGCCTGAAGAAAAAGGAATTTGTAAAATCAAATCATTAAAGGCGCCCTGTCCCGATAGGAATCGGGACTGGTCGGCAGCATTCAGCCGGTGGCTGCCCTATTCCACGATGTGAATCGGGGAATTGGTCGTGAGTACCGACGGAACGGGTACAGCGCACCGGGTACAAATGGTAGGATGGGAATTAAGTGGTGGCTTGATGAAAATGCCGAGGAGAGAATCGGAACATATATAGAAAGAATAGTAGAAGCAAAAGATGCCATCTCCAGAGGAGAATTGAACCCTGATCGATGGGATGCTGCAAAGGAGGGAGCAAAAGACTCGAAATACGGTAAGCTAACGCCGAAAGAAATTGCCGAGATAGAAAAACATTTAGGAGGGGGGGTGGGAAGACGCTCCTAAAAAACCTGAACCTAAAGAGGAAGAACATAAATAGCAACAAAAAGGAGAAGGAATTTTTATGCTCAAGAAACTAATTTTCTGGAAGATAACAACCATTTTTTTGCTTATTAGCACGCTAATTATGGGACTAATTATTGTCTGGCCAGAACCAGATGGATATTCGCGAGTTCCCCGTATCATATCTATAGTAAGACTTATGGGGCTCAATCAAGAATCAATTAAGAAGGAAGTGCTAATTGATAAAAATAATAATGGTGTTGGAGAATATTCAGACAACATTAATTATATGCTTGAAACTAAATACTTAACTAAGGATATTAATAATAGCATTGATTATTCTCATTATAATTATATGGTAAAAGTAGGTGAAAGTGTTGAGGAAAGAGAAAAATCTTTTGAGATATACGCCATTCCTAAGGTGCCTTATAATTACTGTGATAAATACGGAGATGGAATAGTTGCTTGTGCTATTGACGAAACTGGGGTTATGAAATTTTCGGTAATGGAAAATGCAGTAAATTGGGACCCACCAATTGGTATAATGAAGAAATGGCAACCCTTAAGTAGTGACTGCTGGGGAGAACAATTAAAAAAACATTTTAGCATATCATTAACAGAAAAAATATTAAATAAAATATTTCATGGTCATTATTAAAAGGGGGTTCGGGGGACAGCCCCGCTATCCAGCGGGACTCCGCGGCGGCTCCGCATACCGGATTTGAATAAGTAATTATTGCGCTATCGGGTTTTGGAGATTATAATCAATTCTGATGATAGCCCTTAAGCCAATTAAGAAACACAATTCACCGACTACTGTCTACAGTCCACTGCCTGCTTCCCACTATATCCAGGACGGCTTGGGAAGTATCCGCAATCTCGTGTCATCTGCGGAGGCAGTGGTTAACTCGTATGATTATTACGGTTTTGGCGAATCCCTATCAGCCAGTGAGCAAGTGAGCAATCGTTACAGGTTTACCGGCCGGGAGTGGGACAACGAATCCAGCACCTACCGCTACCGGGCCAGGGAGTATAATCCGGCCAGCGGAAGATTTACGGCCAGAGACCCGATTGGGTATTTAGGCGGAATAAACATTTACTCATATTGTGGAAGCAACCCGGTTAACTGGATAGACCCCTCGGGCTGGGTGGCCAGATGGCCGGATGATGTCGGAGGCGAGGCAACAGACCTGTTATATAGAGTAAAAAGAGACCCGTGGGGTCGGCCAATAAATGACGAACCTGCTGGCGCAGATTTGTTGCATAGAGTAAAAAGAGACCCGTGGGGTCGTCCAATACCTGATTCTGAATCACAGGTGGAATTGATGGGGTTTAAAGAGTCGGTTGATTTCCTCCAGACAGAATGTGATGTTATTGGATTAATACCAGCAGTGGGAGAACCCTTTGATGCAGCGAGCGGAATAATTTCTGTATTTAAAGGAGATTGGATCGGTGCAGGTTTGTCTGCTCTTGCGTTAATACCTACCGGTGGCCAGTATTTTGGAGGCCTTAAACTTGTCAGAAAGGGCAAGAAAATTCTTGGAAAAGCAGATGATGTTGCCGATGCGACAAAAGTGGGCAAAAATGCGCCGCCAACGCCAAAGGCAGATACGCCAACTACAAAAGCACCGAAAATACCCGATGGAAGTAAAGATGTAAATGACCTTAAGAGAGTAAGCGACCAAGAATTAAGAGATGCAGGGATTGACGCACATAAAATTAAAACAGGTAAAGGCACTGATCTTTATAAGGATAAAGATGGTAACCTTTATGAGGTTCCTAAGGGTGGAAGAGTAGGGGAGCCGACAGGTACGTCTCTCCCTAAATGAGAAAGAGATTTAAATATGGCTGGTAAGTTTTATATTGAGTTTAGCTTTAGAGGTGACGATTTTTCTCCTGAAGAAATAACAACATCTCTCGGTATTACCCCATCAAGGACATGGAAAAAAGGAGACAGGAGAACCCCTAAAAATGCGAATACAAAAGTAGTATGCAAAAATAATGGATGGGTTATTAGAACCGAGGAAAAAACGGACGAAAACAATAACATGGAAGAACAAATAGAACTTTTACTTGCGAGGTTAACACCACTTGCGTATAAAATAAAAGAAATTTGTTCTAATAATAAAAAAATAGAGGCCATATTTTGCTGTGTTTTATATGCTATAGAAGCCAATCCGCAAGTTTATTTTAAATCTATGATAGTTAGGCAAATATCAGATATGGGTGCGTCTATTTGGTTTGATGTATATAATTTCGGGGACGACATACCAAACTCAAAATAACGGAATTCGGGGGACAGCCCCGCTATCCAGCGGGACTCCGCGGCGGCTCCGCATACCGGATTTGAATAAGTAATTATTGCGCTATCGGGTTTTGGAGATTATAATCAATTCTGATGATAGCCCTTAAGCCAATTAAGAAACACAATTTACCGACTGCTGTCTATAGTCCACTGCCTGCTTCCCACTACATCCAGGACGGCTTGGGAAGTATCCGTAATCTCGTGTCATCTGCGCAATCTGTGGTTAACTCGTATGATTATTGCGGTTTTGGCGAATCCCTATCAGCCAGTGAGCAAGTAAGCAATCGTTACAGGTTTACCGGCCGGGAGTGGGACAACGAATCCAGCACCTACCACTACCGGGCCAGGCAGTATAATCCGGCCAGCGGAAGATTTACGGCCAGAGACCCGATTGGGTATTTAGGCGGGTTGAATATATACTCGTATTGTGGGAATAACCCTGTTAATTATGTTGACCCAACTGGAGAACTGTTTGGATGGCTTAGAAATGCGGTAAATAAAGTTGCAAGTGTCGTTAATAATACACTATCCGCTGTTCGAGATGCAGTTCGGAAATCTGGTCTTCCAGAACCAGTTAAGAAAGTCGCTGATGCCGGATTAGGCCTTATCCAGAGTAAAGTATCTACCGATGCAAAGGTAACAAATGCTGTAACTGAATTTGTGGACGATTATGGTGGCGGAATAGTAAAAAGCATGGTTGATGCGGCTAATGATCCTATGCCAATAATTGGCCCAGGTGAAGTTGCCGTTGAAACAACTAGGATCGTACCGTCTTTGGTAAGAAATAATTATCATAATTACGATGCCGCTATAGTAGCCGGGGTGCTGGACCCGCCTAATCCGTATGAAGACCTACATAACGCAGTGGTTTGCACGTATTGTGGAAATAAACCAGATACATCTGAAAATAGCCCTCAAACACCAGCGGCACCTAATACAAATCCGCCTAACCAAAGCGATACACCCAATCCACCAGATAATAATCATAATTCACAAAATTAGAATGGCTATGTTGGAGACTCAAGTGCTCCATCATCGGGCTCTAGCGGAGAAAACCAAAGGAGGTAAATAGATGCAGCGAAAGTATATCGCCTTGATAATTATTGTCTTTACCTTATTGTTTGGTATTGCACTAATGGATGATTTTTTTATTGAAGATACACGGAAGGAAGCGGTTAAAATGGCGAGGATTTTATGTAAAGAGCCGGGATCTCAAGAAGCAACAGCGTTCTTTTCGGGAAAAAGGGAAACATTAATGTTACCTGCGTTGATGACAATAATAGAAGATAAAAAGGAAGATATTGAAATAAAATCAATGGCAATAACCTTTATTTCTGCGCTTAAAGATAAGAGGGCAACCGAATTACTGCTGGAATTACTTAACGATGATAATCAGAATTTAAGAATTATTGTTATTGATGCATTGGGGCACATTAAAGATAGGACCTCAACAAAAAGATTGTGTGAACTCTGGGTGTTAGAAACCGCCAACGGTAAGGATGATTCAAAAAGTATTCAAATGAGTGTAGCCGTGGCGCTTGGCAGAATCAAAGACAAAAAGACGACACCTTCTTTCCTGGAAACATACAACTCAAGCAATAAGAGGATAAAAATGCTTTCTGCAGTCGCGTTATATGAAATATCGGGGGACGATATCTATCTAAACGACATAAAAGCATTCTTGCAAGATGATGATCCCGAATGGCGTATGGGCACAATAGTTATGCTTGGTAGCATGGGCAATAAAAAATCTATCCCTTTGTTCGAAGACGCGTTAAAGGATAACGATTATAAAGTTAGGCAGACCGCAGAGAGATATATAAATCTAATTAAAGGCGAAGGTCGGTAGAGTCGGTCCGGTGACACCCACCTCGCCTCAGTGGTGAATTGGAATTCGGGGGACAGCCCCGCTATCCAGCGGGACTCCGCGGCGGCTCCGCATACTGGATTCAAATAAGTAATTCTTGCTTCACTGGATTAT
>JBFMDM010000003.1:0-52597 GCA_040753835.1 Planctomycetota bacterium
ATGGGCAATCATTTCCGTGATGATGATAATATCCTCCAGAGGCAGGTAGTGGGTGATGCTTGTATCATAGAGCACCTTGAGGGTCTCTATGGCGGGTTGTCCCATCTCGGATTCCCATAAGATAAAGGATATCGGCACATTGGGCAGGACCAGGGCCTTAAGCCGGTACTGGCGTCCGTCCCTGGACAGGTTAAATCCTATCTTCTCAGCGGCCCTGATAAACCCATCCGGAGCCGAGGCGAACTTCCGGATAATCAGGTTAATACTGCGCGCCTTGTAGGTCGGGTAATAGAAGGCCGCGCCCGGGATGGTTTCCAGTGTAACCTCCTCCCTGCTGAGCGGCGCGCCGTCCGCCGTGACCAGATAGTGCAAAAGCAGTATCTTCTCGCTGATGCGCACCTCGCGCCCTGACGAAACGGTTATGTCTTTGCCACGTTCCTTAATAGTAAACACATCGCCCATCAGTTCCAGCGACAGGGTTTCGCCTTCTATTCTGGCGCTGCTGTTAAAGGCAATGTCATCCAGATTCATCTGCGCCAAGCGGTCGCAGGCCAGTTTGTATGATGTTTCGTAGGGGTTAGGCATATCTGATTTATTAACTTGTAAGTTATCGGGTTATAATTATAATTAATTCCATGCCCAAATATTCCATTGTCTTTGAGGACGACTACCTGCTTGTCGTAGATAAGCCCTCCGGTCTCCTGGTCATTCCCACGCCCAAAGGCGAGACGAACACCCTGACCGATTTACTGAATGAATACCTGCAGGCAAAATCCCCAAACAGCCCCAAGTCGCATCCCTGCCACCGCCTGGACCGCGAGACCTCAGGCCTGATATTATACGCCAAAGGCAAGGCAATGCAACAAAAAGTGATGAACCAGTTCCACCGGAAAGAGGTGGGCAAGAAATACCTGGCCTTTGTCCAGGGGCATCCCAAGAAAGAAACGGGCCTTATCAATTATAAACTGGAAGGCAACGAAGCGGCCACCCAATACCGGGTTGTTAAATACTACGGCTCCAGATATACCCTGGTTGAAGCCGAGCCGCTGACCGGCCGGACCAACCAGATCCGCCTGCATTTCAAAATGATAGGCCATCCGGTGGTGGGCGAGCGCAAATTCGCCTTTGCCAGGGATTTTGCGGTCAAGGCCAGGCGGCTGATGCTTCATTCGTCCTTTATCTCCTTTACCCATCCGGCTACCAATCAGCAGATGAGTTTTAGTAGCAATCTGCCGACGGATATGATAATATTATAGTATGATTATCCAGCGCTATGTAATCAAAGAATGGCTGATAAACTTCCTGATGGTGACCACTGTCCTGTTGGCCGTGATTCTGCTGATTGTGCCGTTCTTCCAGTTCCAGAAGTTCACGGCCCTGGATGAGGATTTCATCTTCAAGGTCCTACCGTATTTCATACCCATCTCGCTGGTCTATATCGTGCCGCTGTCCGTGCTCCTGGCCAGTTTATTCGTCTTCGGCCGGCTGTCCGAGGATAACGAACTTCTGGCGATGAAATCATCCGGCATCTCGCTGGGCCGGATAGTCCGTCCGGTGTTTTACCTCGCCGTTATCCTGTCCATCGGCGTAATCCTGATAAACACCCGGTTAATCCCGTACTGCCATTCCCAGACCCGGCAGTTGACCATTTCCGTATTTGAGAAGCGTATCTTTGCCGGCGCCCGCGGCGCGGACGAGATAAAACTGCCGGACGGCAAGATTACCTACGCCAACCACAACAACGAGGCATTTGAATCGGTGCGGCTCCTCAAGTTCGGCCAGAAGCGCGAGGAACTGGCTGAGGAACTCTCGGCCCAGAAGGGCAAGTTCACGATTGACAGCGATAAGGCCGAACTCTCCCTGGACCTGGACAGGGTCTATATCACCCGATGGGAAAAAGGCGCGCCGCACCTGATGAAGTCCGACCGGACGATTTACAAGATGGATATCTCCACGCTCTTTGCCCCGTCCCGCAAGAACCTGGCCAGTTTGACCGACCGGGAACTGGACGAGATGCTCGCCCAGTATAAAGGAAATCCGGCCAGGACCCGGCAGGTCCTGTTCAACAAATACCAGCGCTATGCCGGCGGCCTGACCCCGCTGATATTCGCCCTTATCGGCATCCCCATCGGCGTTCTTATCCGCAAGGGCTCAAAGGTGGCGGCTATCGGCGCCAGCATGCTTATCGTCTTTGTGGGCTATTATCCCCTGACGATGTTTGCCAACCTGCTGGGCGTGAAAAAGGCCGTTATCCCGGTCTCGGCCTCGGTCTGGCTGGGCAATATCGTTCTCGGGCTGGCCGCCCTGGCGCTCTTTTATTATATTATCAAAAATGATAAGTAGATTTACCGGCTACTCCATCAGGAAACTGGATTATTACGTCCTGGAATCCTTCTTGTTTGCCCTGGCCATTTCCATCCTGTCCCTCCTGGGCCTGTATATCGTGATACATTTCTTCACCAATATCAGCGACTTTATTGAAATCACCCAGCAGGAAATCCTCATCTTCATCCCCTGGTATTACCTGATACGGCTGCCGATAATCCTGTATAAACTCATCCCGATAATGATGCTCATTGCGGTGATGATAGCCGTCTCGCGGCTGATGAAGACCCGCGAACTGATAGCGATGCTCTCGGCCGGCATCGGCATCCACCGCATCGTCCTGCCGGTTCTTGTGGCCGTGCTGGTTATTATCTGCTTTATGTATTTCGTTGACGAGGTGGTCACGCCCTATCTGGGCAAATATCTGACCATCACGGAAAAGATTCTCAAGTCCGAGGGTTCGGACCGCTTTCTTATCAGGTCCTCCAGAGGCGGATCCGCCTTCGGCGGACACACCGACGCCGCCGCAACAGACCAGGAGCCGACAACCTACCAGTTCACCATAAAAAAATACGACTATGTAAAACAGCAGATGCATTCCGTCTGGGTGAACCAGTATGACCGCGAGAATACGCTGGTTGCCCAGATTGTTGCGGAAAGGGCGCAGTGGCAGGAAAAGCCGCCCAAGGGCTGGCCGGCCGATAAGTTCGTGCCCGGCTGGATGTTCTATAACGGAACGTTTTATTCCTATGACAGCAATGGCCGGCGCCGGGCGCTTCCCCAGACATTTAAGAACGAGGGGTTCCTGGTTTTCTGCGACCTGACCCCGCGCTCCATAGAAAAGGTTGAGGAGACCTCGGCCTATATGAATTCCCGCCAGTTGAGCAACCTCATTGCCCTCCAGCCCAATAATCAGGCCCTGCAGGTAAAATATTATTCCAAACTGACCGACCCGCTGATTGTCCTGATACTGATATTCCTGGGACTGCCCTTTGCCCTGGCCAGCAAGTCCCAGAATTTCTTCACCGGCATCGGCATCTGCCTGTCCAGCAGTTTGGCATTCTTCCTGATAAAATTCCTGTTTGAGGGATTCGGCAACAAGGGTCTTCTGCCTCCCTTATTGGCCGTGATATTGCCCTTGCTGATATTCGGCGGGATTGGTATAATATTATCCAAAAGGATTCGCACTTAAAACCATATGAATAATCAAGACCAATTCAGCCGCCATACGCGGCTTCCGTATTTCGGGCCTGAAGGCCAGAAGAAGATAGAGCAGGCCAGGGTATTTATCGTGGGCGCGGGCGGCCTGGGCTCGCCCGCGGCCACTTACCTCGCTGCGGCCGGAGTCGGCACGCTCGGGCTGGCTGACAACGACACCGTGGAACCATCCAACCTGCCCCGCCAGATACTGCACAGCCCGGCCACGGTGGGCGAACTCAAGACCGAGTCGGCTGAAAAGCGCCTGAGACAACTCCATCCGGACCTCAAACTTGATATCTATTCCGAACGGCTCAAGGCCGATAATATCGCCGGCATAATCAGGAAATACGACCTGGTGATTGACGGCAGCGATAATTTTGGCACCAAGTTCCTGCTGAACGATGCCTGCGTGATGAATAATATTCCATTGATTCACGCCGGAGTCCTGCGCTATACCGGACAGATAATGACTATTATCCCATCCAACCCGCCTGACCGTCGGGCAGGTTCGCAATTGGCAATTAGCAATCCGCAATGGGCATCGGCCTGTTACCGCTGTATCTTTCCCGAACCGCCGCCGGCCAATTCCGTGCCGACCTGCCAGGAAGCCGGCATTCTCAATACCGTGGCCGGAATCATCGGGCTGGTCCAGGCCACCGAGGCAGTCAAGATTATTATCGGAGCCGGCAAGCCGCTCGTTAATAAACTGCTCATCTTTGACGCGCTGGAGATGAATTTCAGGACTATAGAGATACAGCGCAATAAAAACTGCCCGGTCTGCTCCAAGAACGCTGTGATAAAGAAACTTACAGATTGCGATTCTGCTTCATTAGAATGCAGATAATATAATTACTGATTACTCCACAATTATGACCATTTATTTGGTTTATTCTGACATCTATCTGGAACACGACACCGGGCAGCACCCTGAAACCAGCCAGCGGCTGGCCGCCACCATGGCTTACCTCAAAAGAAAGAAATGGCTGGAGCGGGTCACCCTGCTTGACCCGCGCCGAGCAACAATGGAAGAGATTGAATACATCCACAGCCGGAAACATATTGAATCGGTCCGTAAGGTGGCTGAAGAAGCGGCCCTGCCTGCCGCAGGCAGGGGTTATCTGGACGGCGATACACCGGTCTCGGAGAAATCCTACGAGGTGGCGCTCTATGCCGCCGGCGGAGTCCTTACTGCGGTTGACAAGGTAATCAATACTCCAAAATCCAACTCCCTATGTCTGGTCCGCCCGCCCGGGCATCACGCCCGGCCTGATTACGGTATGGGTTTCTGTCTCTTTAACAACATTGCCATTGCAGCCCGCTATGCCCAAAAGAAACACGGGCTCAAGAAGATTGCCATCATTGACTGGGACCTGCATCACGGCAACGGCACCCAGGAGGCGTTTTGGAATGATGACTCGGTGCTGTTCTGCTCCCTGCACCGCTATCCGTATTATCCGGGCAGCGGCTCTGAAGCGGAAACCGGCTCAGGCAAAGGCAAGGGGTTTACCGTCAATATCCCGGTCTCCGACCATATATCCAGCAGGGAGTACCTGGATAAATTCAGGCAACTGATGGACGATAAGGTAAGACCGTTCAGCCCGGATTTAATCCTTATCTCAGCCGGATTTGACGGCTACAAGAACGACCCGTTGGGCGGGCTGGGGCTGGAGATAGCGGACTTTGCCGCTATGACGCAGATGGTTCGGGCCGCGGCTGACGAATGCTGTGCAGGCCGGATTGTCAGCGCCCTTGAAGGCGGTTATGATATCCAAGGACTGCCGCTCTGCATTGAGGCGCATTTGTCCGCACTGGCGTCTTGATGACTCTGTGGAATCTGTGGCTTTTATTTGACCCTGGTATAGGTTCGTTATATAATACAGCAATGTCAAACATCTATAACATCGCCAGAATCACCTATCAGGAGGCGGTGCGCCAGACACTGTTCTATATCGTGCTGGCCGTCTCGGCCGTCCTGCTCCTGATATCGCCGCTCTTCTGCCTGTTCGCCTTCGGCGAGGAACTCTCAATGATGCGCGAGGTCGGCTTGGCCACCATTACCTTTGCCGGAATCCTCATCGCCATCCTGACCGCCTCCCAGGTCATCACCAGCGAGATAGAAAACCTCACGGCCATAATGCTCCTGGCCAAGCCGGTCCGGCGCGGTGAATTCATCCTCGGCAAGTTCTGCGGCATCCTCTTTGCGGTCTTTATTGCCTTCCTGTTCCTGGGCGCGGTCTTTGTCCTGACCTACTGGTGGAAGGAGGGCCTGCCGGTGATTCAGGCCAATATCAAGACAGGCAAATATCTTGAGGGCTCGTCGTCTGCCCTGAAAGACACCTATAATTTCTTCCGGACCGATATCTGGCTCCTGGCCAAGGGCATCTACGGCTGTTTCCTGCAGGTAACCATCCTGGCCGCCTTTGCCGTGGTTCTTTCCACCTATTTTTCCCTGGTCATCTCGGGCATCGGTTGCTTTGCCGTCCTTATCCTGGGCAATATCTCGGACTATCTTTACCACTCGTTAAGCCAGGGCTCGTCAATAATCATCACCGGCCCGGCTCGGATTGTCTCGGCGCTCCTGCCCCATTTCAGTTTGCTCAACACCAGTTCGCTGGTCACGACCAAGGCCGGGCTGTCAGTCAACTACCTTTTCCTGACCTCTTTTTATACGCTGATTTATGTTGCTTTTTTATTATATATTACAATACTGATATTCTCAAGGCGGGAAATTAAATAGGTGATTGTGTGATTAGGGAATTGCCCCAATGACCCAATAACCCAATAACCCAATTTATGCGCTATGTAATATTCGGTGATATCCACGGCAACCTGGAGGCGCTTGAGGCCGTGCTGGAAAAGATGGCCAACGAGAAGCCGGATAAATACATCTGTATGGGCGACCTGGTCGGCTACTGCGCTAATCCCAACGAGTGCATTGAAAAGGCCCGCGCGCTCAATCCCGTCTTTATAGCCGGCAACCACGACTACGCCGCGGCCGGACTGCTCAACGTGGATTTCTTCAACACCTACGCCTTCCGGGCCATAGAATGGACCAAACAGCAGTTGACGCCGGAGAACAAGGAATTCCTCAGGAATATGAAACTGGTCCAGCGCATCAACAACCTCACCGTGGTCCACGCCACGCCCTACAACCCGGAGATGTTTGAGTATATGGAGAACAACTACGACGTCCAGTTGGCCCTGACCTCGCTCAGTACGCCGGTCTGCTTTATCGGGCATTCGCATATTCCCATCTCATTCACGATTAACCGGGGTACAATATCATTCTCTACCGAGCCCTATACAACCATAAAGGGCAACAACAAGGTGATAGTCAATGTGGGCAGTGTGGGCCAGCCGCGGGACGAGAACCCCGAGGCCGCCTATGCGGTCTATGATACGGACGAAGCCGTGGTCTGGATTAAGCGGGTGGAATACAATATCCAGAAAACCTCCGAGAAGATAGTCAAGGCCAAACTGCCCGAAATCCTGGCTGAACGAATTAAATACGGCAGATAATATATTTCGCCACAAAGACACCCCGCCCGCAGGCGAGTCCCACCGGGACCCAGTGTGGTCTCGCCAGAGGCGACAAGACACCAAGAATGCGAAACGATTGTGGAAGCGAATACCGCAGTAACTGTAAGAGAACGTTCTTTGTGCCTTCGTGCCTTAGTGGCTATCTTTAAAATATATGAATTTAGCAGTTAAGGTTGGCCCCTTCAGGTTCAAGAACCCCATCCTTCTTGCCTCTGGTACTTATGGCTACGGCAAATCATCAAAGACCCTGAACGTTGATTCCCGTATCAGCCAACTGGGAGGGTTTGTTACTAAGACCATCACCCTAAAACCCCGGCTGGGCAACAATCCGCCCCGCATTGTGGAGACCGCATCCGGTATCATCAACTCGGTCGGGCTGGAAAATCCGGGTATGGAGAAATTCTGTCAGGACTACCTGCCTGAAATGGGACGGATAAAGACGACCAGGATTATCAGCATCGGCGGCGCGTCCGCAGACGAAATTATCCGGGCCATCCGGGTGTTCCAGAAACACCAATACCGCGTCTTTGACGGCATAGAACTCAACATCTCCTGCCCGAATGTGGAAAGGGGTGGACGATGCATTGCTCAATCGCCTCAGGATGTCCGAAAGACCGTGCACCAGGTCTTGAAGGTGTCGCGCCTGCCTGTCATTGTCAAACTCTCGCCCAATGTCACGGACATCGTGGAGATAGCCCAATCGGCCCTGAAGTCCGGCGCTAAAGTCCTGTCGCTCATCAACACGGTTGCGGCCCTGGCTGTCAATTACCGTACCGGCAAGCCCATCCTGGGCGCAACTACGGGCGGCCTGTCCGGCCCGTGCATCAAACCCATTGCCTTAAAGATGGTTCACGATGTGGCCAGCAAGACCAAAGCCGAGGTCATCGGCATCGGCGGCATAATGAACGCCCGTGATGTGCTGGAATTCCTGTCTGTGGGCGCCAAGGCAGTCCAGGTCGGCACGTTGAACCTCGTTGACCCCTTTGCAGTGTTTAAGATACCGGCTCAGTTAAAGAAAATATCTCGCGGGTAACCACAGACCTATCCCGCCTACCCGCTGCAAGCAGGTTGTATGACGGGATTATACGAATTGATATAAATGTCTAAAAAATCCCTGTTACAATTAGGATTATTTACGACGCTTATAATTATGGTCCCTTATCATGCCTATTCCAATACGGGCACGGTAGTAATGTGGGCCGGAATAGCCCATCTGTTTATCGGGAATGCTGTTATCGGACTAATTGAAGGCCTGATTATTGGTATTGTCTTTAAAACCAGCAGATTGTTGACTGTTCCGGTTATGATTGCCGCCAACTATATTTCAATGTGGGTCGGAACTTACCTTTTTGGCAAGATGTCTGATAAATTCCAGCATATTGTCACAATATACAACGCCGCCTTTATTTTAGCGGCATTGATTATTGTATCATTTCTGTTCACTTTTATCCTGGAATGGCCATTCTGCCTATTCTTATTCCGTAAGCAGGAGAAGAAGATTAAACGTTCCTTATTAGCCAATCTTATCACACAGTCAATATCTTATGTCCTGCTGATTGCGTTTTATGCCCTGCCCAGCGGCGCCAGTTTGATTACCGATGTAAAAATCGACAAAACTTTATCATTTGCCACAACGCAAAAGATGTGGATTTATTATATCTCCACGGATAACGGCGACATATACCGGATTAGGCAAAACGGCGCATCAAATGAAAAGATATTGGATGCCAATATCACTGATAAGTTTGATGGTCTTTTCTTACGTCCGTCAAACGACACGCCTTACAGCAATTTATGCGTAACGGAAGGAAGGGGTGATAGAATTTTAATCCCACATTTTACGGCAGAGTCGATGATTCCATATTATCCGGAAAAAGACGAACAGCCATCTTGGTTTAAACCCATTGATTTGAGACCGGTGGACCAGCAGGACTGGGATGTCTCGGTCGGATTCTGGGCTATTGAAGGACTGCGCGCTAAAAATAAGGTCAATGGGAAAAAGTTCCGGTTGGCTATGGAAACACCTTTTGTTAGCATGTCTATAAGAAATATAACATTGCTGCCAAGTAACCAAGCGGTTTTTCAGATTAATGATAATCAGATTGCCTTATTAGATTTGAACAGCAGAAAACTGGGATTAATTATCACCGGTCGCGGTCCTTTGGTGATTATGGAAAAGTAGATTTCTTGGGAGTCCTGGAGTAACATGCTTATTATTTGTCCTAAAACTGGTCATTTTCCCCCAACCCCTTTATTCCCGTTGGTTACGTCAAAATAGCGCCTGAATATATATGTTGGACGTCCAACATTTTGACCATGGGTATAGGCAAACCTATGTGTATATCATATCCAACGGATGTGTGATACAAGCCCAGCGGGCCTGTGATACAAGCCCAGCGGGTCTGTGATACAAGCCCAGCGGGCCTGTGATACAAGCCCAGCGGGTCTGTGATACAAGCCCAGCGGGCCTGTGATACAAGCCCAACGGGCCTGTGATATAAGCCCAGCGGGCCTGTGATACAAGCCCAGCGGTCCTGTGATATAAGCCCAACGGGTCTGTGATACAAGCCCAACGGGTCTGTGATACAAGCCCAGCGGTCCTGTGATACAAGCCCAGTGGGCCTGTGATATAAGCCCATCGGGTCTGTGATACAAACCCAGCGGGTCTGTGATACAAGCCCAGCGGTGGTGTGATACAAGGGTATGGGAGGTGTGGGCAAGAGAGGGGGGTAGTCCCCCACACCTCCCTGTATATACGCCCTCAGTTGATTTTTCGCCCTTCTTGGCAGTTAGGGTTGATGTTGGACGTCCAACATTTTGAGGACATTCTGGTATTGCTCGTCGCTGTAAAAACTTATGTAAATCCCGCCTGACCTGAGTTTATCCTGTAACTTAAAGAGATTGACCCGCACCTCGGCGCCAAACTTTTGCCTGAGCCGCTGTTCCAATTCCCGGATATTTTTATCGTTGGTGGCATTACAATCCTTAAATTGCTGGACGAACCTGCCGACTCCGGTGCTGATGCCTCTCGGATGCATATAGGCGTCAACTAATACCCGCAGGACCCGGACCGAAAGGTCTTCGTTTCTTGCCCTTTTCCAGAGCATCAGTCGCCGGGTGGAATCCGGCACGGCCAAAATAGCCATCGCATGGCTGACCGAGAATTTCTGTTTCTTGATGTCTTCCTGGATTTCCTGGGGAAGCCCAAGAAGACGGATGAAATTGCTGATAGTGGCCCGGTCTGTTCCAACCCTTTTAGCAACCTCTTCCTGGCTCAAGCGGCACATCTTGACTAATTGCCGGTATGCTTCGGCCCGTTCTATGGGATTGAGGTCCTTGCGGTGGGTGTTTTCCACCAGGGCGCATTCCATCATCCGCTGGTCGTTTGCCTCGGTGATAATAGCCGGAATGGTCGGCAGTTTGAGCGCCTCACAGGACCTGAACCTGCGCTCACCCATCATAATTTCATAAATATCCGGCCGTTTAGGGTCACGTCTTACAACGATGGGCTGTAACACCCCGTGCGTACTGATGGAGTCAATCAATTCCTGGAGTGACTCTTTCTCTATGGTCTTACGGGGCTGGAAGCGGTTGGGCACAATTTTCTCCAGCGGTATCTGCACGACCTCGCCGCTCACCTTGTCGTGGCTCGGATTATTATCAGAATCTTTCTTCATAAAATACCTTTTAACTACAGATTTCGCTATTGCGGTCTCTGCGGAGTTCACAGATGGACACAGATTAACTTGTTAAAATCTTGTAGAGCACAGATATAGACGACCGGCATCTATATCATAAACCACGGTAAAACCAGAATCATCAAACGCTTCGGTGTCGTAATCATCAAAATAATAACCGTTTTTTATGGTAATTTCATACTTCGTCCCGGAATAATTATTCTGCCAATATTGGGCATATAATTTAGTTGAATACACTTTTACACTAAAAGGCGGCCAGGTGTAACGAGGACCGTTATCCACAGATGAAATCCCCAGTCCGCGAAATTTAGGGAACGGGAGTTTTTCATCAGCCCATACGGTTTTGTTATTTTCTTTTGTTATAAATCTAACCGGTTTCCAGCCACGCTTTTCCATCCATGATAGAAAAACTTGTTCTGTTACCTGACAATCATATAAAAGGTTCAAACCTCCGGCTGAAGTAAAATAATTAACATCAATGGCCTCCAGAGGCATGTCGGGATAGCATTTTTTATTTGCCTCCTGCACCGTCACGTTAAATGCATAAGAAGTGGTCATCTGGCCTAACCAAGATGTAAGGCCGAACAGAATAAATGGAAAAGAACATATACTTATAATACAAGCCGTAATAATAATAGGAATTCTAATCCAATTAGACAGTTTCTTTATTTTAACGAACATAATTACAGCGGGAATGGCAACCAATAGAAGGCAAACGGCGCAGGTTAGTAGCAAAGCAATTATTATTATTCCGCTCATTTCTGTACCCTTCTTATAAGGTAATCTTCATCCGTGTAATCTGTGGAATCTGTGGAATCTGTGGTTTACTTCTCCGTTTTCAGTTTCTCCAACATCTCACTGATAACCGCCTGGGTCTTTTCGTCCGCCAATGGCAGGGCCTTTTCCAGCAACTCCACTGCCTCTCTGCGCCTGCCCTTGCCCGCATAGTAGCGCCCCAGGTTATAATACGCCCGGTAGTCCTGCGGATAGTGCTTTATTACCGTGACATTGGCTCGCTCAAACATTATCTCCTGGTTCTGCTCCCTTAAGTCCGGCATCACCCGGGCCTGTATCTTCACCGCCTCATAATAATTCCTGGCCGCATTGTCCTTGTCTGCGCCTGTGCCGTTGGGTTTGGTGGATTTCTCCAGATAGGCGTCGCCGATGTGCGAATGGGTCTCTGAGAAGTCAGGCGAGATGGCCAGGGACTTTTCGTATTGCTTGATGGCCTCATCATACCTGCCCATCTCGTGATAGACCTCGCCTAATTCGTTCCTGAGCGCCGGATGCTGGGACGAGAGGTTACAGGCGTTCTCGTAATACTTTATGGCCAGAGTGAAATTGGCCGTCCGTTTGTCAGGGTCTTTTGCTTCACGGCCCTGGACCCGGTAGAACCGGCCCATATTGGCCTGACGGGTCGGGTTCATTGAGTCGTATTCTATGGACTTGACCAGGTAATCCAGGCATTTGTCATACCAGCCCCTTTTCTTCTGCGGGTCTTTCTCCGCATAGTATTTTTCCAGGCACATCCGGGCCGAGGCGCCGTAGTAATTTCCCTTGTCCGGCGAGAGCGCGGTGGCCTGCTCGTAATATCTCAACGCTATCTCCCACTGCTTTTCCTTTTCCTGGCCTGTGCCTATTTTGTATATGATGTCGCCCTTGATGGGATTCAGGTCGGTCAGGATGATGAGGAATACAACAGCGACCGTTATCAGGATTGAAGAAAAGACCTGAAAAGGCGTTGCAGGATTAGGGATTTCGCCGCCCAACTTCGTTGGGCGAGCCTCGCCCCTTTGGGGCGGGGATTCTCGAGTCAAAGCCCAGGCCAGGACGAGAACGTTGATAAAGAGCCAGACAAAGAAAATCGTGATGGGTATGGTCGGAATATATAATGGCGGCAGGAACGAGGTCAGGATAATAAAGAATATTCCCGTAATACCGGCTGAAAGCGCCGATGCCAGTATGAACTTTTTAGCCAGCAAATAGAACAGAACTGCCGAAGATAGCCAGGCAAGCGCCACCATCATCATTGCGCGCATCACCTTTTCCATATTGTCCGCAGAAACCTGGGTGTAGATGAAGTCAAAGGCCATCGTGCTGAGGATGAGAATAACTATTAGCGCCCAGCACATAGTAGAAAATGGTTGAGATGGCTGTTTAGAAACTGCATTTTCTTTATTTACCGCAAAGAAACCCTTTACTTGCGGAGCTATGTGCTGGGTAAATATCGCTATGAATATAGACAGATAGATATAGAAATAGGTGCGCGAGGCAGTCAGGTCAATTCCAAACTGCACCTCCACAAAATGGCCGATAAAGGCGGAGAGGAGGGCGATGAGGAGGAGCGTGGAAGAATCGTGAAGCGTAGAGCGTGGAGCGTCGTCCCGTTCCGGCAGGATAACGCATAACGCAGGACACACAGCGCACAGCAACAGATACAACCCCGCGCCTGTCACCATTCCTATCGGCACGCCGACCGCGATGAAGATGGTCTTGCCCAGGGCTATGGG
The DNA here is from genome assembly GCA_040753835.1 of Planctomycetota bacterium. Classification (GTDB taxonomy): domain Bacteria; phylum Planctomycetota; class MHYJ01; order JACQXL01; family JACQXL01; genus JACRIK01. The sequence continues at coordinate 13,274 of JBFMDM010000003.1, forward strand.
AATAAGCAGTCCGGCCAGGCCAAAGAGCAATAACAATCCGATAAGAACGGCCTTGCTCCGGACCAGCCCCAGGGCATTGAATCCGTAGAAGACAATCGCGCCGAACAGCGCCAGATACAGCAGAGCGCCGATTAGCCCGTTGGTGATAACCGTGTCAAAGAACTCGTTGTGCGAGCGGTCCGGAAAGGTAATCTTGTTCTCGCTGGTAATCAGTTCAGCCGGGCAGTATTTGTGATAAGGCACGAACATCGCCTCAGGACCGTAGCCGACCACTGCCCGGTAGGAATCGGATTGGACCATCTTGACCACGCCTTCCCAAATCAGAAGCCGGACCTGAGCCGCGCCTTCACGCGCTTCCAGCATCTGACCCAGACGCCCCATACTCGTCTTCAGGCCCTGGAACGGCGTATTAGGCAAGGCCAACAGCAGGAAGAATCCCAGCACCAGCGCCGCCGCTATGTAACTGCCTAACGACAGGTAGCGCCTGCCAAAGACCAGTCCGGACAGGACCACGAAGAAGAACATCGCGGTAATAAGCCCGAGAAGCGGGCCGCGGCTCTCGGTCAGGACCAGGCACAGAACCTGGGCCAGTAATATAATAATATAAAAAATGGCTTTGGGAGCAGCAAGACCGGATTCTTTTACCGAACGGATTATCAGGTAAATTGTGAGCGGGATGACCATTATCAGATACGAGCCCAGGAAAATCGGATTGCCCATAGTGGATGCAATACGGTCTGAAAAGTCCCAGTTAAACACTTCTAACTTGAGTTTCTGGGCAAAGCCATAGAGTATCACCGGAATGGAGGTAAGAATAATGGTTACCAGAATTCGCTCTACCCGCCCGTACGACCGCACGGTCGGGCGGGTCTGATTCCGCTCTCTTAAAGTCAGCGCGGTTATGGCGAAGATGACGAAGTAGCCCATCAGCGAATAGGCGCCCTGGCCCCGGGCATAATTGCCCCACCAACTGCTGGGCGGCAGGACTGATAGAAACGTGGAGACGAGGTAACTCAGGCCCAACAGCAACGTGATGGCAAACAGGGGTTGCTTGAGCAGTGATTTTACTCCCCGCCCCGCATTGGCGGGGCGAGGCTCGCCCCCTTCGGGGGCGGCTGATAGCGAGACCCTCTTTACCAAGAAAGCGGCCAGCATCACCAGGGCAATGGAGCGCACGACCGTGCTCTTGTCCGGCTCAAAGGAAACCGAGGAGTGGAAGTTCATAAACAGCGGCGCAATCACCAGCGCGGCCAGCCAGCACGCCTCTATAACCTTGTCGCAGAATATGGTTATCTTATTCATAAATAGCCAGTAATCAGTAGTCGGTAGTCAGTAGTCGGTTCCACGGTGGTTTACTGCCTACTTCTTTATATATAAATCTAATCAAACAATTTGACAACTAATAAAGTGTTTGTTATCAATAAGCCCGATGTTACAGGTAACACTGCAAAACCGGAAGGAGATAATCTTTGAGGGAATGGCAGAATCGGTATTCCTGCCGGGCGAATACGGCGAGTTTGAGGTCCTGCCGTTCCATGCGCCCATCATCAGCACCCTCAAAAAGGGAAAGTTAAGAATTGACGACCTTTTCCTTGAGATAAACGGCGGAATTGCTAAAATGGACGAGGCCAACAAGTTATTATTGTTGGTGGAGTGATATATAAATGTAATCCCTCGATTTCGCTCGGGATAACTCGCTGTAACTCACTTTGTTCTAACAGCGAGTAAGAAAGGATTAAAATGTCAGTAAGAATCAGAATGGTACGCCAGGGCCGCAAGAATGAACCCCATTTCCGTATCGTGGTAACCGACAAACGCAAGAAGATTGACGGCGCCTATATAGAAAATCTGGGTAATTACGAGCCCAAGGCCGGACCGGACAAGAAAATCACCATCAAGGACGAACGTTTAAACTACTGGGTCAAGCAGGGCGCGCAGGTGAGTGATGCCTTGTCGGCCATCCTGAAGAACCTCGGCAAAATGCCCAAGTCAGAAAAGCCCAAGAAGGCGGCAAAGCCAAAGGCCAAGGCGACTAAATAAACGAGTTAATAGGTAAACCCGCCTGCGCCGATGCTTCAGCGGGCAGGTAAACTGATAAGTTTATACTGGGCTGGTGATTTATCAGGGAATATACAACCCAGTATAGTCGGCTGTATAATATTATTGTTAAATCAACAGCCGACTATAAGGGAATTTACCTTATCAACTACCCTGTCGGAACTACCACTTCACCACCGTGACGCCCCATGTCAATCCGCCGCCAAAGGCAACCAGGACCACATAATCGCCTTTTTTCAGCCGGCCCGACTGCCGGGCCTCGTCCAGGGCAATGGCCGCCGAGGCGGCCGAGGTGTTGCCGTATTTGTGGATGTTGACGAAGATTTTGTCCATTGAGATGTTAAGCCGCTCGGCTGCGGCTTCAAGGATGCGCTGGTTGACCTGGTGCGGGACAATCAGGGCGACGTCTTCCACCTTGATATGGCATTGCTTGGCCGCATCAGCCACCAGGTCGGCCATCTTCATTACCGCGAATTTATAAACCTCGCGGCCGCGCAGTTTAATAACGTGCAGTTTTTTGTCAACGGTTTCATGCGAGGCGGGCATCCGGCTTCCGCCCGCGTATTGTATCATCATCTCCGCGCCGGTTCCGTCCGCGCCCAGGTAACTGTAAAGCACTTCGTGGCCGTGGTGATTGGGCTGTAAGATAACCGCTCCGGCCCCGTCCCCGAACAGAACGCAGGAAGCCCGGTCCGTGTAATCCGTAATTTTGGTAAGACACTCGGCCCCGATGACCAGGGCATTCTTATAATTGCCGGTTGAAACCAGCCGGTAACCGACTCCTAAACTGTAAAGAAATCCGCTGCAGGCCGCGGAGATGTCAAAGGCCGCGGCATTGGAAGCGCCGATGTTGCGCTGGACGTGGCAAGCGGTTGAGGGAAAGAGATTATCCGGCGTTACGGTGCCGAGCACTATCAAATCCAGTTGGTCCGCCTTGATTTTGGCCGATTCCAAGGCCTGCTCGGCCGCCTTGCTCGCCAAATCAGATGTGGCCACGCCGTTCTCCGTCACCCGGCGCTCCTTGATGCCGGTTCTGGTCGTAATCCATTCGTCCGAGGTGTCCACTATTTTCTCAAAATACGCGTTGTCCAGCACCTTGTCCGGCACGCAGGAACCGCTTCCAATAATTGATACCCTCTTGAGTTCTGGCATTATTTATTCTCCTATAGGTTGCTTCTTAATGTGCATTGACCGGTTATTTTATAACATAACATATCATTGTCAATATTATTTTTACTTTATTTTGTTATCACGAATCCAGCGAATATTACCGAATCACACGAATTTAATAAAGGAATTTCTTGCTTACCCGTGATTATTAACTATTAATTATGGCTATGAGCGACTTTCTCCTGGAACTGGGCACCGAGGAAATCCCGGCCGGGTATATCCAGCCGGCCATAGCGCAGGGCGTGGCCTTCCTCAAGGAATTTCTGGAGGAGCATCACCTTGCCTATCGGGAAATAAAAACTGCCTCCACGCCACGGCGGATGGTTTTTTCCATTACCGGACTGCCGGATAAACAGGCGGATATCAATAAAGAACTGTCCGGCCCGCCCTGTTCGGTCGCCTTTGATAAGGATAACAAGCCGACCCCGGCTTATTACGGATTCCTCAAGAAGAACTCGCTCAAGGAGTCGGATGTCAAAACCAAGGATACGCCTAAAGGAAAGGTCTGCTATGCTTCGGTGCTGGTAAAAGGTGAAAAGACCGAGAAAATCCTGGCCGAGGCAGTACCAGGACTGGTCAAGTCATTACCCTTTCCCAAATCAATGTGGTGGCTTACCCGAACGACCGATAGGTCGGGCGGGGAGGAACGTCCCCTCACCTTTGCCAGGCCTTTGAGATATATCCTGTCCATACTTGGCGCCAAGGCGCTGAAGGTTGCAATACCAGGAGTTGCCTCAGGCAACAAGACCTTCGGCCACCCGTTCCTGTCAGCCAAGGCAGTGGTTATCAAGTCGGCTGATTTCAACCGATACCAATCCGCACTGAAGCAGGCAAAGATTATTGTTGACCCGGCCGAGCGCCGGACTTTCATAGAAAAGGAAATCCAGAAGGCGCTGGCTAAATACAACGCGGTCTGCGACGAGCCGGAACTCTTGGACGAGGTGACCAATCTCGTGGAGTATCCGGTGGCCATAGAGTGTGAGTTTGACGAATCCTACCTAAAACTGCCGGCGGCGGTGATTGAGTCGGCTATGAAGTCGCACCAGCGCTACTTCCCGCTTAAGGACAAGGAAGGCAAATTGCTCAACCGCTTTATCACCGTCTCAAATATCACGGCCAATAAGGAAATCAAGGAAGGCAACGAGCGGGTCCTAAAAGCCCGGCTCTCGGACGCCCTCTTCTTCTGGGAACAGGATAGAAAAATACCGCTGGAGGAATATGCCAACAACTTAAATTCCCTTACTTTCTTAGGCAAGTGGCCTATGGACGATAAGGTAAAACGAGTTAGAGATTTATCTTTATTTATTGCTAATGGTTGGTGCGATGACAAGAAGAAAGGAACCATCAAGCGGGCCGCAGAATTGTGCAAGGCGGATTTACTGACCGGCATGGTCGGCGAATTCCCTGACCTGCAGGGCATTATGGGCTATGAATACCTAAAGGATAAAGAACATGAGGTTGCGTTAGCGATAAAAGAACATTATCAACCCAGGTTTACCGGAGATTCATTGCCTGAAAGTTCAGCAGGAACATGTCTTTCACTGGCAGAAAAGTTCGACAATATATCAAGTTGTTTTCTATTGACTTTATTACCCACTGGTTCTTCGGACCCATATGGTTTAAGGCGTCAGGCGCGGGCTATTGTTGATATTATTTGTGCCAGAGGGCTTAATATAATACATCTGCGCAATACCATTAAAGAATCATTTCGTTTATTAGTATCGCCGTCATCCTCGGTGGAAAGGATGCCAGATGAAGTTGCATGGTTCATTATTGAACGATTTAAAGTCGCCTTGCTTGAAGAGGGGTATCCGCCCGATATCGTAAATGCCGTATTGGCAAGCGGAACTGACCATTTATATCACAGAAAGAAACTTAATGACTTATTAACAATTTATACAAAAGAACCTCAGCTCTGGAACGAACTGGTGGAGGTGGTGGAGCGGACCTATAACATCACCAAAAGCGCCCAGGTGGAAGGCAGGGTTAATGAAGCACTGCTCAAGAAAAAAGAGGAGATAGAACTCTGGAACGTCTACAAGGACAACAAAGATGCCATACAAAGATTGATAGGCGAGGAGAAGTATGAAGAGGCCTCGCGGCTGTATCATCAGGCATTTGCCAAGCCGGCTCATATCTTCTTTGAGAAGGTCTTTGTCAATGTGAAGGAAGAAGACATCAAGACCAACCGGCTCTTATTAAACCGACACATCAACCGGTTATATTCCGAGGGCATTGCCGACCTGTCCAAAATCCCGAGGAAATAACCGCTTACGATTTTATCATTATCAAGAGCATCTTGAACCTCTTGACCGCCTTTAAGGCATGCGGCTCGCCGGCCGGCATAATTATTGTTTCTCCGGCCGTGAGGTGGAATGGCTTGCCTGAAATATAGATATCCGCCTCGCCGTCCGCAACATAGACCATAGCGTCAAAAGGCGCCACGTGCTCGCTCAGGCCCTGACCATGGTCAAAAGCAAAGAGCGTCACCGTGCCGGTTTTCTTGTTAATCACGGTCTTGCTCACGATAGAGCCGTTCTGATATTCCACCAGGTTTTTTAGGTCCATTATTTCAGGACCCGTGTTCTCAGCCATACCCCTCCTTTCACAGTGAAAGCATTCACCGTTTACAATATAGTCAGCGGTTGATTTAACAATAATATTATACAGCCGACTATACTGGGCTGTATATTTCCTGATAAATCAACAGCCCAGTATAAAATTATCCCTGGTCGCTGTTTCGGTTAATTCGCTAACGCGCCTGCCTACCCTGTCTGCCGACAGGCAGGCGCAGGCAGGGTCACTTCGTGGTCTTAATCTCTCCTTGAACGCCGATGTTGACTTCTTTGAATGGGATGTCCTGTCCGGATTCAGCCACTGCCTTCTTGACCAGATGCACCAGTCCGAAGCAACAGGGCACCTCCATATGCACCACGGTCACTGATTTGATATTGGCTATTCTAAACATATCTGTTAATTTGTCAAGGTAAATTTTCGTGTCATCCAGTTTGGGGCAGGCAATCAACAATGACTTGCCCTTCAAGAAATCCTGGTGGAAATTAGCGCAGGCATAGGAAACGCAGTCCGCGGCGATGACCAGGTCACTATTCTGGAGAAACGGAGCTCCGGGCGGCACCAGCATCAGTTGCACCGGCCACTGGGCCAGTTGCGACTCAACCCGGGCGGACGGCGCGGATTTCGGGGCGGCCTCCGGCTTGGGCGCGAATGAACGCACGGACGAGCCAGGACAGCCGCAGGGTAGAGGGTGCGATTTCTCTTCATTCTCTACAGGCACTGCTATATGCTTCTCCTTCAGGAAATCAATCGCCTGTTGGAGGTATTCATCCTGCTTATGCTCTTCAAGGTGTTTAAGGTGCGCCTTGATAGTATTGGCGCCCTGCTTGACGATATTGACCATCACTTTCCTCTCGTCGTAGGGTTCGGCTTTCCGCTCCTCGGTGGAGATGGCGCCTTCAGGGCAGTGTCCGATGCAGGCGCCCAGGCCGTCGCAGAACAGATCGCTTATCAGCCGCGCCTTGCCGTCTATTATCTGTAGGGCGCCTTCAGGACAGTTGGGAATACACTCGCCGCAGCCCGTGCATTTGTCCTCGTCTATCCTGATGATTTGACGCAATGTTTTCCTGGTAGCCTTTGCTTTTTCCATATACCCTGTTCCTTTCATTCAACATAATAAGGATGGCCGGTTTTGGCGGCATCCTGAACCAGTTCGCGATATTCATCCACGGAAATATTGTTCTGCCAGACCCCGGCCAGCCGTGCCAGGGTGGTTCCGGCCAGGAACAGCAGGACTATAACAGCCGCATAGGCCGGGCCGGACAGCGCTTTTCTATTTCTGCCGCCTGACAGGTGCAACGTGTCCTTTACCGGGCAGGCGTTGACGCACTGCAGGCAGGCATTACACTCGTCAGACAAAACAGCCGTTTCCTTATGCACCTGGACCTGGGCCGGGCAGACCCCGGTGCATTTCCTGCAGTCAATACAGGTATCCTTGTTACGGCGGATCTTCAGGGGGCTCAGCCAGCTCAACGCACCCAGCAAGGCGCCATAGGGGCATAAATAACGGCACCAAAAACTGCGCATCAGAACAGATAATATCGCCAGGCCAGCAATGACTAAGACCGCCGTGGCGGATATCTGGGTGAAGAATTTGAGCATCTTGATATCAGCCACTTTATTATAGGCGCCATAGATGAACCTTTCCAGGTATCCCACGTTCATCTGAACCATTATGCTCCAAAGGAAAAACAGGAGGATAAAATATTTAACGCCCCTTAAGGAGTAATCCAGCCAGCGGGGCAATGACAGTGGCTTCCTGAAAACTAGGCCGTGGACTTTAGCGAGGTATTCCGAAAGCAACCCGACCGGACAGACCCAGCTGCAAAAGCCCCTTTTGAGGAACAAGCCGGTGGTAATAATAATCAGGAGCAAAACCAGCCCTGAAGGATGAACCTTGTTAAATACCCCGGTCAGCAACCAGTATTTCAAGCTGATTAACGCGCTGATAGGCAGAAAGGCCTCCACGCCCGGCGGCCTTGACACGGCCGGAATCACGCCTTGCTCAAGATGCCGGACAAAGACGTTGAATTGGATGCCAATCAGGACGCATACGCCGGCAAAGCCAATCTGTATCGCCCGCCTGTACGGCTGGATATTGAACGTATCGCTCTTTTCCATTGATTTATACCGACTCCACCGCTACCACTTCCGGAACATCCTGCTTGAGGCGGCGTTCAATGCCTTCTTTTAAGGTCATCTGGGACATCGGACAGCCGCCGCAGGCGCCTGTAAGCCGCACCTTTACCACGCCGTTGGTTACGTCTACCAGTTCCACATCGCCGCCGTCCATCTGTAAGGACGGCCTGATTGCGGCAAGCGCCTGCTCCACTTTTTCTCTCATAACTCGTCTCCTTCTAAACCGGCGCCTTATCTGCTTCCAGAAGAACCTTGAGGTGTCTATCCTCAATATCTTCCCGATGGTGAACAGAGACCAGATAAGCCACTTTTTGGATTACCTCTTCATTTACCTCCAACCCTTTAAGCACGTCCCGGGCTATTTCAGCGCCTTTTTCAGAGTGGTATTTTACCTTGACTGCCTGGTCCTTGATATTGCCCGCATAATCACCGCCGTACGGAGCCGAATACCCGATATCGTGCAGATACGCCGATGCCAGAAGAATATCCCTTTCCCTTGCATCCCTTACAGGCCGCATTAACCCCTTCATATTATCCACCACCAATACGGTGTGCTTATAATAACGGGGAACAGTGGCTGAGAAAATCTCTTCCACCCGGGCTCTTAATCTTTCTTCATCCATATTCATCCTGCTTTTCGCTATGTTGAAAGCCATTCCTCCTTGAGTATCTCGCCCTGAATGCTTACCACGACGTATTTAACCGGAACCTTTCGCTTGCTGGAGGCCGCGGCGCGCTTGGCTAATTCCACCAGGCCCATGCAACAGGGCACCTGCATAATCAGGACCGTCAGCGTATTTATCCTGGCATCCTCAATCCAGGACTTTATCTTCTCCTCATAAACGTCCTGTTCCTCGTCAAGTTTGGGGCAGGCGATTGCAATGGACTTGCCCTTTAAATAATCGTTGTGGAAGTTGCCGAATGCGTAAGCCACGCAATCGGCGGTCAGGAGTACGTCCGCGCCCTGGTAATAAGGCGCAGACGGCGAAATAAGGTGCAACTGTATCGGCCACTGCGCCAGTTGGGACGGCATTGCCGTTGCTACGCCACCCTTTTCTTTTTCCTTACTGCGGAGATCCTGCATCTTTGAACCCGGACACCCTTCAAATCCTGCCATATTCAATTCTCCTTTCCATCCTATATTTTATATTGGTATCTGAACGGGGGATTGTATCTTATTGCTTAATTCCTTTATAAAATTACGATATTTCGTTTCGGTGTCTGCGAATTTCCCGTCTGTCTCGTTAAACCTGCCGAACATCTCGCCAATCTGGCTGGTGGAAAGGTTCTGGTCCATCCAGGGATACAGTATTTCATCCTCCTTTTTAATGTGCTCGGTAAGCAGTTCCCGGTAGCCATTCAGATATTCTGCAATCACTCTCTTATCCTTAACCGTGATTCCCTGCAATATGCCTTTGACATAACCGCGGCCTTTCTGGTGGTCTTCGTTCATAACCTTTATTATATCCAAATTGGCGTCAAAATACTTGAATAGGATATCCTCTTCCTTAGCGTGGTGGTACCTGTCCGCATACGAGCGGATAAAATCCACGCCATCCTTAATAAGTTGCCGTCCATCTTCCATATTTATATCAACGGTCCTTATTATGTCCGGTATCAGGGCAAGAAAATTCTTTATCAGGGTATGCTCGTCGACCAGTTTATTAATGGGCGGAGAGTATTTTATCTCGCGCCGCTTAAACTCGGTTTTCCTATGCGCTTTCTTGGGCGCGGGCTCCCGGCCCGGATAAAAGACCTCTGAAAGTTCATCCATTAACGATTCTTCATCATCCGGCGACAGGTTGTGTATTCCCACGATATCCTTCAGCAGGCAGGTCCCGACCGAACAGGTAACACAGCCAATGTTATATCTCTGTAGAACATCGCCGGTTTTCGGGAATTCCACAATCAGTTCTTTTATTCCTTTGTTCAGATATTCATCCATCTTTCCTTTTCTCCTTTTAATGAATGCTGGGTTCACCCCACCCCGATGTTCATCGGGACGGCGTAAAGCAGCAATACCCGATTTCGTCGCACTTCTTCTTTATTTCCGTCCATTCCTCGGGTTTGATGGTTTTAAGGGCCGCCTGATAAAGGATGTTGTCTTCCTTGAAAATGTGCTTGGCAAGTTCACGCACGAGGTATTCACCTGCATCTTCAAGACGCTTGAGAAATTCCGCATAATTATCAGGCGGGTTTTGGGCTAATTCGTGTAACGACTTCTTGCGCTTGCGGAGTTCCACATGCTCCAGGCGCATAATCTCCGGCGGCTCGGTTATCCCGTACCGCTCCAGGGCCGGGAAAATCACCTCCTCCTCGCGCTGGTGGTGCTTTTCCGCCTCCACTAGGTGGTGGGCAACTCCGGCCAGCATGGTCAGGTAATGCTGCATGTTGTCAAACGACTTTGATTCCCTGAATCGCTTAATCAGTTCCTGCAGTTTATTGAGGTATTCCATAATCATTTTATGCTCTTCCAGCATCGTATGAATCGGATGGCCCGGCTCGGGCGTAACCTGGTCGGTCTTGAGATTTTCCGCCATTATTTCTAAATGCACATCACACAGTTTCATTATTTCGTCGCGGGGCATTCCTTCCTTGATAATCTCCTGCTCCAAGGTAGCCAGTTCTGTTGGCCCGATTCCCCTCAGGGCTTGCTTGGCTTCATCCTTAAGCGCCGAAATATCACCGCCGGAATGAAGTTTACGGAATACCTCTTTTATCCGGCTTTTCTGGTCGGTATTGTCTGAGCCACCGACTTTCTTAATCTGAACCACCCAATCTTTAGGCCCTTGCTGTTTATACTTCCACTCAAAAATATTGGGATATTCCGCCTGGAACTGGTACCTGAGCGGCTTGGGGTCGTGGTCATTGATAATCTCCAGGGTCTGGCCGGCCTTGAGATTGTTCCAGACCTCAAATATCTTGTCGTGCCGTTCAAACGGATGCATCTTCCTTAAATCCAGTTGTTCTATTGTATTCAGTTCTGCCATAATCGTACCTCCATTTCTTATGGCACCAAAAGCGCCATTAGACCCGCCATAGGCGGGCAAGTTATTACTACTTCTTATCCTTCTCTTCCGGCTCTTTGGAAACCCCTCTATTCAGGGTTTGTTTTGTGGTATCGCCCTGTTCCGTGGCGCAGGGCGCGGTCTTTTCTATCTCCTTCATGTCCCGGCCGATGCAGTACTTGGCATACTGGCACCACTGGGCGCAGCCCATATCCAGTTTGGGATTCCGGAACCGGTGCCCGCACTTCTTGCAACGGCGATAGACATCGTCCTTCCAGAACTCCACCTTGGCCTTGCAATTGGGACAGTCCACGTCGTAGATATCCTCCGGCTTCCAAAACTGTAAATCCTGTCCGGGACATCGTGCCATATTCTCACCTCCGCTTATATTATAACACAGATATGGAATTTCATCTTGACTTATGTCAAACCGCACTAAAAATTTATTATTACGCCCTGCGAGAACACGAATAATACCGAATCCGGACGAATCATGCGAATTAGATTCTATTCGTGACATTCGCTCTTATTCGCTTCGCGGTCACTGCGTGTTCGTATGATTCGTGTTAAAGAATTGGTTAATTGGCTTGCGGGATACTATTATTGATACTCACGATGTTAATGTCCTATGTAGTTGCCCAATTTATTGGGCGAAATGCCTGATAAATCAGGCAACTACAAGGTATTATTGTGCGAGAATATAGGACATTAATAATGTTACTCTCAATAGTATTTCGGGCGCTTACCAGGATACCAGTTAGGCCTCGTCCCCCGATGTCCATCGGGGGACTCGGCAACTTATCCAGCACATAATTTATGTGCTGGGTCGTATTGCAGTAATCGCCTAACGCAGTCCCCCGCCCTATTCAATTAGAGCGGGGTGGAATTTCATTATTGAAATTCCATACGATAAAATATCGCCGCGCCGATAAGGCCGACTACTGAGGCGACCACGAAGAGAACTTCAGGGCCCCATTTCATCCAGATTAACGCTCCGGCTATAGAAGAACTGCAGAAGGCGAAACTGCGCAGGCCCCAATAGAACCCGATGGCTTTGGCCCGAACGGTCTCGGGCATCAGGTTGGTAATCATACGTTTGCGGGCCGGCTCGCCTATCTCGCGCAGACCGTAAAGAACAAACGCACCGACCAGAACAACCATACTATTAGTAAAACCGGCCAGCAGGAACCCCAAAGGAAAGATGGCAAAGAATATGAAGGACAAACCGATATAGGGTTTCAAGTTTCCTTTCTCGGTCGCCTTGCCGATGGGAATATAAGTCAGTATTGAAGCGGTGATTTCAACAACCGTTAATACGCTGAAAAGCCACGGTTCAATATCCATATTAAACAGGCAGTAAATAACAATAAATTCCTTTACCATCCAGAGGCACCAGCGGGTGAAAATCTCGGCTAATAACAGGTGTTTTAGCGTCTGCGGTATCATCTGCCAGATTTGCCGATAGGGCACGGAACCATTGGAGTTATTGGCTGTCTTGGGCATTATCTTCCACTGGACCAGTAAGGCAATTATACCTAAGCCGAAAGAAACCCAGACCAACTTCATCGTACCGGAAATAATCCCATATCTTGAAAGAACTAAACCGCCTACCACTATCCCGGTAATCACCGGAAGCCGCTTCTGGATGGACTGCAGGGCAAAGGCCAGACCCTGTTTCTCGGTCCTGGTGGTAGAGCCGACCGAGGTCAGGGTTACGGGTTGAGAGAGCGACTCCCAGCCCCGGATGAGCAGGACCGATATTATGACAATGGCCGGGATTGAACCCAGCGTGACAAACAGCAGATAACCGGCCAGGGTCAGGATACTGAAGAGGATTAGCGAACCGCGGTCGCCCAACTTGTGCGTAACCAGGCCGCCGCCTGTGTAGCAAATACCCTCAAAGAGATTGAAGGCCATAGCATAGATGCCAACAATGAGAATCGGCTGGCCTTTGTCAGTGAGGTAGGCCGGGATGAACCTGGACCATAGTTCCTCGCCGAACCCGAAAAGAATAATGGTCAGAAGCACAATAGCCGTGGTCTTATTGATGGCGAAGAAGTCCGCCATTCGGCGCAGAGGGTTTGTCATTTCTATTATATCTTCATCCCGGATGCGATTTCCTCAAGCCGCGTCTTGTTGAGAATGGTGATTTTGTTTCCCGCAACCTTGATTACCTTCCTGGATTTGAATTTATTCAACGTGCGCGAGAACGTAGCGCTGATAGTTCCCAGCCGCGAGGCCAGTTCCTTTTTAATAATAGGCAGTTTTATCTCTATAACCGCATCGTTCTCTTTCCCGGCTTCCATTACCATGTCAAGAAGATACCTGGCCAGCCGGGCCGGCACGTCCTTAAGGGAAAGGTCCTCTATAACAGCCACCATACGGCGCAGATATTGGGACATTGAGGCCAGCATATTGAGTGAAATCTGCGGGTTGTCGCGAATGAGTTTTATCAGGTCGTTCTTGAATAGGAAGAACACCTCGCTGTCGGTTATGGCTGCGGCATTGGCCGGCGCAACACCCCTGGTGAATGCGGCCACCTCGGCAAATGTCCCGCCCGGCGCGACCCAGTGCAGAATCTGCTCCTTGCCTTCGGAGGAGAGTTTATAGACCTTGATTTGGCCGGAGATGACGATATAAAAACCCTCCAGTTCCTGGCCTTCGGAGATAATCACCTGTCCCTTGCGGAATTTGCGCTTGATGACCATCCGGCTGACCCGTTCCAAATCCATTGGATTCAAGCCGGAAAATAGCGCCACCTGCTTCAGTGTCCGCTCGTATTCCGAAGAGCAATTAGTGCAATAATCGGGATTCTTCATAAACACTACTAATTACGAATCTGCGAATTACGAATAATTAATAACTATGCCGTGGTTCGCCTTCTTCTTTTCCTGCTGATTTTACTATACAAAATATTTCCGCTATGTTAAGAAATAATCTGTGTAAACTTGTGGTGAGGTTGCCGAACCATCTGTGGCTGATTAGATTGGTGTCCTTCGTCCAAGTAGGACTTCGGAACACCTGTTCTTTAGAGCATATATTTGAAACAATGAGGGGTGGTCTAAGAGCGTCTAACAAAATGACTATTATCGCGCCTATAATGAGATTGCTTCGTCCCCCGAAGCAAGTTCGGGGTCCTCGCAATGACAGGTTCCGGGCGTTGTCATTGCGAGCCCGATAGGGCGTGGCAATCTCATTTTGTTAGACGCTCTAATAAACCACTCCGAAGCTTTAGCGTAGGATGGAGTGCTTGCTATGAATCCGATGAAGGATTGCTTCCTCTTCCTGTCCAGGCAAACCCTGTTGCAGAAACTGCTTTCCACTTCCGGCCCCTGCAAAATCATCTCGCGCCGGTTCGTCTCGGGCGAGACCATGGACGAATCCGTCTGCGCGGCTAAGGACCTTAATAAGCACGGCATAAAGGTTACCCTTGACCATCTGGGCGAGAGCGTCTGCGACGAGAAATCGGCCTGCGAGGCGGCCGATGAATACCTTCATATCCTGGAGAAAATCAAATCAGAGCCGGGCGATGACATCACCGTCTCCCTGAAACTCACCCAGATGGGACTGGATATCAGCGACAAGTTCTGCCTGGATAATATGCGCCGGATTATGGACAAGACCAAGGGCTATAACAAGAAACTCACCATTGATATGGAAGACACGCCCTACACGGACCGGACCTTGAATATCTATACCTCTTTGCTCAATGAGGGGTTTGACGGCACCGGCATCGTCATCCAGGCGTATCTCAGGCGCAGTGAGGCAGACATAAAAAACCTGCTTGATTTAGGCCCGCGTATCCGGCTCTGCAAGGGCGCATACAAGGAGCCCGCGAAGTTCGCCTTCCCCAAGAAGGCGGACGTGGACAGCAATTATACCAATCTTCTGGCTATTATGTTCAGTAAGGACGCCCTGGCCAAGGGAACCTATCCTGAAGTGGCCACGCACGATGAGAATATAATTAACTGGACTCTTGACCACGTCAGGAAGAACAACATCCCGGCTGACAAGTTTGAGTTCCAGATGCTTTATGGCATCCGGCGCGACCTGCAGGAAAAACTGGTCAGGGACGGCTTCAGGATGCGGGTCTATCTGCCATACGGCACGCACTGGTATCCGTATTTTATGAGACGCCTGGCCGAACGCCCGGCCAATGTCTGGTTTATGGTCAAGAATATGTGCTACCGGTAGGACGGGAACCACAGATAAACGCAGATAGACGCTGATTAATATTAAACACGAATATCGCGAATAAGAACGAATTATGCGGATAATTCGTGTTATTCGGATTTATTCGCTGGAGGCGCCTGCCACCCAATGTCCATCGGTGGGTCCCTTCGGGTCTGCCTGCGGTAGGCAGGTTCGTGTAATTCGTGTTTTCTTATCCGTGTTTATCCGCGTAAACTTGTGGTGAGGCCTGTCGAACCATCTGCGGTTGCCTTTTTCCGTCTGAGCCAGAAGAACAGCCCCGCGCTTACCACGAACAGCCCGATACTCACCCACTGCGAATAGGACAGGTCGGTGATAAAACTCTTGTTATCGCCCCTAAAGAACTCCACACACAGCCGCTCTATGCCGTATAACATCCCGGCATAGGCAACGATAAATCCGTGCCTTGGCTCAACCGGCTCGCCCTTGCCATCAAACCTTTTCTTATTTGCCCATATAACAGAAAGAAGAATAAAGAACAGCACACCTAGGAGCGATTCGTAAAGTTGGGCCGGATGGACCGGCAAGCTCAGTTGCGCGGTTTCTGGAATAAGGTGCTGGTGCAGGTGGTCAAGGAATGCCGGACTGCCCGTAATCTCGCCCTTGGGATTGGTTATTACCGGGAAAGAAACCGACCAGGGCAGGACTTCGGATATCCTTCCGTAACAGCATCCGTTCAGGAAACAGCCGATGCGACCGAAGGCCAGCCCCAGCAATATGCCGGGCATCAGCAAATCGCCCATCTTTAATACCGGGATATGCCGCTTTTTAAGATATACAATAATGGAAACAATCGCCAGAATCACGCCGCCGTAAAAGACCAGCCCGCCGTGCCAGACGAAGAATACCTCCCAGTTATATTGACCGCGGTGCATCAGCAGATAAACCAGCCGGGCCAGGACTATGGCAGTAACAAAAGATAGGATGAGCAGTTTGAAGAAGGTGCCGAAGACAAAAGGCGCTGCCTCAGGCGAGGTTCGCCCTGCGGGGCGGGAGTCCGGGTGCTCCTTCTTGCGGTTGGCCCGGTAATGTAGCGCGAATGGAATGAAAAATCCGACGATGCCGGCGATGATATTCATCCCGCCGTCCGAGAAGTCAAAAAGCCGGAAGTCAAAATTCTCGGTAAAATAAATAATATGGAGAATCCGGGCGCCCACGATGCCGCTTATCATTGCTATCAAGCCGATATCAAAGACGTCCTCGGACGAGATATCGTCCCGTCCGGCCCGGCGCGCCGTGATGAATATGGCCGTTAAAAACCCCAGCATCACCATAAACCCGTAGGAATATATGGGCAGGTGGATGAACGGCAATTCTATTAACTTCGGATGCATATAATGTTAAATCTTAAATCCCAACAGCTAAAACCTAAACAATACAAATCATCACAGATGCGGTCAAACAAATATCTTGATTATTTGTGGCTCATTGCTATTATGTGCCTATGAATACTTTTCTTGGAGTCAGGAACGCGCCGCTGGACAAGGCGAAGTTCGTTATTCTGCCTGTGCCGTATGATGTCACAACCAGTTACATCAAGGGCACGGCGCGCGGCCCGGCCGCCATCCTCAAGGCGTCAGCTCAGGTAGAGACCTTTGATGAAGAGTTAGAACAAGACACAGCCCAGAAAACCAGCATCTACACGCTTCCGACCCCTCCGCTGGATTTCAGAGCCAAGGCAGACAAGTTTATTCCCGCTCTCAAAAACTCTATGAAGACGCTTGTCAGGAAACTATCGCCCCATCAGACACTCATCACCCTGGGCGGCGAGCATTCTATTTCATATCCGCTGGTCAGCACCTATCAGTCAATCTACAAGGACTTATCGGTCCTGCACCTGGATGCGCACTCTGACTTGCGCGACTCGTATGGCGGTACCAAACACAGCCATGCCTGCGTGATGAAACGGATTTATGACAGCGGCATTAAAAGTATTGTCCAGGTCGGTATCCGCAATCTCACCGCTGATTGCCTGAAACTACTTAACTCTCGTATCCCACATCCCGTATCCCGCATCTATACTTACCTTGCCCACACCCACCCTGACTACAAGGTATTAGGTAAAAAGATTCTATCCACTCTCACTGACAAGGTATACGTCACCATAGACCTTGACGTCTTTGACCCGTCTGTAATGCCGGCGGTCGGAACGCCAGAACCAGGCGGGCTGAACTGGCATCAGGCCCTGGACATCCTGCGCCCGGTATTCCAGAAAAAGAATGTGGTGGGATTCGATGTCGTGGAACTATGCCCCATCAAAGGCCAGATTGCCTCTGACTTCACCGCGGCCAAGTTAATATACCGGCTGATGGGGTACCGGTAACCCGAACCCCTGTATTCAGAAATCTGCTATGGCCAAAATAATGTCGCGTCAAACGACTCTAAAAGCCGCCTTTTGGCTGAAATCAACCACGGGATTATTATTAACCATCGCCGGAATATTCTTGGTATCATATTCTGCGATTCAACATTCCAGGGATATTCCTGTAGCGATTATTGGGGTAATTATCGCCGGCGCTGGAATAACGCTGATTGCCAGGAATAAATCATTTCTAATCGGCGCAAAGGGCGAAGAAATGGTGAGCCGGGCGCTCGCCGGTTTCCCCGACGACTGGTATATTTTTAATGATGTCTTTATTCAGGATACGCAAATTGACCATATCCTGATTTGCCCCAAGGGAGTATATGCAATTGAGACAAAGCACTACCGCGGCACAATTACAGGCAACACGGAATCGCCGGACTGGTGGCAATTCATCCGGCTCCGGCAGACCAAGATTTATAACCCCGTCCGCCAGGCGGTTCATCATTCAGCGGCGCTGGCAAATTATCTTCGAGAACTGGATTATAACCAACCCTGGGTTGAACCCGTTGTTGTGTTCAGCCATCCGGATGTCAAGTTGGATGTGGTGTCCACCCAAACGCCCGTCATCCGCCTGTCCCAATTAAAGGAGTTTTTAGATAACCGCGCGATAATCATAAGCCCGTTGGAATGCGCTGAAATATCCGACCGGCTAAACAATTATATCGCAGGAAATAAGAAGAAAAACATTCTGCCTGCGCAATGGCTGACAATCTCCCTGCTTATTATGGCAATTTTAGGCGGTATCTGGTGGATAACCAGCGAATATTCCGCTACCAATGAAATCCCCAGGGAGAATGTTATTCCCTGGCAGGACGCATCCAGATATTTAAACCGGGAAATAACGGTGCAAGGCCGGATTGCCAGGACTCATTCCGGGGATAAAGCATGGGAAATGAATTTTGACGACAACTATAAAACGACCCTGACGCTCGTAATATTTGCGGGCCATTTCAATAACTTTCCAAACGGCATTGATAAATACCGCAATAAGTTAATCAGGTTGAGAGGCAAGATAGAACTTAATGACTATAAAGATTACAATAGGCCTCAACTTATCATAGAGCATCCGAAACAAATAGAAGTATTGGACTAAATTTCGGCTTGGTAGAGCCCATCCTTCCAGAACCTCTTTTGATTGTTTGATGCGCCAGTTAACGCCTTTTGTTCTGCTGAGCTGCTTATCCGGGCTCATAAATTACACATTTTTCTTGTGTCTTGGCGGGAATGGTGTATATTATTATTAATGCAAGAAACCATTGCCTTAATTCTGATTCTCCTGACCGTGAGTTTGGGCCCGTCATTTGTCATTGCGATGGTGGGCTATGCCAGCATCCAGGCCCTGGGCCGCAATCCTTCAGCCGCCCCTAAAATCCAACTGGCAATGCTCCTGGCTTTTATCTTTGCCATCGGCATCGCCTTTATTTCACTTTTGGTGGTCTTTAACCTTTTTGCGCCCAAAGCAGGCGGATAATTATGGAATTAAGAGAAATACTGTTCTTAATCGGCGGGTTTGTAGTGGTGGCCGTGATTCTGGCCCTTCTGTTAAGGATGGTCCTCTCAGGCCAGTCCAATACGGCCATAGAGCGCTTAAAGCGCATCAACCAGGACAACCTCCAGCGCGAACTGGAACTGAAGAAGAAACTGGACGAGGCCGAGACCCAATACCAAAAACGGCTGTCCGAGGCCTCCGGCGAAATCCAGAAGATGCGCGAGAAGATGGAAGAAGAGGTCTCCCTGATAAAACAACGTGTCGTGTCATCGGCCGAGAAGGAGAAAGAAAGCATCCTGGCTGACGCCCGGCAGGAGGTGGCAGACCTGAAGAATGAACTGACCCGCTCGGCAAATGAGCGGATTGCCGGGTTTGCCGAAGAGGTGATAACCAAATTATTCGCCGGCTCGGCGGACAGCGATAAAATAGCGGCCGGCCTACATCAGCATTTCCTGGATGAAGCAGTAAAGAAAATCAGGTCGTTGAAGAAGGAGATGCTGTCATCGGCCCTGGCCGGCTCAGGCGAGATTGTGGTTTCGTCCAGATTGGCCCTGACCGCGCACCAGAAGCAGGCGCTGAACGAAACGCTTTCCGAGGTATCCGGCAAGACAGTTAAGATTGTTGAAAAACCAGCGGACAGCAAATACCTGGCCGGCGTTTCCGTCAAGATTGGCAACCTGGTCATAGACGCCACGCTCAATAACCGGCTTAAGGAAATTATTGCGGAGACAGCCAAATAAAACATCAGCCAACGGGGAAATAATTATATGGTTATGCCAGCCGCCCATACGGGCGAGCCCGCCCCTCTGGGACGGGAATTAGTAGAAATCAAAGAGGTCGGGACGGTCAAAGACGTCCGCCGCGGCATTGCCCGGATAGAAGGATTGACCTCCTGCATCAACTCCCAGATGGTCCATTTCGCCTCCGGCAGCAAGGGCATTGTAATGGGCTTTAACGAGAAAGAGGTGATGGCCCTGGTAATGGGAGACGAGACCTCGGTTTCTTCGGGCGAGGAGGTTACCAGCAAAATAGAACCATTCCGCGTGCCGGTCGGCTACGGCTATCTCGGCCGGGTGGTCAATTCCCTGGCCGAGCCGATTGACAATAAGGGGCCAATCAAGCCGGATGATTCCTATCCGGTCTTCCGCGAGGCAACCGGCGTGATTGACCGTATGCCTGTGGACACGCCCCTGGAGACCGGCATCAAGATTATTGACCTGGTCATTCCCATCGGCCGGGGCCAAAGGGAACTGGTCATCGGCGACCGGATGACCGGCAAATCCACGCTGGGTATGGATACCATCATTAACCAAAAGGGTAAAGACGTTTTGTGTATCTACTGCTGTATCGGCCGGAGCCAGGCGTCGCTGATGAAGACGGTGCAGTTGTTCCAGGAATACGGTGCGATGGACTATACCATCGTGGTAGCCGCGACCGGCGCGGATTCGGCCAACGCCCAGTATCTGGTGCCTTACACGGCCTGCGCGCTGGGCGAGTATTTTATGCTGGCCGGCAAGAATGTCTTTGTGGTCTTTGACGACCTGACCCGGCACGCCTGGGCCTACCGGCAAATTGCGTTATTGTTGGAACGCGCGCCCGGACGCGAGGCGTATCCCGGCGACATTTTCTACATACACTCCCAGATGATGGAGCGGGCTGGAAAACTCAAACCCGAACTGGGCGGCGGCACTATGACCTTTATGCCCATTATTGAGACCATCCAGGGCGATTTCACCGGCTTTATCCCGACCAACCTGATTTCCATCACGGACGGACAGATTTACCTTTCCACCTCGCTGTTCTACGAGGGATTCAAGCCGGCCATTGATATGGGACTGAGTATTTCTCGCGTGGGCTCCAAAGCCCAGCATCCAGCCATCAAGGAGGTCTCCAAGATGCTTCGCCTGGAATACGTCCAGTACCGGGAACTCCTGAAACTGACCCGGCTGAGGACGCGCTATTCACCCGAGGTGGAGACCAAACTCAAGCGCGGACAGATTCTAACCATCCTCTTTACCCAGGATAAATACAAGCCGCTGCCGGTTGAAGAGGAAGCGATAATATTCTATGCGTTCAAGATAAGAATCCTTGACCTGATGACCGTGGACGGCGTCCTGTTATTCAAGACGAATATTATGGAGTTTATGAGCAAGCATTATCCACAGGTGGTGCAGAAGATAAGGGAGAGCGGGAAACTCTCGCCGGACATAACCGAGCAACTGGACCGGGCACTGATGGAGTTCTTTAAGCGGAAATAGTCAACACGAATGAAACGAATATGGCGAATCACACGAATTATATAGCGCCAAGATAAATATTATTCGGCCCATTCGTAATTATTCGTGCGATTCGTGTTTAGGTGTTTGAGATGAAAACAATATCGGAACTGAAAAAAGACCTGGTCTTCAACCGCGAGATGAACGAGTTGATGGACATCCTCAAGAAGACCGCGATATTTGAGTTTCAGTCGCTCTTTAACCGGCGCAAGATGCAGACCATACAGGAGAAATACGTGTCGGCCCTGGAGGATTTACTCAAGATATTCCCCCCCGGAGCGGAACACCCGTTCCTGACCAACCCGCTGGAAAAGGTTACCCTCATCCTGGTTACTTCTGATATGGGTTTCGTGGGCGGGTTGAATACCGAGATAGTTGACACCGGCCTAAGGCAAATCAGGAGGAAAGACGAACTGCATCTTCTGGCATTGGGCGAAAAGGGGTATCTGCAACTGGAGGAAAAGGGCTACAAGTTTGATTTCCTGCCCGGCATCGGCGCGGAAATGAACTTCGCGCTGGCCGAAAAGGTCCGGGATTACATCTATGCCACCTGCTGGAAGTACAAGGTCGGCCGGGTGATAATCGCTTACCCTAAGTTTATCTCCTTTGCCCGGCAGGAAATCGCCACCGATGTCCTGATACCCTGCGGGTACCTGTTCAAGACGGCCCCTTCGGCCCCTGATGGGACCTCAGGGCAAGATTCAACATCGCCAACAGAAACCGAGAAAGCCAAGCCCGTCAGCGCGTCCCGGATACCCACCCGTTCCAGAGGCGGGGGGACAAAGTTCTTATTTGAGCCGTCGCCGGCCAAGGCGCTGGATTATCTGCTCAAAACCTATCTGGCTTACAAGATTTACGATATCTTCTGGCAGGCGAAACTGTCCGAATTCGCGGCCCGGAGCATGCATCTGGACGGCTCAATGCAGGAACTGACCGAGATGAAAAAGGGCATCCAGTTGCAGTATTTCCGCAGTAAGCACGAAATTACGGACCGAACCATCAGGGATATCTTCGGGGGAAGGATGGCAACGTTGCGAAAGTCGCGCAATTAGCGCTACTCTACGAATTACGAATCAGCGAATTACGAATAAATACAACAAATGAATGCGAAAAGGGTGGTAAAGAAAGTTTGTTATATCCCGAAGTAATCTATCAGATAATCGGGATATTATTTGAGGTTTATAATACGTTGTGTTATGGTTATCAAGAAAGGTATTATCAGCGGGCGATTGCGGCACTGCTGAAAAATCTTGGGATAACGTTCAAGGAACAGGTTTTGGTGGAAATCAAAATGGGCGGTGAGATAGTCGCCAAAGGGTTGGCTGATTTTATCATAGAGGATAAAATTATTCTTGAAATAAAGAAGGGCGATTCATTCAGGAAGAATAATATTGATCAACTTAATAGTTACTTGAAAATGACAGGATTAAAGTTAGGCATACTTGCAAACTTTACGCCAAAAGGATTGCTATACAAACGGATAGTTAATATTCGTAATTCGCTGATTCGTAATTCGTAGAGTTATGGTACAAGGAAAAGTTGTTGCGATTCAGGGTCCGGTGGTGGACGTGAAATTCCCGGAGGACGCCCCGCTTCCGGCCATCTACGAGCTGATGTTCACCCGGACCTACGACAACCGCCGGGTGCCTCTGGAGGTTGTGGAGCATCCGGGCGGCAATATCGCCCGCTGTATCGCCCTGGCTCAGACCCACGATTTGCAGAGAAATACGCCCGTAGAGGCGACCGGAAAACCCATTGAGGCCCCGGTAGGCAACGAGGTCTTCGGCCGGCTGATGAACGTCCTGGGCGAGTCCATTGACAACCGCGGCGAAATCAAATCCCAGAAGCGCAGTCCCATCCACACCGCGCCGTATCTCTCGGTCAAACTCAGGCGCCAGTCGCTGAAATACGAAATTATGGAAAGCGGGATGAAGATGATTGACCTGCTCTTCCCGCTGGTCAAGGGCGGCAAGATGGGCCTGCTGGGCGGCGCGGGCCTGGGCAAGACCATCCTGGTTATGGAAATCATCCACAACATCGTGGGCAAGACCAAGGGCATTCCCATCTTCACCGGCGTGGGCGAGCGTATCCGCGAGGGCAACGAACTCTACTATGAATTCCAGGAACGCAATATGCTTGAGAAGGTTATTCTGATATTCGGGCAGATGAACGAGTCGCCCGGCGCGCGCTTTGAGGTCGCCCAGACCGGCGTGACCATTGCCGAATATTTCCTGGAAGAAGGCAAGGACGTCCTGCTCTTTGTGGACAACGTTTTCAGGTTCGTCCAAGCCGGCAGCGAACTCTCCACGCTCCTGGGCCGTACGCCGTCCGAGACCGGCTACCAACCAACCCTGCTGGCTGAGATGAGCGCCTTCCAGGAGCGCATCCGCTCCACCCACCAGGGCTCCATCACGGCCATAGAGGCCGTCTATATCCCGGCCGACGACCTCTCAGACCCGGCCGTGGTCTGCACCTTCGGCTATCTGAATTCCATCATCGTCCTTTCCCGTGAAAAGGTCCAGGCCGGCTTCTACCCGGCCATTGACCCGCTGGTTTCATCCTCGTTCTCCCTTGACCCGGACATCGTGGGAAATCGTCATTATAATATTGCTATGGAGGTGCTGAAAATATTAAATAAATACGAGGAACTGAAGCGCATCGTGGCCGTTATCGGGGTGGAGGAAATCTCCAAGGAGGACCGGCTGACCTACGAGCGGGCGCGCAAAATCCAGAACTTCCTCACCCAGCCGTTCTTTACCGGCGAACTTTATACCGGCAAGAAGGGCGAATACGTGCCCCTGGAAAAGACCTTGGAGGGCGTGGAGAAAATCGTCTCGGGAGAACTGGACAAGCGCTCAGTGGACAGTTTCTATATGATTGGCGCGGCGAAATAACCGCATCATTTAATAGTAGATAAGTGTATAAGTAAATAGGTTGATAAGGAAATAATGGTTCTTGTTGCACTTATCAACGTATCATCTTATCAACTTAACGGGGAGTTATAATTATGGTCAAGAACGAAAATATTCTCGGCGACATACTGGTCAAAAAAGGCATCATCACGGCCAAGGCCCTGGAACAGGCCCAGGAGGAAAAACACAAGAATTACAACCGCCTGATTTCAACCATCATCAATCTCAACCTGGCCAAGGAGGACGCCATCATCCGGACATTCTCCGAGGAACTGAAGATGCCTATTATCCGGATGCGGGACACCAATGTGGAAGCCGCCGTAATCAAGAAGGTGCCGGTGCGTTTTGCGGCCTATTACCGCTTTATGCCCGTCAAACTCGTCTCGCCGCCGCCCGACGCCTCGGGCAAAATCTACGAGACGCTCACCATTGCGGTCTCGTCCCCCCTGGATATCCGGATGCGCGACGAACTCCGGCTCCAGGTCGGCTGTGAAATAGAAATGGCACTGACCAGCACGGACGAGATTATGCAGGCCATCAAGAAATACTACGGCTTTGCGGCCGATACCGTGGAAAAGATGTCCAAATACGGGATGAACAACATCACCGAATCGGCCCTGACCCAGGCAGACGAGAAGGTGGAGGACATAGAAACCGCAGAGAAGGCCGAGGACGCCTCGGTCATCAAACTGGTCAACCAGATAATCCTTGAGGCGCACGCCAAGCGCGCCACGGACATCCATATTGAACCCTACCGCGGCAAAATAAAACTCCGTTACCGCGTGGACGGCATCCTCTATAATATGAATATCCCGCCCGCGATGAAGAAATTCTTCCCGTCCATCCTCTCGCGCATCAAGATAATGTCCAACCTCAATATTGTGGAGCGCCGGCTTCCCCAGGACGGCAGATGCATCGTCAAGACCGAGAAGGAGACCTTTGATATGCGCGTCTCCATCATCCCCACCCCCTGGGGCGAGAGCATCGTCATCCGCCTGTTGCCCACCAAGATGCTCTACTCGCTGGCCGAACTGGGCCTTGAGCCTGAGGAGGTCAGCACCCTAAACGGGCTCCTGGACAAGCCGCATGGCATCCTCTTCGTTACCGGCCCGACCGGCTCCGGCAAAAGCACCACGCTTTATGCCTGTCTCCAGAAACTCAATACCCAAGACGTCAAGATTCTCACCCTGGAAGACCCGATAGAATACGAACTTGAGGGCATCACCCAAATCCAGGTAATGCCCGATATCGGACTGACCTTTGCCCGTGGCCTGCGCAGTATGCTCAGGCACGACCCGGACATAATGATGGTCGGCGAGGTGCGCGACTTTGAGACCGCCGAAATCACCATCCGCATCGCGCTGACCGGACACCTTATCTTCTCCACGCTCCATACCAACGATGCGGCCAGTTCGGTCACCCGGCTTATAGATATGGGCGTTGAACCGTATCTCGTGACCTCGTCGGTTGAGGCATTTGTCGCCCAGCGGTTAGTCCGGACCATCTGTCCGCAATGCAAGATTGAAGACACCCTGGTTCCCTTTGAACTGCTCAAGAAGGAATTCAACCTGCCGGACAACGTCACGGCCAAGTCGGCCAAAATCTACAAAGGCAAGGGCTGTGATAATTGCAACTTCACGGGCTATCTGGGCCGGACCGCGATTTACGAGATTCTCCTCTTAAACGACAAGGTCAAGCGGCTGATTCTGCAGAAGGCACCGTCTGACGAACTGAAGATGGCCGGCGTGGAAAACGGGATGCGCACCCTGCGCCAGAGCGGCTGGGCAAAGATTAAGGCCGGGCTTACCACCTTTGACGAGGTTACCAGGATTACCCCGTCCGACCCTCCGGGTCACCCTGTGCTCGCCTCGCCAGGCGGGGGCGTCCCGGCCAGCCAGGCAAAAGCCGCGCCCACTAAAATTACTGTGTCGGCAGAACCGTCGCTCCGCACCATTTTTGGTAGCGAGGGCGCTCACGCTCCATCTGATTTGAGCGGAGCGCTCAGCCAGACCGGCGCAACCAGGGTTTTCAAGCGGGCCAACCTGAGGATACCCGTAGAATACAAACTCTACAAGGCATCAATGAACGCCTCGCCTGAGGCCGCATCAAAACCGGTCAAGACCGTGGCAGTCGGCATCTCGGCCAGCGGACTGCAGTTTGAGGCCAAGGAGTCCCTTATAGTCGGCTCTATTATAAACCTCAAGGTATTCCTGCCTTCCATTCCGACCATTGACTGCCTGGTCAGGATAATCAGGGTGGAGGTGGAGCACGAACCGCAGAAACGGGCCGAGTTGTCCGAGGACAAATACTGGGTCAGTTGTTACTATCTGGACATTGAAAGCGCAGCCAAGGCGTCCCTGGACAACTTCGTCCTGAAGAACATCGCCTCCGTTTCGTAGAAAAACTATATTTGCGCTGAATCTAATCCGTGAAATCGGTGCAAACTTGTACTGAGCGCAGCGAACGTATCTGTGGTTGCCTTTCTTCCCACGATTTCCAGATGCCCGGCTGAGCCGAGTAATGCCTCCTCGGAATTAAGTTTTAACTCCAACTTTAACAGCCGGTCAAACACCTTCTTGTCCTTGAGAATCTCCGATGTGGAATTGAGTGGCAGAACTACCTTGCCAATCAGGGAAAGAATCTCAAATCCGCTGTTGGCCAGTAATTTGCGCAACCCATCCGGCGTGAAATAGGTTATCGGATATTGCTCCTCCTCATCTCTGGTGAACCAATTTGTTTTACCGGTCCGGACGAATTGCTCCAGTTCATCTATAGCGGACTGGTTGACGAATACCCGCATCCCGCCGAATTTATTATCCACCGAGGAGATGAAGAATCCCTTTGGCTTGAGAACCCGATAAACCTCTTTGACTGCCTTGCGGGCGTCGGTGCAATAAGACAGCGGGTCGCCCTGGGCAATGACGAGGTCAAATAAGCCGGGTTCAAAGATAGACAAGTCGCAGATATCTGCCTTAGCAAAACTAATCTTTGAGCCGAATCCGGCCTGCTCTGCTTTGTCTTTGGCTGTATCCAGCATCTTATGGGAAATATCAGCGACTGTTACTTCATAACCGGACTTGGCCAGTTTCAAGGCCCAGAGGCCCGTGCCGCCTCCGATATCCAGGACCTTACTGCCGGACAGGCTGGGCAGGAAACGTTTCAGGTTATGCCAGGTAACCGCGTTATAGAAATCCCAGTATGGGGTCTGGTAGGAGTCGTCATATTTCCCGGCCACCCGGTCATAATACCGCTCGCAGGACGATTTTTTCATACGACCGAATTATATTTATTTTATACCGTAAGGCAAGATTAAATTATCAAGTGTCATATTTCTTTCTTGACATTTGTCCGCCAACCTGATAATATTCCTAATCCTTTGCGCCCCTTAAACGGGATAAGCACTCGTAAGGATCTCTAATGTGAACCAGACGATTGCCTATGTTCCATTTTATCTGCGACCGGTGCGAGAAGGGTCTGCTCCTGGGCGAGGACGTGCGCTATGAAATGACCGTGGAAATCAAGTCCGCCTACGACCCGATGGAAATCACCGGCGAGGATTTGAAGAAGGATTTTAACGACGAAATACTGGAACTGCTCAATAAGATGAAGCATAAGACCCAGGAAGAACTGGAAGACCAAGTCTATAAACTGTTTAAGTTTGACCTGTGTATGGAATGCCAGAAAAGAATACTGAAGGACCCGCTGCTCAGGGAAGGTTACAAGGGTTACAATAGTTACAAAGGTTACCAGGAACAACCATAACTTTTGTAACCTGTTAGATGTATGTATTTAGGCATTGACATCGGTTCTGTAGCGGTCAAGGCGGTGGTTCTTGACAATGACCTCAAGATAAAAGAGACCCAATACGTGCGCTCGCACGGCCAGCCCTTTGAGACCACGCTTGCCGTACTCAAGGACGTCTTTACCCGCCATAATCCCGAACACATAGAATTCATCGCCACAACCGGCACAGGCGGCAAGAACCTGGCCACATTCACCAGCGCGGCCTTTGTCAACGAAATCACGGCCCAGGCCACGGGCACCAGCACGCTCCATCCCAAGGTCAAGACCATCATTGAAATCGGCGGAGAGGACGCCAAGGTCATTAAGGTGGATTCGTATTACGGCAAGGCGGTGCGGATACTGGATTTCGCCACGAATTCGGCCTGCGCAGCCGGTACCGGCTCGTTCCTGGACCAGCAGGCCTCGCGGTTAGGCATAAAGATAGAAGACGTGGGCCAGGAGGCGCTGAATTCCAAGCATCCCTCAACGGTCGCGGCCCGGTGCAGTGTCTTTGCCAAGAGCGATATGATTCATCTCCAGCAGGTCGGCACCTCGGTGGGCGACATCCTGGCCGGCCTGTGCTTTGCAATGGCCCGCAATTTCAAGAGCAGTATTGCCAAGGGCGTCAATATAGAAAAACCCATCGCCTTCCAGGGCGGCGTGGCGGCCAACCAGGGTATGCTCAGGGCGTTCAGGGAGGTTCTCCAGATAAACGAGAACGACATTATCGTGCCTGAATATTTCGCCTTTATGGGCGCAATCGGCGCGGTGCTGTCCCTGGCTCATTCCTACCGGCCCAGGAAGGTCAAGAGCGTTGCAGTCGGGCCGGCCCGAATTATCAGCGACATAGAGCGGTATCTGGCCGAGCGTAAACTGGACCTGCAGAGACAGGCGCCGCTCAAGAACGACGACTATAACATACAGGTTGAACCGCTCCAACTCAAGGATGGAGAGAAGGCGGAGGCGTATGTCGGCGTGGATGTGGGCTCTATCTCCACCAATGTGGTGGTGATTAACAATGACAACCAGGTGCTGGCCCGACGTTATCTGATGACGGCCGGACGGCCTATTGAGGCGGTGCGCCGCGGACTTCTTGAGGTCGGCGCGGAGATTGCAGATAAGGTCATCATCAAGGGCGCGGGCTCAACCGGCTCAGGCCGGCATATGACCGGCGAATTCTTCGGCGCGGACGTAATCAAGAACGAGATTACCAGCCATGCCCGGGCCGCCGTGGCGGCTGACAAGCGGGTGGACACCATCTTTGAAATCGGCGGGCAGGATTCCAAATACATCTCGCTCAAGGACGGCGTGGTGGTTGATTTCACGATGAACAAGGTCTGCGCGGCCGGCACCGGCTCGTTCCTGGAGGAGCAGGCCGAAAAACTGGCCATTAAGATTAACAAGGAATTCGCCGAGCGGGCATTCTGTTCGGGCGGGCCGTGCTCTTTGGGCGAGCGTTGCACGGTTTTTATGGAATCGCAACTGAATTATTACAAGCAACAGGGCGTGGAAAAGAACGACCTCATCTCCGGACTGGCCTATTCCATTGTGGAGAATTACCTCAACAAGGTGGTGGAAAAGCGCAAGGTGGGCGAGCATATTTTCTTCCAGGGCGGCGTGGCCTTTAACCGGGCGGTGAAGAACGCCTTTGAGCAGGTCACCGGCAAGAAGGTGATTGTCCCGCCCCATCACGACATCCTCGGCGCGGTCGGAGCGGCTATCCTGGCCAAAGAGGAACGCCAGGCCAATGATTATAAAACCAAGTTCAAGGGCTTTGACCTGAAGCATATCCAATATGAATCCTCATCCTTTGAGTGCACGGACTGCTCGAATAACTGCGAGATACACAAGGTGAAGTTCAGTCAGCCGGCAGTCCAGCAGTCCAACCCGCCTGACGGACGGGCAGGCAGTCTAGCAAGAATAAAGACATTGCACTACGGCTCGCGTTGCGGGAAATACGATGACGCCGATGATAAACAGGCGTCGCACATTGTCAGGGAGCGGCTGCCTCATTTCTTCAGGGAACGGCAGCGAGTGTTATTAGAGTCAAAGAGCCAACAGACCAGCAGACCGGCAGGACGGCCGACCATTGGCATCCCGCGCATCTCGGTATTTTACGACCTTTATCCGCTCTGGCGCACCTTTTTCTCGGAACTGGGCCTGGAGGTGGTTTTATCGGACGACACCAACCGTTCGGTTATCAAGAAAGGCGTGGAGAACGTGGTGGCAGAGCCGTGCTTCCCAATCAAAACCGCGCACGGACATATCATAAACGTCCTGGAAAAGAAGGTTGATTACCTGTTCATCCCCTTCCAGGTGAATATGCCGCCGCTAAGCAAACACTTTGACCGGTCTTACAACTGCCCTTATATCCAGGCGTTACCGGACACGACCAGGAGCGCCATTGATTACAAGAAATACGATACCAAGGTTATCCGGCCGGTATTTTATATGGACCGGGGCCGGAAGGAGATAGAGAAGACCTTAAAGCAAATAGCAAAAAGCGTAGAGCATCGGGCAAATATAAACCAGTGTATAGAGAAGGCGTTTGAGGCCCAGGAAAAGTTCGACCGCTGGCAGTCAGAACACGGCAAGGAAGTTCTGGCGAATACAAACCAGCCCTCCCTGGTGCTGGTGACCCGCTCGTATAACAGTTATGACACGGGCCTTAACCTGAATCTGGTGGATAAACTGCGCAAACTGGGGATGCCGGTAATCCCGATTGACTTCCTGCCGATGAAAGAGATAGCCGAGGAAATCGGTCGTGATTATCCGTATATGTACTGGCGCTCGGGCCAGAAAATCTTGGCCGCGGCCCGTTATATCGGCCGAACGCCTAATCTATTTGCGGTGTATCTGACCAACTTCAACTGCGGGCCGGATTCCTACATCACCAAATTCTTTGAGAAGGAGATGCACGGCAAGCCGTATCTGTCGCTGGAGATAGACGAGCACAGCGCGGACGCGGGAATGCAGACCCGTTGCGAGGCGTTTATTGACACGATGAGGCACGCCCGCAACATGGCCATCAAGAGCAGTCATCCGGCTGCGACCGTGCCGCTGGCGTCGCTGTCCCGGAACGGGCGGACAATTTACATCCCCTATATGGACGACCACGGATTCATTGTGGCGGCCGCATTCCGCTCGGCCGGCATTGACGCCGAGGCACTTCCGCCTTCGGATGACGACAGTTTGAACATCGGACGGAAATACACCTCGGGCCGCGAGTGTTTTCCGAGCATCATCACCACCGGAGATATTATCAAGAAAAGCAACAGCCCCGGTTTCAAGGCGGAGCACAGCGCCTTCTTTATGCCTTCGGCCAAGGGGCCCTGCAGATTCGGGCAATATAATAAACTGCACCGGATGGTGCTGGATGAGGTGGGCTTGGCCGACGTACCTCTGGTAACCTTTGACCAGACCGCCAATTTCCACAAGGATATGGCGGTGCTCGGCTCGGCCAAGTTCAAGAAGAACGTCTGGCGCGGGCTGGTGCTGTTGGACCTGCTCCAGAAAATAGCCCGCGAGACCAGGCCTTACGAGACGACAAAGGGCGAGACCAACCGGGTCTATGCCGAATCGTTCAAGGCGTTGCAGGATTTTGTTGAATCAGCCCCAAAGGAAAACGGCGATATTGAGGGCTTTACCAAGAATATTATCAGGCATTTTGACGCCATCAAGACCGACCGCTCCAAGCTCAAGCCGAAAATCGGCATCATCGGAGAGATTTATGTTCGGAGCAATCCCTTTACCAATAATTACGTGGTCTCCAAGATGGAAGAACTGGGCGCCGAGGTTTCCCTGCCGCCTTTTGAGGAGTGGCTGGATTACATTGATTATATCCGCGAGGAGGATTACCTGCTCAAGAACGATTATCTGAATTACCTCAAGCAGAAGATAACCCTGGTATTCCAGGAGCGCGAGGCGAATAAAATCCGCAAGCACTTCAAGGGTAAAATCCGCCATTTCCATTATGAATCTTCAACTGCGAAAGTGGTCAAGCACGGCTCGGCCTATATTGAGCCAGCCCTGAGGGGCGAGGCGGTCCTGAGTTTGGGCCGTGCCGAGGAATACGCCCACGCCGGATTCAATGGCATCCTCAATATCATCCCCTTCGGCTGTATGCCGGGCAATATCGTCACCGCCCTGCTCAAGCGGTTCAAGGACGAATACAACATCCCAGTCCTGACTATGACCGTGGACGGCATCAAGAATCCGGGCGAGGAGATGCGTATAGAGGCGTTCGTCAGGCAGGCGGCTGAGTTGGTAAATACCTCTAAACATTAAAGCATCGTCTTGTCGCCAAGGATATAAT
Source organism: Planctomycetota bacterium (assembly GCA_040753835.1). Taxonomy (GTDB): domain Bacteria; phylum Planctomycetota; class MHYJ01; order JACQXL01; family JACQXL01; genus JACRIK01. The sequence goes on from JBFMDM010000003.1 coordinate 45,575, forward strand.
TCTTGGGCGCATCTATTTGCGTCAATCTGCGTTTATCTGCGGTTACATTTTACTTGATTTTTCCCCAGAATGATATACCTAACGGTATTTCCGCCAAAGGCGGATCCGCCTCCGGCGGACTATAAGACCGAACTTTTATTATGTTCAAAAACCTGGGATTGTTTCTGCCGCTGTTAAAAGGCCACTACAGAAAATATATCATCGCCAGTTTGGCGCTGTTTGTAGTGGATGTTATTGATGTTTCTCTGCCGATACTTATCGGCAAGGCGTTTGACCAGGCGGTAAACGGCATCAGCGGAAAAGCAGGGCTGGCTGAGGCGTCCAAGAACATCAGTTTGATTGTCCTGATTTTTATCGGAGGGGTAATCCTCCAGGGACTCCTGCGCTATTGGTGGCGCTATTTGTATCACAGCGCCTCGCTTATGGTCGCCAACGATATCCGGAACCGGCTCTTCGCCCATCTCCAGAAACTGTCAATGAACTTCTTCCACAACGCCCGGACCGGCGACATTATGTCCCGCGCCACCAATGACGTGGACTGGGTGCGGATGTTCCTGGGTGAAGGCGCCATCATCATCGTGGATATCTTCTTCTATTTTATGATGGTGCCGTTCATTATGATAAGCATGAGCCCGTCCCTGACGCTTTATACGGTGCTCAGTTGCGCCTTCATCCCGTTCTTTGTCTGGTCCACGAGCAAGCGCCTGCACGCCAAGAGCGCAGATGTCCAGGAATCAATGTCCGACGTATCGCAGTCAGCCGAGGAGAATTTCTCCGGCGTCCGGGTCATCAAGTCATTTGCCCAGGAGGAAAACCAGTTGGACCGCTTCCGCCAGGCGAACGACACCTACCTGAAGAAGAATCTGTCCCTTGCCAAACTCTCGTCGTTCTTCCATCCGGTCCTTGGGTTCAACGTGGGCTTCAGCGCCTTTGTCATCCTTTTCCTGGGCGGACTGCAGGTGATTGACAACAAGATTACGCCCGGCGACCTGGTGGCGTTTATGCAACTCCTCGGCCGGATTGCCTGGCCGATGGTCGGCCTGGGAATGTCGGTTACCATCTACCAGCGCGCCTCGGCCTCTATGACGAGATTATTGCAGATTCTCCAGGTCAGGCCTGAGGTCCAGGATTCCGGCAATACGCCCGCCCCGCAGACCAATGACCTGGAGGTGGAATTTAAGGATGTAAATTTCTCGCACCGGATACCGGAGTTGTCGCGCGATGGAATACCCCAGCAGGACGACTTCAAGACCATCCCGGCGCTCAAGAATATCAATCTCAAGATTCCGCCCAATTCCATTGTAGCCATTACCGGCCCAATCGGCGGCGGCAAAACAACCCTGCTTAACCTGCTTTGCCGGTTCTATGACTGCGGCTCGGGCGGGATTCTGATTAATGGGACTGACATCAGGAACTTTCCTGTCAAGGACTTGCGCGCTATGATGGGCATAGTGCCCCAGGACATATTCCTTTTTTCCGATACCATCAAAGACAATATAACCTTTGGGCTGGACGAAGCGCCGCTCAATGAACGAATAGTCCGGGCCACCGAATCCGTATCTATGCACGATGCCATCCTTTCCATCCCGCAGAAATACGAGGCCTATCTGGGCGAGCGAGGCATCAACTTGTCCGGCGGCCAGCGCCAGCGGGTCTCTCTGGCCCGGGCCCTGATAAAGAACCCGCCGCTTCTGATTCTGGACGACTGTTTTTCGGCCGTGGACTACGAGACCGAACGCCAGATTCTCAGAAGCATCATAGCCAATAAATCCCACGACCAAACCGTGCTCGTTGTCTCGCACCGCCTGGCTGTGATGAGCATGGCTGATTTTATCGTATTTATGGACAAGGGCGAGATTGTGGAGCAGGGAACCCATTCGGAATTGCTGGCCAAGAACAACGCCTATGCCCGGTTCTGCGAATACCAGAATATAAAGGAGCAGCTGGAGAGCGCCTAAAAATATATGCAAACGTACCATCAGGAAGACGACATTGTTGACAAGCAGTATGACCTGTCCCTGGTCAAGCGTCTGCTGGTCTTTGCCATGCCCTATCTCGGACTGGTGACTTTCCTCATCTTCCTGACCCTGATTCTTACCATATTATCCGTGGCAATGGCCCCGAGATTGCAGGGCCTGGCGCTGAATGAACTTGTGCCGGCGTCGGACTTCTCAACTGATGAATTTACCGATGCGTTATCCGTTAAAAACCTGTGCGACGCGCTCCGCAAGGATGGTTTTAACATCCAGAATGATACGGTTAAGGAACTCAACAGGTTGCTGGGCCAGTCGGATACCATTGTCAGATTAGACGACATCAGGAAGCGGACGCCTGAAAAGGCCGGTATAGACCTCAAGAATGTCTATAGCGTAAGGAAAAAGAGCGAGAAACGCATAAAGAAGGACAACCGGGACGCCCTGCAACTAATGTATCCGAAGGAAACGCCGGAATTCAAGAGCGCCCCGGGCAAGTTTAACAAGCGCCAATTTGTCATCCTCGCCTTGATTATCCTGGCCAACCTGGTCCTCTGCCTGCTCCTGAGCATCTGGCAGAGTTATTCAATGTCCAAACTGGGCCAGCGGATTATCTTTGATATCAGGATGAAGACCTTCGGACACCTGCAGAAAATGTCCCTGGGCTTTTACGACAAGCAACCGGTCGGCCGGCTGGTCACCCGGGCAACCAACGACGTCAATGCCATCGGCGATTTTCTCTCCACGGCCATGGTTACCGTAGTCAACGACATATTTATGATTGCCGTGCTGGTCGTGGCAATGTTCTGGCTGGATTACAAACTGGCTATCATCGTGCTCTCCGCCGTAATTCCTCTCCTTATTATTACGATGATATTCAAGCCGAAACTGAGGATAACCTACCGGGCGGTCCGCAAAAAGATAGCCCAGTTGAACGCCTACCTGGCTGAAAGTTTGTCCGGCATAAAGGTAATCCAGGCATTCAACCAGGAGCCCAAGACCTACAATAAATTCTCGGCCATCAATTACGAGCATTTCGCCCTTTCCCGCCGGGCTCTGATTTACCAGGCGACCTTTATACCGTCTGTTTCCATACTCAGGGGCACGGTTATTGCCCTCATCCTGTACTTCGGGCTCCGGCTATCCCTGAATGATGTGATTGAAATCGGCGTGGTTTATACCTTCTTGGATTACAGCATGAACTTCTTCGGCCCGATTCAGGACCTGGCTGACAAATACCTGATGTTCCAGGGCGCTATGGCCTCGGCCGAGCGTATCTTCGGCATCCTGGACACGCCGGTTGATATCCAGGACCCGGCCGCGCCGCGTAAACTCATAGAAGACCCGATAGGCCACGAGATAGAGTTTGATAATGTTACCTTCTCCTACGAGCCAGACAAGCCGGTGCTGAATAATATCTCATTCAAGATAAAGAGAAACGAAAGCGTGGCCTTTGTGGGCGTGACCGGCAGTGGAAAATCCACCATTATTAATCTACTCTGCCGTTTCTATGATGTGGACTCAGGCCGCATCCTGATTGACGGCATAAACATCAGGGATATGAGCCAACAGGACTTGCGCCGCCGCCTGGGCATTGTCCTGCAGGACGTCTTCCTATTTGCCGGCACTATCACGGACAACATCGCGCTCTGGGATAAGAGCATTCCGCCTCAGAAAGTAAAGGACGTCTGCGAGGATATCTTTGCCTCTACCTTTATTGAGAAACTGCCCAACAAATACGAGAGCCGGATTGGCGAGCGCGGAATGACCATCTCAGGCGGCCAGCGCCAGTTGCTGGCATTCGCCCGGACTATGGCATTTGACCCCTCCATCCTCATCCTGGACGAAGCCACCTCGTCTGTGGACGTGGAAACCGAATATTACATCCAAGAAGCCATTAAAAAGATGGTCAAGAAAATGACCTCTATCATTATCGCCCACCGGTTATCAACCATCCAGAACGTTGACCGCATCTATGTCATTCATAAAGGCGAGATAAAAGAGGTCGGCAATCACCAGCAATTGATGGAAAAGAAAGGCATCTACCACACCCTCTGCAAAATCCAGACCGACGGCTATCTGGCGTAGCCGCAGCGAAGTCCCGATTATTTCGGGGCGTAAAAGGCAACCACAGATACACACAGATATACACGGATTAATTACGTAATTCTTATCGGCGCTAATCCGCGTCCCATGCGTATTAAATCTCTATGCTATACGCTCCACGCTAAACGCTTTACGCGTATCTTGCATCTGTGTAATCTGTGCAAACTTGTACTGAGCGCAGCGAACGTATCTGTGGTTGTATTTCTTCCGTACCCTTTGTGCTCTTAGTGTTTTCTGTGGTTAGTCCTTCTCCACGCTTATCTGCGTAATCTGTGATTACTACTTCTTCCTTATCTTCTTTATTGTATCCCTGACCTGGGCTGCGTATTCAAAGTCCAGTTTCTCAGCCGCCTCGTACATCTCCTTTGTGAGTTCCCGGACCAGTTCCGCGCCCTGATAGGCCTCCAGGCGCATTCCAAGAGAACGTGCGCTGATTTCCCTGCCCCGCTCCTCTAACTCTATCCCTTTCAGTATCTCCTTCTTGATGGTCCGGGGCGTAATATTATTCTTCTTATTGTAAGCCATCTGAATATTCCGGCGCCGCGTGGTCTCGTCAATCGCCTGCTTCATTGACTCGGTCATATTATCCGCGTAAAGCACCACCTCGCCGTTGACGTTCCGGGCTGTCCGGCCGACCGTCTGGATAATGGAGGTAGCCGAGCGCAGGAATCCCTCCTTGTCCGCATCCAATATGGCAACCAGCGACACCTCGGGCAAATCCAGACCCTCACGCAAGAGATTCACACCCACCAAGACGTCAAACTTCCCCTGGCGCAGTTCGTTGAGTATCTTCACCCGCTCAATCGCATCTATCTCCGAATGCAGATATTTGCCCTTGATTTTATTCTCCTGTAAGTAGAAGGACAGTTCCTCAGCCAGCCGCTTGGTCAGGGTGGTAATCAGGACGCGTTCCTTAGACCTTACCCTCTGCTGAATCCGTTTTATCAGGTCGTCAATCTGTCCGGGAATCGGCCGGACCACAATAGCCGGGTCAACCAATCCGGTCGGTCTGATGACCTGCTCCACCACTTCGGATTTATTTATGAGTCCCATCTCATAGGGTCCGGGCGTGGCTGAGATGAACACGGTCTGGCCTACGGTCGCTTCCCATTCCGGGAACTTCATCGGCCGGTTGTCCAGTGCCGAGGGCAGCCGGAATCCGTAGTCAATCAGCACCTCCTTACGCGAGCGGTCCCCGAAATACATACCACGGATTTGCGGCACGGTCACGTGCGACTCGTCCACAATGGTCAGGAAATTCTTAGGAAAATAGTCAATCAATGTGGTCGGCCTCTGCCCGGCTGGCCGGCCGCTGAAATGGCGCGAGTAGTTCTCTATGCCCTTGCAATACCCGATTTGTTCTATCATCTCTAAGTCATAATTGGTGCGTGTTTGGAGACGCTGGGCTTCTAAGTTCTTGCCCTGCTTCTGCAGGACCTTGAGATGTTGCTCCAATTCCTCGCGGATGGACTTTATCCCCTGCTCAATCTTGTTCTCAGGAATAATAAAATGCTTGGTCGGGAAAAGGGTGTAACTCTTCAGGTCTGAAACGGTCTTGCCGGTCAGCGGATGAACCATCAGGATTTGGTTGATGCTGTCCTCCATTATAATCCGAATGGCATTATCCTGGTAAGGCGGGAAAATCTCTATAATCTCGCCGCCCCGCAGGCGGAACGAGCCCGGCTTGAAATCCGTCTCCGAGCGCTCGTATTGCATCTCCACTAATTTCTTCAGGAACTCTCTTCTGGAAAACGATTCGCCCTTCTTGATGGTCAGGGTCATCTCGGCATAATCCTCAGGCGAGCCGAGGTTATAGATGCAGGAGACGCTTGCCACGATAATCACGTCCTGGCGCGAGAGCAAAGACGAGGTGGCGGCCAGGCGCAGGCGCTCCAGATTCTCGTTGATGGCCGCATCCTTTTCTATGTAGATATCGCGCTGGGGGATATATGCCTCGGGCTGGTAGTAGTCGTAATAACTCACAAAATAATGCACCGCATTATGGGGAAAGAACTCCTTAAACTCCGCATACAACTGGGCGGCCAGGGTCTTGTTGTGCGAAATCACCAGGACCGGCCGGTTGACCTTTTCTATCATGTTGGCAATGGTAAAGGTCTTGCCTGAGCCGGTCACGCCCAACAGCACCTGATTTTTCTTACCGGCCAAGACGCCGTCTGAGAGTTTGCGGATGGCCTGGGGCTGGTCGCCCTGGGGCTTGAATCTGCTAACTAACTTAAACTTGTTCATAAATGTTTACACTGAGCGACCCACCCTTCGACCCTGACGGGTTCTCAGGGCGAGAACCCGGAACGGGCAGGGTTTCAGTGGGAAGCGAATGTGCAACCACAGATACGTTCGCTGCGCTCAGTACAAGTTTGCACAGATTACACGGATTATTTATTCAGTATGATACCAGAAAAAGGAAATAAATCAAAAATATTTTTTGCGGTTTTTCATTTTTCCGGGATAAAAAAGGGGCTTTTTTAAACACTCTGTAATGGGTATGGCTCGTGGCTGTAGGGGGTATGGTTACCAGCCCCAAGGGGTATGGGTCGTAGCACTCAGGGGTATGACTACCAGCCCTGACCTCTATGGCTACTGCTCATAAGGGGTATGGTTCCTATTGGTAACGGGTATGGTTCATAGCACTAATGGGTATGGGTCTTGACACTGAGGGGTATGGTTAGTAGCCCTAAGGGGTAAGACCTCTGACCGTGAGGGGTATGGGGGGATACCGTATCCCCCACCGGTAGGGACGGGAATTAAGATAACTTCAGATAAATCAATGGGTAATATCAAAAAACGCCCCAAAACGGTTGCAGGTTGTATCTCTCCCCACACCCCCCACCCCCCACCCCCCACCCCTCCCCACCCACTCCCCACCCCACCCCACTGCCTCCCGAGGGGTATACCCCCCCCACCCTATCTGTATCTCGGGTAGGGG
>JBFMDM010000004.1:0-52584 GCA_040753835.1 Planctomycetota bacterium
CTTGAACCAGAAGGTGGACAAATCGGAAAAATGGCTCATAAAGAAAGACAAGTCGCGTATACCGATACTCAAAAGCGCCGTCCCGCTTATGGTGGCCGGCGAAGAAATGCTGTTGGAGGTATTTTTGGACATCACCGAACGCAAGAAAGCCGAAGATGCCCTGATAGAAAGCGAAGAGAAATACCGCACATTTGTCAGCAAGGCAACCGACGGCATAACCATTGCCCAGGATGAAGTTGTTAAGTTTGCGAACCCAAGTTTCGCGCGGATGCTGGGTTATGAAGCAGAAAAGATGGAAGGAATCCAGATGACCCGCCTGATACCCCAGGAACACCTGCCGATGATAATGGAACGATACAAAAAACGTCTGGCCGGCGAGAAACTTCCAGTCGTGTATGAAACCGAACTGTTGCATAAGAACGGCGGCAAGGTACCGGTTGAGGTGAGCGGAAACCTAATCCAATATGAAGGAAGGCCGGCGGATTTGGCGATAATACGCGACATCACCGAACGCAAGGAGATGCAGGAAATGCTGGCCGAGTCGGAGGAAAAATACCGCATTATGGTTGAGAATTCCAACGACTTAATCTGGACGCTTGATACGGAAGGCCGCCTGACCTTCGTTAATGAGGAGGCGCTGGAAATAGGCGGTTATCTGATGTCGGAGTTGGATAAAAAACATTTCGGCTTCGGCGTCCATCCGGATGATTTGGAGAATGTCAAGATGCATGTGGCCAAGACATTTAAAGGAGAGCCGCAAAGTTACGAGGCGCGGGTGTTTGACCGGCACGGCCGGATAATAGTCCTGCAGATTAACGCCGCGCCATTGTACCGGAATAAGCAGGTGGTAGGAACGGTCAGTTTCGGCCGCGACATCACCGAACACAAAAAGGCCGAAGAGGCGCTGAAGGAAAGCGAGGAAAAGTTCAGGGGGCTGGCCGAGCAGTCCCCTAATATGATTTTCATCGACCAGAAAGGCCGTATTATTTATGCCAATAAAAAGTGCGAGGAGATAATGGGCTACCAGCGGAAGGACCTTTACTCCGAGAAATTTGACTTTCTGGACCTCATCGCACCCGAGTCAAAAAAACTGGTCAAAGATAGTTTTAAGAAACATTCAAAAGGCAGGGATGTGCTATCTTATGAATATAATCTCCTGACGAGAAACAAGAAAGAACTGAATGCCATAATCACCACCAAATTGATTGCCGTTAAGGGCGGGAAAGCCATTTTGGGTATAATAACAGATATCACCGAACAGGTCCGCACCAGAGAGCAAATCAAGGCCCAAGCCCTGGCTTTGGAGCAAAAGAACATTGCCTTAAAGGAACTCCTGGAGCAGATTACCAGGGAGAAAAAGGACATTACCGATAAGGTGCACCTGAACCTGGAAAAACTGGTCATACCCAAGATAAAACGGCTTAAAAGCAAATCCGAAGATGACCTTAAGGGGCAACTCGGTATTATTGAAAGCCATATTAAGAACATCGCGTCTGCATTCGGCCGGAGAATATCTTCAAGGCAATACGCCCTGTCCCCGCGGGAAATGGAAATCTGCGATATGATAAGAACCGGTCTCAAGAATAAGGCCATTGCCCGTGAATTGCGGCTCTCCCTGGAAACCGTGGAGACAATGCGGAAAAATATCAGGCGTAAACTGAAAATCCAGAATAAAGAGATAAACCTCAAAACCTACCTCCAGAACCTCTAAAGTGGGTATGCCGAATACCCATTTCCACCCTGAATTTACCACCTTGACGGCTCACCGATAGTTGTATATATTACTTACAAAATAATGGTATGCGGCTTGGCGGTCTCTCCCGGCCGGATGTGAAACAAGGGGGAGAGAAGCTGGCTTCTCCGGATTTTCAACTTGGGTTATGCAACAGCGAGGGGTCATGTCTATCTCCCCCTTTATAAGCAAAAAAAGAGAAGGGGCGATTTCAGGGGTTTGCCGCAAAGAAATACGCATCAGAGCGGAAATCAAGCCCCTCTATCTTAAAGTAGCGTATGAATAGATTGGAGTTGAAATTCTCTACCTCGGCCGAAATAAGCCGGGCCGTATTCCAGATGCTCAACCGGTTGCTCAATGCGGTCCGGATGAGCGAGGAATCCCGCAACCGGTTTATGCTGTGCGTAGGCGAGGCGATGGATAATGCGGTTATCCACGGCAACAGGTTCTCTCCGGATAAATTCATAGACGTGGAATACATGGCCGAGCCGAAGAGGATAACCTTTATGGTAGCAGACCAGGGAAGCGGTTTTGATTACCAAAAACACCTGGCTGTTCCGCTTGACGAGTTCCAGGCGCCCAAACTCATAGACAAAACAATAAAATTCGGCTCGCCCGGCGGTCTAGGCCTGGCTCTCATCCGCAAATGCTGCGATGAAATAACCTTTACCCCTCCGGGCAATAGGGTTGCCTTTATTAAATATTTATAAAGGCAGGAAAGCAATATGGCATATTTAACAGCCAGCCGTGAAGGCAAACGGTTTTTGGGCAACCGGGACAAAAAAGAGATCCACGACCTGAAGAATGAGGACACAACCAAGAACGGCTGCCGGGTCAGCGAATTCATCAGGTCGGACAACGCGGTCGGGTTTATCATTGACACCATGGAACAGGCCTATAAAGAGGGCTATACTGCCTGCACCAAATGCATCGGCCATCCGCCGCTCCGGAGTTATGGAATAACGAAGGTCGGCCGGACGGAAAAATAAAACTCGCAACGCCTCTCCAGGCAAATTGCTTATTAGCATTTCTACACCCCAAATATAAGGTTTTTATTGACAGAATATCGCCCATTTGATTAACTAAAAAATGGAGTGGATACACTATGAGTGAAAAACCGCAAGCGCCGCAGACCGCCGAAGGCCAGGTAGAAAAGATAGGCGACTTTGAGATATTCAAGGACCAGTTGCTGGGCAAAGGCGCTTGGGGCGAGGTCTACCGCGGCCGCCAGGCATCCCTAGAGCGGCCAGTCGCGGTCAAGATTCTCAAAAAAGAATTATCCTCGGACGAGGAATTTGTGCGCCGGTTTATGCGCGAGGCCAAGTGCATCGCCAAACTCATTGACGAGAATATCATCCAGGTCTACGGCGCCGGAGTGCACGAGGGCTCCTATTACTTTGCAATGGAGTTCGTCCAGGGTATGCCGCTCCAGAAATTCCTGGACCGGGGCCGGAAATTCTCAGCCGACGAGATTATCTACATCGCTATGTGCGTGGCTAAGGCCCTTAAGGTCGCATGGGAAAGCCCGGAACAAATCGTCCACCGCGATATCAAACCATCCAACATAATGATTTCATTCTCCAGTTCGCTTATTGCCACTCACAAAAAGCCCGAGACCAGCGACAGCATCGCCTTTGTGGACGTCAACATCAACGAGGCCAGGGTCAAGGTCATGGATTTCGGGCTGGCTAAGGTCGCCTCGACCTCGGCCGGCAAGGACGCGACTATGGTCGGAACCATCATCGGCACGCCCAAATATATCTCGCCCGAACAGGGACTGGGCAACCCGGCTGATATCCGCTCCGATATTTACTCGCTCGGCATCGTGATGTATGAACTGGCCACGGGCCGGATTCCCTTTACCAGCGACAGCGCGGTGAGTTTAGTGCGTCATCATATCTACGATACTGCCCTGCCGCCCAGGCAGTTCAATCCGGACCTGCCTGAAGACCTGGAGACCGTCATCCTAAAGTGCATCCAGAAAGACCCGAACCACCGTTACGGCAATCCCGGCGAGATGCTGGAGGACCTGGAGGCATTGCGCCGGGCCACCAAGCCGCTATATGCGACCCAGACCATGGCCAATATCGGTGCCACGATTCTGACCCGGCCCCAGGCCGCCCAGGGCAAAAAGACCGGCTTGATTATCGGCGCCGTAATCGCGGCGGTTATCGCGGCCGCAGTCGGCATATTCTTCGCCGCCCGGCCGCCCAAGGAAACCAAACCAGACCTGCCCACCATTACAATGCCGCCTGCGAATACGACCGCGGTGGAACAACCGGCCAGCGGCACTGATACCTCGTTGCCAGTTGTAGCCCAGCCGGTGACGCCGACCGAAGACCCGGCCCAGAAACTCAGCCAACTCTGCTCTATGATTGAGCAATATATCAACCATGGCACCACAGCCAGCTTGGACGAAGCCGGCCAACTCCTGGTCAGGGCCAAGGCCATAGACAGCAGTAACGAGCAGGTGGTCCAGTTGGATTTGATGTGGCAGAAGAAGAAGGAAGAAATCCTCAAAGAGGAGGACCGCAAGAAACGGGAAGAGAATTACCAGAAATACATCGGAATGGGTAAGGAGGCCAAGGCCAAGAAGGACTGGAAATCCGCCCTGCAGTCGTTCTCGGACGCCCAGGCCATCAACAGCACCGTCTCGGTCAGCGAAGAGATAGAAGCCGTCAATAACAACATCAAAAAGATGGATGAATACGATGCCTTGCTAGAACGGGCGCATAAATGCGAGGATGCCAATAAATACGAGGAGGCCATCAAGGAATACAGGCAGATGATGGAACTCTTCCCCAAGGTCAAGAATTTATACCAGCGGGAGCCGGCTCATCCGCGTGAACATCTCCAAAAATGCGAAGAGCGGATGAAAAGCACTGATTTCCTAAAACTCCTCACACAGGGCGAGGAACTGTTCAAGGAAAAGAAATACACCTCGGCCGAAAAGGTCTTTAAGCAGGCGCGCGAGGTCAAGCCCACCGAACAGGTCATTGCCGACAAACTCACCGAGATTAAGCGGGCTATTCCCAATAATATGACCTTTGTGGAAGAAGGAACCTTTATGATGGGCGAAAAAGGCAAGACCGAAAAGGAGACGCTCGTCCAGTCATTCTTCATTGATATCTATGAGGTTACCAACAAGGAATACAAGGCATTCTACGATGCGGTCAAGTCCGGAGACCATACAAAATGCCACAAGGACGAGGAGCCGAAAAAGAAGCACCTGCCCGAGGCGCGCAGGCATATGCCCGAATTCTGGAAGGACGGTAACTACGGCAATGCCGAAGCCGACCTGCCGGTTGTGGGCATTGACTGGTATGACGCCTATGCCTATGCGAACTGGTCCGGCAAGCGCTTACCCACCTCGGCCGAATGGGAAAAGGCCGCGCGCGGCGCGGACGGACGCATCTATCCGGGCGGCTGGAAGGAACGAGGCGAAATCAAGGCCAATGTCCGCGGATTAGGGCCTGCCGCCCTGACCACGGTCGGATTCTTCGTGCCTGACCAAAGCCCGTACGGCTGTTATGATATGACCGGCAACGTCTCGGAATGGACGGCCGATGCCGGAAAGATTGGATTTATCGTCCGGGGCGGCAACTGGGTCTCATCGCCTGTGCCGGCCTATAAGAGCGACGATTCCCTGTGGCACACCCGGGTTAACTACCTCGGATTAAGATGTGCCAAAACCGTGAAATGAGATTGCCGGGTATTTCCGGCAATCTCACCCTGAGCGTAGCGAAGGGTCTCGTTGGTAATTGAGTTCTGCCCCGAATAATTACATTCGTGGCATTCGTCATATTCGTCTTATTAATGTTAAGGAGTTTTATTATGAAAAAGACCGTTATTATCTGTTCCGTAATTCTGTTATTGGCAACCCTGGTTAATGTGGCAATAGCTCAGGATCTGCCCGCGCCTGCGCCGACTCCGCCACAGCCGGCTTCGCCGGCTCCGGCTGTTACGCCGCCGGCTCCGGTAACCCCAACGCCTCCGGCCCCGGTAACCCCGACCCCGCCGGCTCCGATAACCCCAACGCCGCCCGCGCCACCCAAACCGGTTACGCCTGAAGAAAAACCCCTGCCTGCAAACGGCATCACGGAAAAGGAAATCACCGACCTCATAACAAAACTATCATCAGATGACCTGATGGTGATGAATGCAGCCCGGGATGAACTCAAGGAAATCGGCCGTCCGGCCGTGCCGCCACTGATTAAAGCGTTGGCCACTGCCAAGCCGGATGTGCGCTATCTTATCTGCGAGATTCTGGGCGAAATCCGTGACCCCGGCTCGGTGGAAACACTGGTCAAACTACTGGATGATAAGGACGAGCACGCGGCCAGCGTCGCCTCAGCCGCGGCCCGGGCCCTGCGCTATTGCGCCGACCTTTCGGTCATCCCGCATCTGATGAGGGTGGTTACCTCAACTGATGTTGACCTGCGGTATGAAGCGGTCAAGACCCTGGGCGTCTTAAGGGCATACCAGGCGCTTCCCGTGGTGCGCCGGATGGTTACGGACACAGCCAAGACCTCGCTGGAATACTATGTCAAAGCCGCGGCGGTCCAGACGCTGGGCAAACTAAAGGACCGCGCTTCAGCCCGTCAACTCATCGGGCTTTTGGACAATACGGACATTGAACCGGCCACGGACGAGCCCTTTGTCAAGTATATCATCAAGGCGCTGGAGCAAATCACCGGCTTCCAGGCCGGCGCCTTCTCCCGTATGGACGACAAGAAAAAAGACGCGGTCGTCAAGAAATGGAAGGAATGGTGGGAGAAAAACAGCAAGGACTATGAATAGCAATGAGTCCCGAGAGGGACCAGTAAGGCATGTCAAAAACCGATGAAAGGCAAGTTATTCGTCTTTTTAGTTCTGGTATTCCTGACCGCCTGCAGCAGCGCCATTGAAAAGCGGCAAGCCATCAAAAACTGCGATTTTACCATCAGCACAATCCGGCTTGAAAGTTTGGGGCTAACTTCGTTAACGCTAAGATTGGATGTGGATGTATACAACCCGAATGAAATAAACCTTATCATTGATAAACTGGAAGTGGACATCTGGATAAATGACCGCTACGTGGGCAGAAGCATCAACCGACTCCAGCGGACGATTAACCCCGGCGAATCCAAAAACGTGCCGCTACACTTGCACCTAAAATACGCCGGCGCGTATAAAACCTTCAAGGACTATCAAGACGGGAAAAAGTTAACCTATAAATTCAAAGGCAAGATTTATTTTAACACGGTTATATGCAACGTGGAATTCCCGTTTGAAAAGTAATTGGGCCGGGAAATAATCACCGGCCCTTGCGCTCATCCAATTAAAATCAACGCCAAAATTATTCTATACCTACGCCCCATTTGCCCATGCTACTTTTTTCCCAATACAGCGCTTGATATAATCACCTTTTGTATATTGGATGTTCCTTCCACAATCTGGAAGGACTTGGCGTCCCGGAACATACGCTCCACCGGGTATTCGGAGGAGAATCCATAAGAGCCGAAAATCTTGACGGCCAGGCCCGTGGCCTTGACCGCGGTCTCGGCCGCAAAGTACTTGGCGGTTGAGACCTCCAGCGAATTGCGCACGCCCTTATCCCGCAGGTACGCGGCCTTGTGCACCAACAGCCGGGCGGCCTGGATTTCTATGAACATCTCGGCTATCTGGTCCTGGACCATCTCAAACTCGGCGATTTTCTTGCCGAACTGCTCGCGCTCGCCGGCGTATTTGATGGCTGCGTCCAGCGCGCCCTGGGCCACGCCCACGGCCCGGCAGGCGCAACTTAACCGCGTGTTGTCCAGCATGCCCATGCATATCTTGAAACCGTCACCGGGTTTTCCCAATAGCGCGCTCTTGGGAATCTTGGCGTCCTCAAAGATTATCTCGCCGGTCGGCGCGCAGTGCAACCCCAACTTGGTCTCTATGGCACGGGTCGTTATGCCCTTGATATTCTTTCCCGATTGGGTCGGGACTCCGCTGTCGCTGCGTAGTTCCACCACAAAGGCGGACATCCCCTTATGCTTCTGCGCCGGGTCAGTATAGGCATAGACAATCCCGACGTCCGCCACGTGGGCATTGGATATCCAGGTTTTGGTGCCGTTCAGGAGATAATGGTCGCCCTTGTCCACGGCCAGTGATTTCATTGAGGCGACATCAGAACCGGAATTCGGCTCGGTAATGGCAAAACAGCCCATCCATTCGCCGGACACGAGTTTGGCGAGGTATTTCTTCTTATGCTCGTCCGTGCCCCATTTGAGGATGACCGTGCCAGGCCCTATGGTCTGCATATTAAAAGGCAGTCCGTAAGAGGCGCTGACCCGGGCAATCTCCTCGCACATCACCACGGTATCCAGCATACCGCTCTGGCTTCCTGTGCCGCCGAATTCTTCTGGGACTATGCCGGCAAAGAAACCCAGTTCGCCCATCTTGCGCACGATTTCCGGGCGGAACTTGTGCTCCTTTTCGTCCTTTTCCATAGTGGGCAGGATTTCCTTCTGGGCAAAATCCCGCGCGGTCTTCTGCATCATCAGTTGGTCCTCGGTCAGTTCAAAGTCCATACAACACTCCATTTCTTTGTAAGCGGATTCATCGGACACAGCGGATTAAACCGGTAATCAAATCTGCTAAATCCGTAAAATCCGCTTAATCTGTTTACTCAATTAAAACTATAACACCTCTTTATGAATAACCCAAGAAAATAGGGACTTTTTAGTAAAACTATTGACTTTTAAGAGGCGTTTTAATATAATTGTTTATCTGAAGTTGTCTTAAATCTCCTGAGTTGCCGTATCCAATCTATGAACCTATTGGATTTTGAACAACAGAATGTCCCTCTCGGCGCCAAGGACCCGACCAACGGTGGGAAATACTGCACTGTCCTGAAACTGCGCGGCACGATTGACATCACCACGCACCAGCAGTTTGAGGACGCCTTAAGCGAACTCCTGGAGCAAAACGCCAAGCGGCTGATTATCAACCTGTCCAACCTGAAATACATCTCGTCTTCCGGCACCGGCCTGCTGGTCAAGTATTACAAGAAATACCGGGATAATGGCGGGGATATAAAACTCTCGCACCTGCCGCCGAATATCTGGAAGACCCTGGACCTTATCGGGATAAACAACGTGATGGAGATATTTGACACCGACAAGGACGCCCTGACCAGTTTCAAGGACAACGAACGGTTCAGGGAGACCATCAGGCAGGCGTTCCCGGCCAAGTTTGAATGCCCGTCCTGCAAGGCGCTCCTGGAAATCTCCAAGCCGGCCAAATACCGTTGCCAATATTGCAACACCTATTTCTCGGCGGATAAGGACGGCAAGGTCAAGGCATTCCTTTCCCGCCGGCCCAGGATAATTGAGGTTAAGTTATCCGACTCGGCGGACAACCAGTCCTGGCTAGAGGAGACCGTCAAGTCCCAGGCGCAATGGCTGGGTTTTTCCGGCAAGGAGGCCACGGAATTGGCCGAGGCAACGAGCGAGGCCTGGAAGGTCTGCGCCGAAAAGAACAAGCACCCCTGGCATACCTTCCGGGTGACCCTGATGATGGAGGAAAATCCAGCCGGCCCGGACGGACAGGCAGGCAAGAACACCCAGGCCAAAATGACAGTCGGCATTATTTCCTTTGAGAATCTCAACGTCTCCAAGCCGATTCTGACCAATACGGCCCTGCGCAAGAAGGTAACCTCCATAGAGGTCCTACCCCTGCTTCCGGTCGGGGAACTGATAAAGATAACCAAAACAAAGAAATAAATGCTGTTCAACTGGTTCAAGAAAAAAGACAAACTCATCCCGCTGGATTCCGCAGAGCCGGGGAAGGGAAAGGAACAGACGCGGTCCGGGCACGCCCCGCGCAAGCCCCTGGCGCGCCTGCCTGCGCCCGCCCAAGGCGTACCTGTCCCGGGGGCGCCGAAAACCGCCTCACAAACCGGCGATACCTCCCGGATAAAGACCTCCGAGAGCGCGGTTATCCGCATCGGCAAACTGGGCGAGGTGCTTCTGCAGTATAATATGGTGTCCCGGGAAAACCTGGAAAAGGCCCTGGCTCTCCAGCAGCAACAGCCGTCCGGCCTGCCTGCGCCGGGCGAAGCGCGGCAGGCAGGCCCGGTAAGGAAACGACTGGGCGAAATCCTGATAGAGAACAATTTCATCACCGAGGAGCAACTGCTTTCCGCCTTTGCCCGGCACTGCCGGATTCCCTATATCAAAATCAATAAATACGGACTGCCCAAGGCGGCCATCCAGGCCGTGCCTGCTGACCTGGTCCTCAAGCACAAGGTCCTGCCCGTGGACAAGGTCGGCACTGTCCTGATGCTGGCCGTAACCGACCCTTATGACACCGCAGCAGTGGATGAAGTCAAGGCAAAGACCAATTTGAGGATAAAGACCATTCTTTGCAAACAGAGCGAATTTTGGGAGATGGTCAAATTTTATTATCCGAATGCCCAGGCGCAGGCCGGGGCCGCCTCGCCGAGCGAGAGCGAGGCCGGGGAAAAACCAACAGAGAGCGTTCCGGAACCAGTCCCCCAAGCCGCGCCGGTAGAAACCACGGCGCCGCCGGAGCAGGCCACAAACACCGACAGGACGGGCGAAGAGACATCTATATTCAAGATTGAAGAACTGCCGTTCCCTGAACCGCCTGTCTTGACCAGCGCCGATTCTAAACCCGCCCCAGCCAAAGAGCCGGCCCCGGATGAAGGGTCCGCACCGCCGCAAGCTATTGAGGCGAGAATTGAAGCGCCGGAGCCGCCGGTCCCACCCCCTCCAATTGCGGAAAAGCCCACGCCTCAAGCCGTCCCTGCTCAGCCACAGGAAAAATCCGTTTCCGAGGAATTTCTGGGCGGGACCATTGAGCAGGAGACGCCCCGCACTACTCTATGGAGCAATGGCGCTCCCGCTATAGTTGATAAGAGCGGAGCAGTCCAAAAAGAAGAGGCAAAACCAATTCCGGCGCAGGAAGTTGTTGAGGATAAATCAACCGCTCCGGTCCAGGAAACCCCGGCCGCGGTCCAGCCGCCCGACACAAGCGGAATTAACGGCTACGATACCTCTTTGATAGACATCCGGGAATTGCTGTCAACCCAGGCAACGTCGGAGGATGAGAATATAGAAATAATACCCGAACAACCTCAACCCATTGATGTGGTTCCGTATATATATCCGGAAGAGGAAAAAGCAAATGAGACGCCTGCTCCACCTGCGGAAATTCCGGTCGCAGTATCGCAGAAAGAGTCGCCAGAGCAGGCCGCACCAAAGCCGGACGCGGTTGCAGATGCTCCGGCCCGGGCTGCGGAAGCGGAAAAACCCAGGGCCCCTGCCGGGCGGGAAACGTCTGTCCGGAATGATCCTGAACCGAAAGCCGTTCCTCCAAACCTGCCTGCGGACAAAGACGCGCTTATCATAGTCAGCGAGGATGAATTCATCGTGGCCCAGCAGTTATTTGACCGGCAGTCAAGGCCGTGGGAAAATTTCCACCACCGCGGCAGACCCTCGCAGGCGGAAAAGGTGGGCGAGCCGGAATTTGCGCTCTATACTGAAAGCGCTATAAAGTAAGTTAGCCACGAAGACACTAAGACACAAAGAAATTCTTCGTGTCTTAATGGTAAAATACAATATGGACTTTGAACCTCTATCAGATAAAGAAGAGAAAATCGCCACGAAAGTAGTTGATTCTGCATATGTAATTCATAAGACGCTCGGCCCGATTGTACTGGAAAAGGTATATGAAGCGTGTTTTTGCCATGAGATTTCCAAAAGATGATTGTTATATAAAAGGCAGGTGGATGTGCCGATTATTTACGACGGAATAACATTTGATGAGGGGTTGAGATTGGGATTTCTAATTAGCGCCTTAGTGGCAAGAAATTATAATAGAAGATAAATTATGGCATTAGTAGACAGAAAAATCGGACAGGCCCTGGTCAGGGATAAATTCCTGACCGACGAGCAACTCATCGCGGCCTATGACCGCCAGGCCGAAAAGAAAATATCCCTCAAGGAGGCCATCGTTGACCTGAAGATGATGAGCGAGGAGGATATGAAGGCCGCGATGATAAGTTGCTTCGGCTTTCCGCTCATCCGGCTCCAGGATTACCAGATAGACGCCGAGGCCCTGGTCAAGATACCGGAAAACAAGTGCCGGCAGTATATCATCATCCCGGTCTCGCTGTTGGGCAATCTCCTGACCGTTGCCATCGCAGACCCGCTCAACCTGATGGCCCTGGACGATATCGCCCTCATCTCCAAATGCGAGGTGGTTCCGGTGATGGCCGAGGAAAAAGAGATTTTCAGCGCCATCAACCAGTATTACAGCAAGGAAAAGACCATCCAGGAGATGCTGCCCGAGCAGAATGCGCCGTCCGAGAACCTGTCCGCGCTGCCCGGCGCTGGCAGTTCCGGAGACGAGATAGTCATCTCCGCCGAGCCGGTCGCCCGGACGCAAAAAGGCCTTCCGGAAATAGACGAGACCCCGATTATCAAACTGGCCAACCACATCGTGGCCTCGGCCATCAGGAAACGCGCCAGCGACATCCACATTGAGCCGCGCGCCAAGATGATAGGCATCCGCTACCGGGTGGACGGCATCCTGGCCGAGCAGGAAGGCCTGCCCCGGTCCATCCAGTCCGCCCTGATTTCCCGGTTCAAGATTATGTCCAAGATGGACATCGCCGAGCGCCGGCTTCCGCAGGACGGCCGCATCAAGATTGTCTTTGAGGGCCGCGAAGTGGACCTGCGCGTCTCCTCTCTGCCCACCCGGCACGGCGAGAAAATCGTCATCCGCATCCTTGACAAGGGCAACCTCAATATCCGGATGGAAAACCTCAACTTCACCGAGAAGAACCTGTCCGCCATAAAAAAGGCCCTGGATTTGCCTTACGGGATGATTCTGGTCACCGGCCCGACCGGCTCCGGGAAAACCACCACGCTCTATTCGGCCCTCAACTATATCAATTCGCCGGACCTGAACATCATCACGGTTGAAGACCCGGTGGAATACGAGATGAACCTGATTAACCAGGTCCAGGTGCACCAGGAAGCTGGCCTGACCTTTGCCTCGGCCCTGAAATTCATCCTCAGGCAGGACCCGGACGTGATAATGCTGGGCGAAATCCGGGACACCGAGACGCTCAATATGGCGATGAAGGCGGCGCTGACCGGCCATATGGTCCTGAGCACGCTCCATACCAACGATGCGGTCAGCGCCATTACCCGGCTGGTTGATATGGGCGGCGAGCCCTTCCTGATTGCCTCGTCTGTGCAACTGGTCGTGGCCCAGCGGCTGATGAGGCGGATTTGCGAGCACTGCCGCGAGGCCATCGTGGTCTCGCCTGAGATGGCCAGGTTGTTCAAGGACGCCGGGTTCAAGGATGCGCCCCGGACGGTTCCCAAGGCGCGCGGATGCAACAAGTGTATGCAGAGCGGCTATATGGGCCGGATTGCCACCATTGAAACACTGGTCGTTACGGACGAAATCAGGGAACTGGTTGTCAAATCCGCCAATGCCGGGGTCATAAAGCAAAAGGCGCTGGAGGCCGGAATGACGCCGATGCGTTACGACGCCCTGACCAAGGTCGCGGCCGGAATCTCGCCCATTGAAGAGGCGTTAAGAGAAACTATTTGACCCGGCAGGTCATCCTGAGTAAAGCGAAGGATATACATATTGTTTAACTATTTAAAACGTCTCTACAACTGGGTCCTGTCCTGGGCCGAGTCGCCCTGGGGCGCCTGGGCCCTCTTTGTCCTGGCCGTAGCCGAATCATCGTTCTTCCCGGTCCCGCCTGATGTCCTCCTGATTGCGCTCGGACTGTCCATCCCAACCAAATCATTCCGCTACGCCCTGATATGCTCTGCCGGCTCGGTTCTGGGCGGGGTGCTCGGATACTATATCGGTTACGGGCTCTACGAAACCGTGGGCAGTTACGTGGTCAACCTCTACAACCTGCAGGAGCCGTTTGACAAAATCAGTTGTATGTACCAAGGCAACGCCTTTATGGCCGTGGCCATTGCCGGATTCACGCCGATTCCCTACAAGGTATTCACCATAGCGGCCGGTGTCTGCCGGGTCAATCTGGTCGTCTTTATCATCGCCTCGGCCCTGAGCCGCTCGGCCCGGTTCTTCATCGTGGCGGCAATAATCCGGTTCGGCGGCGAGCCGGCCAAGCGCTTCATAGACCGCTACTTCAACCTGCTTACTATTATATTCGTCATTCTTCTTGTCGCCGGCTTCCTGCTGATAAAATACTGGATGGAATAAGCCGATTGACCTCTCTTGTCTCCTCCGCACTCTACTTGCATCTTGTATCTATGCGATGTAACCGACCACCGTCACCCACAGCGTTTACTCGCAGTTAGCGACCAAGGAGATTTATCTGCGAGTTATCCCGTAGTATAGCGGAGGGACTACATTATATATCCTACCACCGTGATGTACAATGTGAGAGTCGCGTTCCACGGACCACCCACGCTCTCCAGCGCATACTCAATTGTCCTCGGTCCTCCTACCACTAACGGCACGATTCCGGCATTGGCTACTTGCGAGTTCAGTCCGGGTACGAGTCCAAGACCTACGGCATCGCGCTGGTCAACATTGGTCCTGACCCTGAAGAATGCCCTGCCCGTGGCAAATGCCTGATTGAACATCCCCAATTGCACGAGGACTGCCTTTGCGCCCTCAGGAACCCAAGGCGAGAGGTCAAACGGTGTATAGGGAATATCCGCCGTGATATTGACCAGATACAGGGCATCGGCCGAGGTGAATCCGGTCAGTAAAGTGCCGAAGACAAAGCGGTCTCCGCCCACTCCGGGCGCTAACTTCTCTTGTGTTACTGCTCCGTTGGCTATTTTTTCCGTTATGACACTGTCTACTGATAACTGGCTACTGGTTACTGCGCCCGGAGCGATTTCCTCTGAAGCGACGGGCGGCAGGAGCGGTCTTGTGGCGACTGAGGCCCACTTAAACCACCAGTAATTTGGACCGGTCTCGTCATAGACCGGCACCTGGCCTGGTGTCGGGGGCAGACCTGAGAGTGTCTTGATACAGCGTGGCTCTACGGATTGTGATGCCAGTTCCGAATAGCCGACTGCATTGGGCGCAATCTCTGACGAGCCGACTGCGTTTGCCGCTATCTTGGCGGCCGTGATGGTATTCGCGGCGATTTTGGCATTGGTCACAGCCCCGTCCACCAAATCCTCGGTTCTGACACTTTGGTCTGCGACCTTTTCACGGGTGATTGCGCCATCCCGGATTTTAGCCGTGGTAATCGCGCCGTCTTTGACTTTCTCAGTCGTGACACTGTCTACTGCCAACTGACTACTGCCTACTGCATTAGTCATAATCTTGGTTGAGGTAACCGCCTTTTCGGCTATTTTGACCGTGGTAACAGAGCCGTCCACTAATTCATCAATTCCGACTGTGCCGTCCGCAATCTTGCGTCTGGTGACTACGCCGTCCCTGATATGTTTTTCCTCAATAGCGTTAGGCGCTATTTTATCGCCCGTGACCGATTGCGGACTTAAGTGTTTTGTTTTGATTTCGTTGAGTCGGTCGTACAAAATCCTTGCCATAAAATTCTACTCCTTTCGCATTCCCGAACTTATGGTCCGGGCAGACATATAACCGTTTGCGGCCGTAGCGATAGAACGCGGGGTTCTGGCACGGCCTGTTGTATTTGGTCAATGCCTGGCATTGTTTCATATATTGTTAAGCGAAGCGGAGGCGGACCGCATTTCGCAATCCGCACTCCGCAATTCGCAATTATCTACGGTAAGTAGATTTGGGTTTCCAGTTTCAGTTGTCCGTCCTCCATAAACCATACGCAGTATGATTTATCCGGTGTAATCTCTGCCACCCAATCTGCGGCCTTGAGCGGGTCCGACAGTTTCTCCAGCATCTTCTTGATTCTGGTATTGTGCCTGTCAAACATATCCGGGTCATAGCCGGACTCGGTGATGATTATCCCGGTCTGGGTAAGGATTTGGGTCAGCGACGTCCTTAATGTCGCCCTGAGGTCGTCAATGGCGATATCATAGGGCTTGCCTATAATTACCACTGAACCCTCGGGCAGACGTTGTAACGCCTGCTGGTCTCCGGTCAGCCAGTAGCCCATAACAGACGCGACCTGTCTGCCTCTGGCGCGAGAGCCGGTGAACCGCAGTGTGCCGCGTGCCACTTCCTCGTCCCAGTTGGACTGTTTTTCCGTGACCGAATCCTTGTATAACTTGGCATAGACGCCGTCGCGTTCCAAGAACTGCCTGTCCAGGCCGTCGTTATACTTGTTATATGCCCTGAGCATCTTACTGCGCTGTAAGGCGTAGATGTCATCGGCATTGCGGTCGCCCTGGGTAGAGCCGGGGAAGGAAACCGTTCCCCTGAACTTATCAGACGCCGGGGTGGCCATAATCTGGGCAAAATCTGCATCATTCCTGATGCGATATTTGCGGTGTTCGTTAATGGTCTCGGCGCTGTCTGTCAGATGTTTAACCCGTTTTTCCGACATATCCGGGTGTGGTATCACTATGGTAGCCACAGGAACCACTAATTTGGTCTTAATACTCATATTAGTTACCTTTCTAAACAGCCGGCGAGGCTATCGTATCTTGCTGTGGCTATTCAAGCCCCCCGATGTTATATCGGGAGGACCACTGATACCTGAGATAGCCCCAACCGGACTGGTGATTTTCACCCAAAGTCCCCTCTATCAAGAGGGGTTCGGAGTGTGTTACCGTTTCTTCTGAATCAGTTCCAAGACAATCTTAACAATCGTCCTGACAACCTTTTTCCAGAAGCCGGACATTGACTTAAACATAAGTTTGTCCTTTCTTGCCATAGGATACTTTTGCCTATGGCTATGATTCCATATCATCATTCTCGTCAAAGCCCCGCTCAATTTCCTCTATTGATTTCTCGCTTCTGAATTTGTTTAACTGGCATTCCTTTTGGGCTATGCGGAAGAGATGCGCCCTGACCCGGCGGATAATACTTGCCAGGATAATATCGTCCTTTTTGAACTTGCCCTTGCTGATTGCCTTATAAGCCGCAAAATATGCCTCGGAAAACGGGTCATAAACCGGCATAATAAACTCACAATAATGACAGCCGATTTTCTTCAGGGTTGGCGTTAGCAACAAAAACAGATATGAGGTTATATCTTCCCGGATGGCTGGTTTGCTCCTGAATATCTTCACCAATTTATCAATCACTTCATTCCGGATGTTTAGTTCCTTTAATCCGTAGAATTCAACGATACTTTCTACAATACCATTGGGTTCTGAGAATTGCTTTTGCTGTAACCACGCTATTTTATTCTGGAGCAATCTGAAGGTATGCCGGAGCCATTCCATATCGTTGGTCTCGCCGCGTCTGAGGAGTTCGGCAAAATCCTTGGCGCTGAAGCATTTGGCGCAACATTTTTCGCCTGACATATATTATCCTTTCCGAAACGTTGTTATAACGACCTCCCGGATAATATTTGCCGGGAGAAATCGTTTGAGCGTTTCTGATAATATATTACACAAGGGCGAGGGGAAAATGAGAGGACGCCCGAAGGATTTTGGAAGGAAAATTATGACCGGACCGGTAGATTAGATGGAGTAGTTTCAATGGGACAGATAAGTATGTATTTTAATCCTGGGGGTGGCTTGAATTGATAGGTATCAGGGGGTGTTGATGGGCTAATTTCAACTCCCCGCTTAAATGCCCGGAATCCTTTGCCGCGTCCGAGATTGACGTCAACCATGCGGCGGGCATCCTCAAAATAATCCCTTGCGGACTCATCGCTCAATTTATCCTTATCAAGCCGTCCGCCGCTCTCTTCTTTGACTTCTCTTGAGGCATGCCTGTATTCCTTAACGGCGTTTGTAGCGCCCGGAAATCTCGGCTTGCCGGTTTCAATGTATTCCTTGATTATTGCGAATTGAATGGGCGTAAGGCAATCCCGTTTTATCCTGCCTTTTTCCTTTTTATAACAGGGGCGATTATCTCTAACGCCGTCAATGAACATATCGTAGTCGTTCTCGTGTTCAAGGAGTTTCTCGTATTGTTTTCTGGAGATGTTTTTTCTGCCTTTCTCAGTAATGGTATAGGAATATGAATTAGATAATGCCGCGATTATCTTGGATTCAGTCAGGTTTGGCTTTAACGACTTTATATTAAGCCGATTTTCTATTGAGCAAATCCACTTTTCTATATCAGACGGCTTGCGATCCAATTCTAATGCGGTTTTCTCAATATTACAATCATAGCCCTCATAAATACGCATAAAGTCAAAGTCGGAAATGTTGCTTAATTTATAAAACGTCTTTACATAATTCTTGACAAGCGTATTAAATTGAGAATGCGATTTGTTAAGCATTGATATTTGTGCCTTTTAATGCCCAGTAGATAAATGGGTAGGTGTTATTCAAAAGAAGTTTTATCAGCACATTCCTTTTGGTTGTATCAGTCATCTTATGTAATTTGATAATATTATCATCTGAAATTAATCGCTTAAAAAACCAATTGTTTCCCCATCCGGGCGGTAAATGGTGTTTAAACCCTTCATTCATTAACCGCTTGGTCCCGTTAGGTGAAGACGGCTGGGCGCACAGAAAAACCCCCTCTAAATCAGGATAACTCCATCTTCCGATATAAAGATGTTTTATACCTTGAGGACGATATCTTAGAGAACAGATATAATATTCTTTTCTTGTACTAATTCCTGAGAATTTGGCTGGCTTCCAATCTTGCGTTTTTAATATCCCTATTATTTCATTAACAATCTTGTCTCTCTTGTCGTTCATTTTATTCTCCTTTTTATATTTATGTAATAAGATCTATTACAGATTCAATAAAATCAGATTCATCAATTAATTCAAGTCTACTTGCTCTCCCAAATCGTTGCAGCGGTCTGGGGGTAGGAAACATTTTTATTGATTTTATTTTCCTAATATGTCGTGGATTAGGGCCTTCTTGAAAAATATAATCGCCGGTCACAACAAAAATACCGGCGATATTAAATCTTGTTGTCTGCCCGATGCCTACCATTACAATATCACCTTTTTGCATCCACAAACAGAATTGACGAAATGCCTTGTCAATAACCTCGGTGTAATTGTTTCTGCCTACCAACCGTCTTATTTGTTCGTTTGTTAATGAATTGTAGTCATAATTTATAATATCTTCATCTATGCCAATGATATTCCTGTTTCTAAAAATATCCCACCATTCATTAAATGTTTTCATAACCCAATATTTACGCATATTTACCCTTTTTGTTTTATTATAATTATACCGATAGAATAAAAAATGGTCCCCTGGCAGTCAAGCAAATGGATAGATGAAGAACCCCACCCTTACGGGTGGGGAACTTCCGCTATATTAGACGTCCCCTCGCAATCTTTCGTATGAATTTATTTACTTGCTTTTCTGAATTTGTATAATTGATGACACCACCACCCAAATCCATACGAATATTGGAAACAACATAACAGAACCAGCCCAATGTGCTCCGCTGAATATAACCGCAAATGCGACTATCCATCCAATAACCCAGCAAATCATTTGTATTATGCCTCTTACCAGATTACCCCCGATTATCGTTCCTACCCCTGGCCAAATAAACATATTTAGCAAAAGTCCTACAACTGTCATCCCTTTTGCGGACTTAGGTTTATCGGAAAAGCCACAATGAGGACAAACCGTTGCAGTATCTGACATATCCTTACCGCATTCTTTACATTTTATAAGTGCCATATGGCACATCCTTTCATAATAGGGTTCTTTCATAATGAAGAACCATAGTTCGTTTAATATTATTTATATTTAATCCGTGCGGGCACGCCTCGCACTACAGTGGTAGACGAGAAATAAAGTCCCAGAATACTCGTCGTTTTTGTATCAACTTTTGCATTAAGCAAGGTATTTGCACCAGAAACTTGAGCAAGAGCATCTTCATATGCCGCAATTGTCCCAGCATTGCCGAACCAGAATATGCCCAACAAACCCGTATTAGATGAACACCCTTCCACTTCTTGATTTTTTAATATTTCGTATTTTTCCGTCGGTATTTGAAGATTGGTTATGGTTGATATTCCGCCGGGATTCTGAATAGACATACATCCTGCACCAACCGCCACGAAAATGATGGTGCATATCACTGCGACCAGTTTTCTTTTTGGCATATAACACCTCCTGAGCCGGGTTCTTTCGCAAGAAAGAACCTACAGTAATCGTTTTATAAAGGGGTATCGTTAGAGGTGGCGATTTGTGGAGTCAATGGCTGGTAATCCATAAGGAATAACTGTCAGTAATTCACAGTAATCCTTCGCTTTCGCTCAGGATAACTGGCTGTAACGACCTTCGGTCTAACAGCCATTAAAAAGCCACCTAAATACCCCAGCAAATCCTTTCGGACTTACTACCAGCGACGGTTAAAGAAGTATCAGGTGGCGAGTAAACGCCACCCGACCTCAAACACCCCGTCGCTGGATTTTAAAGTGCCGAAGTCAGGTTAATCCCGCACATAACTTATGTACGGGACAAGCGATAAGTATTTTAAGTTGTCGTGACCCAACGGGTCAGTTTTGTTCCATCCACACCTCCTTCCATAAATCCAAATTTACTTTATATAATAATACTTTTATTGTCAAATATGTCAAGGAAAAAAATCACCCCGAATACCTTCCCCAATTCCAATCAGGCAATATCCTTCCTGTAGTCAGGATAAACCCCTGCCTTAACCAGACAGGACCCTTTCTGTAATAACAGGGTAACGTCTTTATGATAAATGAGGGCTACTAATGAGTCAAGCAGATATTACCTTATTATTAATCAGGGAACGCCTTCTGATTGGCACAAGACCCTTAGGTGAGTAGTCAGGCGCTATCTCTGAGACCGCTTGGTATTATCTGTTGAACAGGCAAAAACTATCTTCGGCCTGAGGCGATATACTCCATAAGAGCGGTTGATACCCTTAATAAGAACGGCGAATGCCCCCAGTAAAATAAGGACATTCCCGGCCTAAAATAGAGGGATACCCCCCCTTACCCTATCCCCCACCGGTGGGGGCGGGAATTAAGATAACTCTAAATAAATCAAAGGGTAATATCAAAAAACGCCCCCAATCGGTAGCAGGTTATACCCAAAAAGAACCTCTTTGCCCCCCATCCGTGCAAATCCATGGACGTCTCTTGCGGCCTGGCTGGTAGGGGGCGGGGCGGGCGTAATTGGGTAAGGCGTCGCCAGAATTTCTGACCTGCAAGTCAAGTATTTCGCGCCTGCCTGTGCCAACGGCAGGCAGGGATTCTATAGGTAGGTGTGCTTGCCCAGCACATAGAATATGTGCTGTGGTGTCACCGGACCAAACCTCTTTTAATTTAAGCATAATCTATTTCCAGAGAATTACTAATCCAATCGCTGATTTATTTTTCCAATCTCTTTATCTCTGCCTTGATTTCTTCAATAACCTCGGTATTATGAATTTTCTTCTTATCGCCTTCTTTTATGGATATTACATAGAACACCTTGCCGCCGAATTTCTCTGTGAACTTCTTATGGGTGGCGAGTTGCAGAGAGTGTTCCTTGAATATCTGCGGAATGTGTGAGACATCACCGGCTGGTTTTACCTGAAGCCCAATATACTTATCCTTTATCTTTATAAAGAAGTCAACGTTGAATAATCTGTCCCATTCATCAGTCGCCGGTTCTATATTTTACCCCCAAGATTTGCCCTAATTGCCCATAGATGGTTTTTATCTCGGTCATATAGCCGTCAAAGGTCCGGTCTATGACCACGGTGTACATATAGTCAATGCAATCCTTTTCGGTAATGTCTTCAACTTCGGCTGAAATTACCTCTGTAATCTTTACATATAACTTCCGGCCTAATTCATCAAGGTGTTCTTTTGGCTTGACATTGGTCAGGTAATACTTCTTCCAATCGGTAACTGTTTTAGGGGCGCACTTTCTTATCTCCGCTGAAACCGCTCCGACATTGCGTTTGAAGTTCAACTGGAAACGGTTCATAGCGCTGTTCAGAATCCATTCCTTAGCCATTTATCTTTTACCTTTCTGTTTGTCCCTGACAACACAGTTTAATTCGCCGGGCTGGTAGATATCCGAATTGTCTATCTTAGAGCCGAAGCGCAGTTTCCTGGGGTCAATCTTTTTGTCAAATTGTATCGGGTCTTTGAAGATATAAGGTAATTTCGTAATCCGGTCATTGAAATCAGTCTGGTGTTCGGCCTGTCTGATAATCTCAAATTCGGCGTCATTAAAAAGGTTTTGTTTGGTCGCGCCTATTTTTTCTTTTATCACCGGCAGGAATTCCTCGTTAATCTCGTAGCCGACAGAATTACGCTCCAAATTTTTGGCGGCTAAAGAGGTTGTGCCGCTGCCTAAGAACGGGTCAAGCACCGTATCGCCTGCAAAACTGAACATCTTAATTAGACGTTTGGGGAGTTCCTGGGGGAACATTGCCAGGTGCTTATCCTGTTTTTCTCCGGCAAAGTTCCAATGTCCGTAAAAGAATTTGTTCCATTCCTCAATAGTCATCTTTGATTTGTCGCGTATGGCTTTGGGAGGAATCGGCAACTCGCCTAACTTCTTGAAGATGAGGATAAATTCGTAGTCCAATTTGATGATGCCGTTGCGGGGATAAGGGAAAGAGCCCATAATAGTTGCCCCGCCGGTGGTATGGCAAGTGGTAACCTTCTGCCAGATGATTGCGCCCATATAATCAAACCCGATGGTCTCGCAGAATTTGATTATCTCGGTGCGAATAGGAATAATCTTGTAGCGTCCATAATAAACCGAACGGGCAAACTGGTCGCCAATATTGATGCAGAGACGACAGCCCTTCTTAAGAACACGATAACATTCAGACCAGACCAGATTAAGATTATTTATATAGTCCTCGTAGGTATCATTGAAGCCAATCTGGTAACCGTTGCCATAGTCCTTTAATTGCCAATAGGGCGGCGAGGTAATGATTAAGTGAACGGATTCATCCGGAATTTCTTTCATCCATCTTGAATCACCAATTACTAACTTGTGGTGTGTCACGACTTTCTTCTGGTCAATTGGCTTATGTAATTCCGGCGTTGCTAAATAATGGGACGATGTGTTTTCCCTGACCTGATGAATAGATTTCTTCTGTGCTCTGTTTGATGTTTTTGTTGCCATAAAGGGAGTATAGCCAAGTATCCGGATAAGTCAAGGATTAATTAAACGCCATCCTGCCAAATCCCCATTGCCTTTGCCAGAAATCGGGGCGAAAAGCGTAGCCCTTCGCTTTGCTCCCCGCAGGGGCGGGACTGCGCTTCGCGGAATCCGGGGAGAATCTGCAGGCCCGGCGACACCACAGCACATATTCTATGTGATGGGCAAGCACACCTACCTATAGAACCCCTGTCTGCCGTTGGCACAGGCAGGCGCGAAGTACTTGACTTGTAGAGCATGCTTTTCTTGAAATAACCCTTATGCCCCAATGAATTTCAAGTAAATCTCGCGCCGGCGCGGGCCGTCAAACTCGCAGAAAAAGATGCCCTGCCATCGGCCCAGAACCAGTTTTCCGCCCTCTACAAGCACGGTTATGGATGAGCCGATAAGAGACGCCTTGATGTGGGCGTCTGAATTGCCTTCGCTGTGCTTGTATGAGTTGCGGACCGGGACCATCTTGTTGAGCGTCTCAATGATGTCCTCGGTAACCGAAGGGTCGGCGTGCTCGTTGATGGTCACGGCCGCGGTGGAGTGCGGGACATAGATATAAAGCGCCCCGTCCGACCATTTGTTTTCTTTTAGCGCCTGGTTGACCAGCCCGGTGATGTCAACCATTTCAGTCCGGCCTGATGTCTTGATGGGGATAATAACCATAGGCAACCACAGATTCCACAGATAGTAAGGATTTTAGCGCCCCGCACCGTTGCTTGGGGCGGGGCGCTCTTTTCTATACGCTACACGTTGTACGCTATACCACGCCCTGGTCAATCATTGAATCCGCCACCTTGACGAATCCGCCGATGTTCGCGCCGTTGACGTAGTTGATGAACTTGCCTTCCTTGCCGTATTCCACGCAGGTGGCGTGGATGGCCTTCATAATGTTGTGGAGTTTCTCGTCCACCTCCTCGCGGGTCCAGGAGAGGCGCAGGGAGTTCTGGGACATTTCCAGTCCGCTGGTGGCGACGCCGCCGGCATTGGCCGCCTTGGCCGGCCCGTAGAGTATCTTGGCGTCCAGATAGGCGTTGATGGCGTCAATGTTGGAGGGCATATTGGCGCCTTCGCCCACGCACATACAGCCGTTCTTGATGAGCGTCTTGGCCGCCTCGCCGTCAATCTCGTTCTGGGTGGCGCAGGGCAGGGCCACGTCGCATTTGATATCCCAGGGCTTTTTACCGGCCAGATACTTGGCCTTGAACTTGTCCGCGTATTCCTTGATGCGTCCGCGCTTGACGTTCTTCAGGTCCATCACAAAGGCCAGTTTTTCCGTGTTCAGGCCCTTTTCGTCATAGACCGTGCCGTCCGAGTCGGACAGGGTAACAACCTTGCCGCCCATCTCCATTGCCTTTTCCGCGGCATACTGGGAGACGTTGCCCGAACCGGAAATCAGGACCGTCTTGCCTTTGAGCGAGTCCTTTTGGGTCTTGAGCATCTCGTCCACGAAATAGAGGAGTCCGTAACCCGTGGCCTCGGGGCGAATAAGCGAGCCGCCCCAGTTCCGGCCCTTGCCGGTTAATACGCCGGTGAACTCGTTGCGAAGCCGTTTGTACTGTCCGAAGAGGAATCCGATTTCGCGGCCGCCCACGCCGATGTCGCCGGCCGGGACGTCCGTGTCCGGGCCGATGTGGCGGAACAGTTCGGTCATAAACGACTGGCAGAAATGCATTACCTCATTGTCCGACTTGCCCTTGGGGTCAAAATCCGAGCCGCCCTTGCCGCCGCCCATCGGCAACGTGGTCAGCGAGTTCTTGAAGACCTGTTCAAAGGCCAGGAATTTGAGGATGCCGAGGTTGACCGAGGGATGCAGGCGCAATCCGCCCTTGTACGGGCCGATGGCGCTGTTCATCTCTATCCTGAACCCGCGGTTGACCTGGACATTGCCCTTGTCGTCCACCCAGGGCACCCGGAACATCAGGACCCGTTCCGGCTCCACAATCCGGTCCAGAATCTTTGCCTTCTGGTATTTGGGGTTCTTTTCTATGAAGGGCATCACTGAGGAGACCACCTCATAAACCGCCTGGTGGAATTCCGTTTCCGCGGGGTTCTTGGCCTTTACCCGGTCCATAAATTGCGTTAGGTTGTTTCCTGCCATAGTCACATCCTTTCTGTTTTCCCCTGTCTTGGGGGCCTTAGCCATAGTTTGTGGCATCTTTTGCTCCTTATCTAAAGTTGACCCGGTTAGGGTAGGTTGATAGTGCGGTTTTTCACGATGTCAAGGTGCTTTTGGCATAGGACGCTATCCTTCCTTTGTCACCCCGAATTCCTTCGGGATGGCATAGGACAATTTCTCCTTATAAGGATTAGTAAATATAGCAAAATATCGGAAAAGGGCAAGAAATAAAGGATAAATTATGACTTTGAGTGGACGAGTTGCAGTTCGGCGTCCGCCTCGGCAATGAACTGGCTGATGATTTCCTTAATGGGCTTGATGTCGTTAACCAGCCCGACGCTTTGTCCGGCCATAAGGGAGCCGCGCTTGACGTCGCCATCCACCACGGCCTTACGCAGGGCGCCCATCCAAAAACGCTCCACCTCAAACTGGGCCTCCTTTCGGGAAATCGCGCCGGACTCCAGTTTCTTAAGCAGTTCCAGTTGGAGTTTGCCGAAGGCGACCGTGCCTTCATTATAAAGAGCCCGGACCGAGACGACCGGCAGGGACGAGTCAAACTGGGGCGTAGCCATGGCATCGCGCGCCTTGGCCCGCAGGAATGCCTCCTTGAATTCCGGATGCGCCTGGCATTCGGTGGACATCACGAAGCGCGTGCCCATCTGGATGCCTGATGCGCCCATCAGGAGCATATGCGCCATCATCCGGCCCGTGGCAATGCCGCCGGCCGTGAAGATGGGCAACTGGTCCTTAAATTTGAAGAGCACCTCCTGGAGAAGCACGGTGAGCGAGACCGGGCCGATATGTCCGCCGGATTCACTGCCCTCCAGCATCAGGCCGTCCGTGCCGTATTTTATCATCCGCTCGGCAATGGAGTCGGTTGAGGCGAAGCAGATGACCTTGGCGCCAGAATCCTTGGCCTGGGCGATTTCCTCGGTGCGCGGAAACGAGCCGGCAAAGATGATAAATGGCGCTTTTTTGCGGCAGGCCATCTCCAGATGCGCCGGGTAATTCGGGGCAATCGTAATCAGGTTGACGCCAAAAGGTTTTTTGGTAAGCGTCCGGGTGGCGTCAATATCCTTTTCCAGCGCCTCAACCGGCATATTGCCGCCGGCCAGGACGCCGAAGGCGCCGTTGTTGCAGACCGTGGCTACCAGATTGGGCGTGCTTACCCAAGTCATCGCGCCGCAGATTATCGGGTAATCCACGCCCAGGAATTCCCTGCCTTTTTTCCATAAACGGTCCAGATGTTTGGTGTCTGTCATGGCGTTATTATCGGCTGTTTGTCTGCCCTAATCAAGATATATTACATAAAATTGTCAGGATGAGATTTTTGCCACTAAGGCACACATTCGCTACGCTCAGTGTAAACTTCGGCACGAAGAAAACACTCCTTTTAATTATTCTTAGTGTCTTAGTGACTTTGTGGCTAATTCCATGCTTTAGGCAATCGGGGAGAAGATTCTGATGGCCTTGGGGGCGACCTCAATCTCGGCCGGGAGGCAGCCGCAGAAGTCGCCATCCACCTGAAGCGCGACCGGTTCGCTGGACGCGGTCCCTTCGGGCTGGGTGGAAGTAATAGTTACCTTGCTTATGCGCTGATGGCCGGCCGAGGTTAGGGAGCCGCCCGCCTGACCAAACGGCCATTCGGGCAGGTTGCCCAGAAGCGCCAGGGTGTAATAATATAATATACTCAAAGACGACCTGCCGCTGAACCAACAGGCGTCCAGCAGGCCGTCATTATGGATTGCCTGATTAACCAGGACAAACGGGCCGCCGTAACTGCGGACATTGGCAACCTGGACGAACGAGGCGTCTTCGGTGAGCGGCTTGTCCCGCTTTTGCCGGGATGTGCCTGAGGCATCACCGCCAGCAAGGATGGTTATTTTCGGCGCCCGGTAACTGAATAGATGTTTCAGAGCAATGGGAAAATAACTGAACAGATGCGCCTGTAATCGCGAACCATCTTTTCTGGAAAGATGATATTTCCGCGCCACCTCGGCGTCAAATCCGATTCCGGCCATGGAGATAAAATAACGTCTGATATTTTCCTTGGGCAGGTAAATACAGCCCAGGTCTAATTGATTAGTAAGGTTATCCCGGAAAAGATGGATGAACTGCCTGACACTACGTTTTAGTTTGAGTTCCTTGGCAATGACATTGCCGGAGCCGAAGGGGATAAAACCCAGGACCGGGCGGCTGGCCGCATCAAACCGGGGGTTGGCCACCAGGCCGTTGATGACCTCGTTGAGCGTGCCGTCTCCGCCCAGGCAGAGGATGGGGGTCGTATCCGGATGCGCCTGGGCCAGGGATATGGCGTCTCCGGCCTTTTGGGTAGGCGCCACCTCATATTCTATGGCCGCCTTGGCCAGGGCGTCTTTGAGGCGCTCCAGGAAGCGCATGGCCCGTCCGCTGCCGGAAATCGGGTTGACAATGATTTTCAGTTGAGAAGCCATCTACATATTTTATCAGAAATATCTGGATTTGCAATAAATTCTGGGGTATACTCCAGTGCGAATAAAATGAGCGCTGGTCGGAAGCATCCCGCTCCAATTGAACAGGACGGGGGCGCACCGGGAGGCAATGGAATGAAAAACAAAAAGGCGAAAACCGCAGCACCCATCGGGGCATCCAAAGCAAACCAAGAGGTTGTAGAAGTCCCGAAGGGATGTCTTACATTGATTAAGGACCGGTGCAAGAGTTGCGGATTCTGCATAGAGTTCTGCCCCAAGAAAGTACTGGAATTCTCATCCGAATCCAATGCCAAGGGCTACCGGGTTCCCAGGGTAAAAGACCCTGACAAGTGCATACTCTGCGGCTTTTGCTCTATGTATTGCCCGGATTTTGCGATTTACCAGACGAAAAATAAAGAGAAGTAATTTCTATTATGGCGGCGTCTAAAGAGACCGTTTTGGAAGGCAGGCATTTCATAAACGGCGCCACGGCCTGCGCCGAGGGCGCTATTATAGCCGGCTGCCGTTTCTTTGCCGGATACCCGATTACGCCGGCCACCGAGGTGGCTGAGCGGATGGCCGAGCGCCTGCCCCATCTGGGCGGCGTCTATATCCAGATGGAGGATGAGATTGCCTCTATGGCCGCCATACTGGGCGCGTCCTGGGGCGGAATGAAATCAATGACTGCGACCTCAGGCCCGGGTTTTTCCCTGATGATGGAAAACCTCGGCCTGGGCCTGATGACCGAGACGCCCTGCGTGGTGGTGAATATGCAGAGGGCCGGGCCGTCCACCGGACTGCCTACCTACGTCGGACAAGGCGATATGATGCAGGCCCGTTGGGGTTCGCACGGGGTCTATGAAATTATCGCCCTGGCGCCCTCCTCGCCTCAGGAGGCCATGGACCTGACCATCACGGCTTTTAATCTCTCCGAGGAATTCCGCCTGCCGGTCTTGATTATGGGTGATGAGATAATCTCGCATATGACCGAACGAGTGGTCATCCCGCCTGCTGACAAGGTTAAGATATATCCCAGGCGCATGCCCAAGGTGCGGCCCGATGATTACCTGCCTTATCAGCCGGATAAGGACCTGGTACCGGCAATGGCGCCGGTGGGCGAGGGATATCACATCCAAACCACCGGACTGACCCATAACGAAAAGGGCTATCCTGTGATGACCTCCGAGGCGCACCAGAAACTGATAAAACGGCTGGTGGACAAGATAATTCTCAATAAGAATAAAACCATCCGGGTGGAAGAGGAAAATACGGCTGGCGCGGACGTGGTAATTTGCAGTTACGGAAGTTCGGCGCGCATCGCCGAATGGGCCATCAAAGAGGCGCGCGCCAAAGGAATCAAGGTCGGCAAACTGCGCCTGATTACGGTCTGGCCCTTCCCTGAGGAGAAAGTCAGGGCCGCGGCCAAAAAGACAAAGGCATTCGTGGTGCCTGAGATAAACAACGGCCAGATTGCGCTTGAGGTGGAGCGCTGCGCCGCGGGCAACGCCAAAGTGATTACCGTTCCGCATATGGGCGGTTCGACCCATAATCCCCAGGATATATTGGAGTCAATCATAAGGGCGGTAAAATAACAATATGGAAAATAAGATTAGCCAACATCCTTTGGATGAATTTATCCGCCAGGACCGGATGCCGCACATCTGGTGTCCGGGCTGCGGACTGGGCACGGTCTTCAGCGGACTGCTTAACGCCATAATAAAATCCTCCGCCTCTGACGTCGCCCTTTGTGACGAACCTCGCCCTGTTGGGCGGGAGACATCGCCTGCGGGCGGGGGAATTGACTTGAATAAGGTTGCCATTGTCTCCGGCATCGGATGCACGGGCCGGATTGCCGGTTATGTCAGGTTTGATGGCTTCCACACCACGCACGGCCGGGCCATACCATTTGCCACCGGCCTGAAACTGGCCCGCCCGGATTTAAAAGTAATCGTGGTGTCGGGCGAAGGCGACCTGTTCTCTATCGGCGGCAATCATTTCATCCACGCCGGCCGCAGAAACGTGGACCTGACCGTGGTATGCGTCAACAACTCCAATTACGGAATGACCGGCGGCCAATGCAGCGCGACCACGCCGGTCCGGGCCGTCACCACGACCACGCCATTCGGTAATTTTGAGGCGCCCTTTTCCCTGCCGCATATTGCCGCGGCTGTCGGCGCGGTCTACGTCGCGCGCTGGACCGCCTTCCACGCCCAAAAGATGCAGGCCTCCATTGCCCGGGCCATCCAGAAAAAGGGGTTCAGTTTCGTGGAGATTATGTCGCCCTGCCCCACCTATTACGCCCGGATGAACAAACTCGGCACCGGCTTAGATATGATGAAGTTCTATAAGGATAACACGGTCATTGCAAACGAGGTAAAACTTGAAGACATCAGCATTACCAGGGGCGGCAAGATAGTCATCGGCGATTTTATAGACAAGGACCGGCCGACCTTTAACGATTTGGTGGAGGAGATGACCTGCAAGTTCACCCCGGCCGGACACGCTAAACCCAGCGGGGAAGACAAGCAAAAGTTGGAATTGCATTAATAAGAAGAAAGAAATAAGGTTCACCCCGCACATAATATTTGTGCAATATGCAGGGCAGTTAAACAGATGCAACAATTATTTCTATTTCTGAGAGGTGACCAATAATGCTTATGTGCGGGGCGAGTTAACGGTCTTAAACCAGGAAGCAGAAATAGATTGTTCTTAAAGTGAATATGAAGAAAGAAATAAGGTTCACCGGATTCGGCGGCCAAGGCATCATCCTGGCCGGGCATATTACCGGCAAGGCCGCAGCGATTTATTCGGACCTCTATGCCACCCTGACCCAGAGTTACGGGCCGGAATCGCGGGGCGGCGCCTCCAGCGCACAACTGATTATCTCCGACAAGCCGATATTCTACCCCAATATCACCCGGCCGGATATTCTTATCGCTATGTCCCAGGAGGGATATTCCAAATATAAGGACGAGTTAAAGCCGAACGGGATTATGCTCATTGACGAAGACCTGGTAAAAGACGGAAAACCGCGGGGGGATGTCAACATCGTCCGGATACCGGCCACCCGCCTGGCTGAGCAACTCGGCAAAAGGATGGTGGCCAATATCGTTATGCTCGGGTTTATGACCGCTCGCCTCGCCTCCGCTTCGGCGGAGCGGGGGCAAACAAACGTGCTTCGGAGAAAGGCAATGGAGGAGGCGGTCAAAACATCGGTTCCGCCGGCCAGCATAGAACTCAATATGCAGGCCTTTGACAAAGGATTTTCCGCCTGAAGCGGATCCGCCTATGGCGGAAATTATAAGAGGTAACATATGCGTGAAATCAAGGCCGAAAATATTGTTGCAGCGATTAAGAAGATGTGCATAGAGGCAAACTGCGTCATCTCCGACGAGGTGATAGCGCTCCTCAAGAAATCGCTGGGTATAGAAGAATCGCCGACCGGCAAGGAGATGCTCCAGCAAATACTGGAAAACGACAAGATAGCCAAAGACAAGATAGTGCCCATCTGCCAGGACACGGGCACGGCCGTGGTCTTTGCGGAAATCGGGCAGGATGCGCACATCACCGGCGGGTATCTCTATGACGCCATCAATGAGGGCGTGCGCCAGGGATATAAAGATGGATTCCTACGTAAGTCCATCATATCCGACCCCCTGAACCGCAAGAACACCAACGACAACACGCCGGCTATGATACACCCGGAAATCGTGCCAGGCGACAAACTAAAGATATACCTCCTGCCCAAGGGCGGCGGGGCTGAGAATATGAGCGCGCTCAAGATGCTTCCGCCCTCGGCCGGGCTTGAGGGCGTTAAGAAATTCATCATTGAGACCGTGAAGAACGCCGGAGCCAATCCCTGCCCGCCTATTATTGTGGGCGTGGGCATCGGCGGCAACTTTGACGGTTGTGCGGTCCTGGCAAAGAGAGCGCACCTCAGGCCGGCCGGAACGCCCAATCCCAATCCTTTCTACGCAAAATTAGAGCAGGACCTGCTCAAGGAGATAAATAATCTGGGCATCGGCCCACAGGGCCTGGGCGGCCGGTGCACGGCTTTGGCGGTTCATATTGAATACGGGCCCGTGCACATTACCGCCCTGCCTGTGGCGGTCAATATCAACTGTCACGCGGCCCGCCTGCGCTCCGCTCTTCTCTAATGAAACGTGAGCGCTCCGCCTTAGTGGACTGGTGCGGAGCGCGAGGTAACCCTGTAATCAGGTAAGTATGATAAATCTGAAAAGATACAGCGCTTACGCCTTATCTCGCGGCGCCCGACATACCCTGGTCATCAAGGCCAAAGACATCGTCCTTGACCCGCGCACGATGCTCAAATGCCGGTTTGGATGCACGGGCTGGAGCCGCAACTGGACCTGCCCATCCGCGCCCGGAGCGGTCACGGTTTGGGAATTCGCCCAGATTCTCAGGCATTACAAAAAGGCATTGCTTATTCACACCCACGACAAACGACTCTCGCAGGAACTATCATTCGCCGTAGAACAGAAGGCCTATGCGGACGGCGCGTATTTTGCCTTCAGTTTATCCGATTGCGCGGTCTGCAAGGAATGTCGGTATCCCAAACCCTGCCGCGCGCCCAAAAAGGCCCGGCCGGCAATGCAGGCCGTGGGCATAGACGTCTTTGCCACGGTCCGCAAACTCGGCCTGCCCCTCAAGACACTCAAGGCCAAAACCGAGACCCCAAATTGGTATAGTTTGGTACTGATAGATTAACTTTCTTTCACCTTATTTTTTCCTTGACCCGTTATATGGAGTTTGGTATTATCTGCCAATAATTTGTTAAGTAAGCGGTTTTAGTTCGCTGGACGCGGTCACTTCGTGTTCACGCCACGCGTCCGATGATTCAATGACCAAGAAAATATACCTGGCGTTTTTGTGGCACCATCACCAGCCGTATTACCGCATCGCCAACGGCGCCGTGACATTCCAGATGCCCTGGGTGCGCCTGCATGGCATCAAGGATTATTACGGGATGGCCGCGCTCATAGCGCAGTTCCCCAAGATTAAGTCCAATATCAATCTCGTGCCCTCGCTCCTCAAGCAGATAAAGGAATACGTTGCCGGCGAGACCGACCGTTTGCTATTCCTGAGCCAGCGGCCTTCGTCAGAATTAAACCCCGAGGACAAGCAGTATATCCTGGAGAACGGGTTCCTGGCCCATCCGCAGAATATGATAGGCGCCTGCGCCCGCTATAAGGAACTCTACACACTCTACCAAACCGCACGGCAAAGGGTCCTGGCCGAAAAATCCCAGACAGCCGATAATCTCCTGACCAACAGCCCGCAGAACGGCCAGGCCCTGAAGAAACTGCTCAAGAATCTTACCGAACAGGATTTTACGGACATTCTGGTCTGCAGTTCCCAGGTCTGGTTTCATCCGCTGATAATAGAGCGCGACAAGGAACTCCAGGCGCTCCGTGCCAAGGGGCGCAATTACACCGAGGAGGACAAGAAACTGCTGGTGCAGAAACAACTCCACTATTTATCCGAAATCATCCCCCTGCATAAAAAACTGCAGGACAGCGGGCAGATAGAAATAACGACCACGCCGTTTTACCATCCCATCCTGCCGTTGCTGTGCAATATGAATTCCACCCTGCAGGCGATGCCGCAGGCGGCCCTGCCGGCCGTGGACCAGAAGGCGCTCTTTGAGGACGCCCGATTGCAGATGGCCGAGGCAATGAAATTCTACAGGGAGCATTTCGGGATTGATGCCAGAGGCATCTGGCCGTCCGAGGGCTCGGTCGCGCCCTCAATGGCGCCGCTCCTGCTGGAGCAGAACGTCCGCTATTTCGCCTCGGATGAGGAAATCCTGGCCCATACCCTGGACCGGTCGTCGGACCATTTCTCCGGATTCCTGAACGACCTCTACCAGCCCTACAAGACCCGCGGGATGTCAGTGATTTTCCGCGACCAGTATCTTTCCAATCTTATCGGGTTCCAGTACCAGCGCTGGAAGGCGTCTGATGCGGCGGAGCATCTGATAAACGAGATAAAGGCGGGCGCCAGCCGGACGCACCAGGAGGCGCCCCTGGTGAGCATCATCCTGGACGGCGAAAACCCCTGGGAGCATTATCCGAATAACGGCATAGAATTCCTGAGATTACTCTACGAGCGCCTGAGCAATGATGCGGAAATAGAAACCGTGCGCATCAGCGATTATATAGAAAAACATCCGCCGGTGAAGGAACTGGATACCATCTACGCCGGCTCGTGGATAAACCATAATTTCTCCATCTGGGTCGGGCACAAGGAAGACCGGGACGCCTGGGAATACCTGGCCAAGACCCGCGAGATGGTCAGCGAACAAAAGGCCAAAGGCGCGGAGCAATCCAAAATAGACCGGGCAATGGAGAGCATCTACATCGCCGAAGGCAGCGACTGGTATTGGTGGTTCGGGCACGAGCATTCCTCGGCCCTGGACGACCAGTTTGACCTGCTCTTCCGCAAGCATCTGATGAACGCCTACCAGGTCCTGGGCGTGAACGTGCCGGAATATCTGCACCACCAGATAAAGGAGCGCCGGCAAAAGGAACTGCACACCCTGCCCTGGGGACTGCTGGACATCAAACTGGACGGAAAACGGAGCGATTATTTTGAATGGCTTCCGGCCGGGCAGTTTGATCCGGCCTCGGAATCCGGCGCGGCAATGGACCGCTCGTCGGACCTCGGCCGGATAATCTCGCGCATCTTCTTCGGGTTTGACAAGCATAACCTCTGCCTTAGGATAGACCCGGCTGCCAACGGCGCGAAGGGCGCGCCTGCATTCCCGGACGGGATATATTTTGTGCTAAACTTCTTGAAGCCCTTGAGGCGGAAAGTTATCATCCCCGTTGGAAGCGAACGTAGTAAATATGACCAAACTGCCGGAGATTCTAAACCGCAGGCATTAGACGCTTCTAACGGGGTCATCCGTGACATCTCCGTTCCCGCTAAGGCGGGAAGGGAAGGGAAGG
Organism: Planctomycetota bacterium; assembly: GCA_040753835.1. Classification (GTDB taxonomy): domain Bacteria; phylum Planctomycetota; class MHYJ01; order JACQXL01; family JACQXL01; genus JACRIK01. Next base: position 34,453 of record JBFMDM010000004.1, read on the forward strand.
ATATCGTTGGACCCCTCAAACCGCGTTTCAGCATTCTGGATGAAAGCGGCGCGCCCCGCCCTGTTTCTGGTGGCGAGGGCGCTCTCGCTCCAGCGGATAAGAGCGGAGCGGTTATCCGGGAGGCGGATACGGTTGCAACCGGCGAAATAGTTGAGATTCTTTGTCCGCTGGACGGGCTGGGATTCAAGCCGGGCGAAGAGGTTCAATTCTTCGTTGAGGCATATTCCATCCTGGGCGGCGGGGATAAACCCTGTGATTGTTCTTTGGACCGGCTGATGGTCCGGCATCCGGAGAGTTTGCCGATAAAACTGGCCGTCCCGGCCGAGGACCTGGCGCACATTGATTGGATAGCGTAACTTGGGTGATTGGGTGATTAGGTAATTGAGTATCAGAGGTCGTTTACTAATAACCCAATATCCTAATAACCTAACTTATGTCCGAATTAAGAAAAGACCCGATATTAGGCCGCTGGGTAATCGTGGCATCCGAGCGTTCCAAGCGCCCGGTGGATTTCAAGGTGGAGGCGCCGCCAGCCAAAGGGCCGGCCAACTGCCCGTTCTGCGAGGGCAATGAAAAGGTCACGCCGCCCGAAATATACGCCATCAGAAAGCCCTTTTCCGCGCCCAATGGCAAGGATTGGCTGGTCCGGGTCGTGCCCAACAAATTCCCGGCCCTGGCCATTGAGGGCAATATTGACAAGCGGGGCAAAGGCCTGTATGATTATATGCGGGGCATCGGCGCGCACGAGGTGATTATAGAAACGCCCCAGCACGCCTCGTCCTTTACGCCCCTGCCTGAGGAGCAAATACGGCTCGTATTCCAGACCTACCAAGCCCGGATGTCGGACCTGAAAAAAGACGACCGCTTTGCCTACGGACTGATATTCAAGAACGTGGGCGACCGGGCCGGCGCGTCTCTGGAGCACACCCATTCGCAACTGGTCGTTACGCCCATTACGCCCATCCGCATCCAGCAGGAGATGAAGGGTTCGGAGAATTTTTACCAGTATCGCGGCCGGTGCATCTTCTGCGACATCATCCATCAGGAGATGGAAGACGACGAGCGGGTGGTGATTAACGATGAGCATTTCATTGCGGTGGAACCATTTGCCTCGCGCTTCCCGTTCGAGACCTGGATTCTGCCCAAGCAGCACCTGACTCATTACGAGATGATACCGCCTCACCTGATACCGTCTCTGGCTTCCATAGCCAAAAAGGTATTCCAGAAACTGGAAAAGGCCCTGAGCCATCCGGCCTATAATATGCTGGTGCACACCACGCCATTCACGATGGACGAGACCGAGTATTACCACTGGCACATAGAAATCATCCCGCGGATAACCCGGGTGGCCGGATTTGAATGGGGCACGGGGTTCTATATCAATTCAGTTCCGCCCGAGGACGCGGCCAAATATCTCAAGGAGATAACTGTTTAATGGCTAATATGAATGTCTGCCAGGTTGCCTCGGAGATGGTGCCGTTTGCCAAGACCGGCGGGCTGGCCGACGTCCTGGGCGCGCTTACGGCTCAACTGAAGAAATCCAGGATTAACGTTACGGCATTCCTGCCGCTCTATAAACAGGTCAAGACAAACACGCCGGGCCTTATTTCCACCGGCATCACGGTTAAGGTGCAGATTGGGGACAACCTGGTTTCCGGCACGATATGGAAAAGCAAGATTGGCAACGCGGACGTTTATTTTATCCAGCGCGACGAGTATTTTCAGCGCGATTATCTCTACGGCACGGCTGAGGGCGACTACAAGGACAACGCCGCGCGGTTCATATTCTTTTCCCGGGCCGTGCTGGAGGCCATCAAGACGCTGGGAATAAAGTGCGACATCATCCACTGCCACGACTGGCAGAGCGCGCTCATACCGGTTTATCTCAAGACGCTGTATAAAAAAGAGCCCTGTTTTAAGAATACCAAAACCCTGCTGACGGTGCATAATCTGGCCTATCAGGGCCTGTTCTGGCACTGGGATATGAAACTCATCGGGCTGGGCTGGGAGTATTTCAACTACAAACAGTTGGAATTCTACGGCCAGGTTAATTTCCTGAAGGGCGGCCTGGTCTTTGCGGATATGCTCTCTACGGTCAGCCCGCGCTATGCCCGGGAAATCCAGACGCCGGCCTTCGGCGAGCGATTAGACGGGGTCCTGCGCGAGCGCGCCGGCGACCTTTACGGCATCATCAACGGCGTGGATTACGGCCAGTGGAGCCCGGCAACAGACAAATTCATTCCGGTGAAATACTCACCGGCTAAACTTGCGGATAAATACAAGAACAAGCAGGCGTTACAGAAGAAGTGCAACCTGCCGACCGATGACGTTCCCATAATCGGGATGATAGGCCGGCTGGCCGGGCAAAAGGGGTTTGACCTGGTATCCGAGGCCTTTGACGAGATAATGTCCGCATCAGGAGGAAAGACCGGATGCCAGTTCGTGTTATTAGGCACCGGCGAGGAGAAATACCATCAGATATTCAGGGATATTGCCCGAAAATATCCGTCCCAGGTCTCGGCCAACATCACCTTTGACAACGCCCTGGCGCACCTGATAACAGCCGGAGCGGATATGTTTCTGATGCCGTCCAGATACGAGCCCTGCGGCCTGAACCAGTTGTATTCCCTGAAATACGGCACGATTCCGATTGTCCACGAGACCGGCGGTCTGGCTGACAGCATCCAACCGGTCCAGCAGTCCAAAAGACCAACAGGGTTTTCGTTCAGGAACTATTCAGCGGCTGAGATGCTGGCCTGCATCAGGTCGGCCCTGGCGCTTTATGAAGACAAGAAGTCCTGGAAACAACTGATGAAGAACGCGATGCAGCAGGACTTTTCCTGGGAGCACAGCAGCAAGGAATATATCGGGTTGTATAAGAAATTGTTGCAATGAAAATTCTCATAATCGGCTCAGGCGGACGGGAACACGCCCTGGCCTGGAAAATCAGCCAGTCGCCTTTAGTAAAGAAGTTATACGCCGCGCCTGGCAATCCGGGCATTGCGCAGGTGGCCGAATGCCTGCCTATCGCAGCCAACGAGATAGGCAAGATTAAAGAATTCGCCCTGAGCGAAAAGATAGACCTGACCGTGGTCGGGCCGGAACAGCCCCTGGTCAGCGGCATCGTGGACGAATTCCGCAAGGCCGGCCTGAAGATATTCGGGCCGACCAAGGCGGCCGCGGAACTGGAAGGCAGCAAGGTCTTTACCCGCGAACTGCTCAAACGGTTCGGCATTTCCTCGCCGTCTTTCAAGGTCGTGGCCTCGCTGGACGAGGCGATGAAATATCTTACCAAGGTGTCAATGCCCATCGTACTCAAGGCGGACGGCCTGGCCTCGGGCAAGGGCGTTACGGTCTGCGAGCACAAGGACATAGCCCTGGATGTTGTAACCAGGATAATGAAGGATAAAATATTCGGCGATTCCGGCAACAAGGTGGTGATTGAGGAATTCCTTTCCGGCCAGGAGGTCTCGGTGCTGTCGTTAACCGACGGCAAGACCATCGCGGTCCTGGAGCCGGCCCGTGATTACAAGCGGCTGATGGACGACAACAAGGGCCCGAATACCGGCGGGATGGGCGCCTATTCGCCGGTAAAATTCGTCACCCCGAAGATGATGGACAAAATAGTCGGCGAGATAATCGTGCCGACCGTGCACGCAATGCATTCATCCAGCCGACCATACCAAGGAGTGCTTTATGCCGGACTGATGGTCTCGCCGGCCGGCATCAAGGTCCTGGAATACAACGTCCGGTTCGGCGACCCTGAGACCCAGCCGCTGATGATGCGCCTGAAAAGCGATATCGTGCCGCTCCTGATGGCCGTGGTGGAGCAGAAACTGGATAGAATCAAGCCCATAGAATGGCATAACGAGCCGGCGGTCTGCGTGGTGATGACCAGCAAGGGCTATCCGGCCTCGCCCAGGACAGGAGACGAGATAACCGGCCAACTAGCCAACCGGCCAACCGGCCAAACAAAGGACTTCCAGGTTTTTCATGCAGGCACGGCCTTAAAAGACGAAAAGGTGGTAACATCCGGCGGGCGCGTGCTGGGCATTACAGCCCGGGCCAAGGACTTCGCCTCAGCGCGGCAGAAGGCCTATGACGCCGTAAAACAGATATCCTTTGACGGCGCGTTCTACCGGACCGATATCGCAAAAAATATATAAGTAATTAGCCACTAAGGCACCAAGACACGAAGGAAATCCCGAATTCTTGGTGCTTTGGTGTCTTTGTGGCGAAAGTACGAGGAACTTTGCTGATGTATCCCACACTAAAGAAACGGCTGATTATCAGTTTCAACCTGATTACCTTCATCGCCTTCCTGCTGGTCTTTGACTGGTTTTTCAAGGGCGTCAGCGGGTTCTATCTCATCCTGGCCCTGTTCTCCTCGCTCTGTTTCTACGAATTCGCCAAACTCTACTGGAATATCAATATCAAACTGCCCTGGCATTTCCCGGTGATAACCGGGCTCTGCGGCATCGCCATCATCTGGATATTCTGGACCTTCCCGAAACTCATAGGGTTCTCAAAATATGCGGCTTACCTGCAGTTGATTATGTGGGAGATGCCGATGCTCCTGACCTTTGCACTGTTTATCGTCATCGCCATTTTATACTATCTTAAGCATATTAATGACTTCAGCCAGATTCTTATCCTGTTCTTCGGCTTTGTCTATGTCTATCTGCCCATCTGGTCCCTGGCGCGGTTGATGGCCAAAGGGATATATATCGTGCTTTATTTTATTGCGATGGTGAAGATAGCGGATTCGCTTGCCTATTTCTGGGGCACCCGCTTCGGGAAGCACAAACTGGCCGAGAAGGTCAGCCCGAACAAGACCGTAGAGGGATTTATTGCCGGGCTCCTGGGCGCCGCGCTCCTCGGGATGATTGCTTTCTATCTACTGCCGGTCCGGGCCCTGAACCTGCCCGTTTCCATACCCTTTTGGCTGATATTCATCGTTAATCTGGTAATCGTGTTCGTCTCCCAACTGGGCGACCTGTTTGAATCGTATATCAAGCGGTTCTGCAACGCCAAGGATTCGGGCAATATCCTCGGTCCGATGGGCGGAATCCTGGACCTGAGCGACAGTTTATTATTGGCCGCGCCGGTCGCCGCGTTCCTGCTGTTGAAACTGTATTAACCATAAGTAAGTTACAAAGGTTACAACAGTTACAAGGGTTACAATAGTTACGGTAACCTTTTTAACCTTTACAACCATTGTACCTTTTGTAACATCAGCGCTTATTATGAAATTCCGTCGTAAAATCCGGCTTCCGGACAGCATTGACTTCGTGCGCACCTTCGGGCCTTATGACCAGTATCTGAAACTCATCCGCAACAAACTGGATGTCAAGATATCGCTGGTCTCGTCCCGGAGCGGGCATCGGGAACTGATTATCGCCGGCCAGAAACAACCCGTGGAAACGGCATTTTATGCGCTCTCACGTATGGTCTCGTCTCCGTCCAACAGCGAGGAGACCGTGCTGGGCCTGATAAACAACACCTGCGCCAACGGCACTAACAACAATGCCTCAGCGCCGTCGCCGCTGGGAACTCTGGCGCGCGACGTCTTTGCAGTGAAAGCACGTACTGAAGGCCAGAATAGTTACCTCAAGTGCCTTCAGGAGAACGATATCGTCATCGCCATTGGCCCGGCCGGGACCGGCAAGACCTATCTGGCCGTGGCCCGGGCGCTGGTATCATTCAAAAAAGGCGAGGTGCGCAAGATTATCCTCTGCCGTCCGGCCGTTGAGGCCGGCGAACGGCTGGGATTCCTGCCCGGCGACTACCAGGAAAAGGTCAATCCGTATCTCAGGCCGCTCTACGACGCCCTGAACAGTTTCCTGGAGTTCCAGCAACTGCGCCGGCTGATGGAGAACGAGATAGTTGAGGTCGTGCCCTTGGCCTATATGCGCGGCCGGAACCTGGACAACGCCTTTATGATATTAGACGAGGCCCAGAACGCCACCTCGGAGCAGATGAAGATGTTCCTGACCCGGATGGGCCAGAACTCCAAGATTGTGGTAACCGGAGACGTCACCCAGATAGACCTGCCGTTCGGCAAGACCTCCGGGCTGGTGGAATCCCAGTCCGTCCTGGCACACATCAAGGGCATTGCCTTCTGCTATCTCACCCGGGCCGACATTGTCCGCCATCCGCTGGTCCAATGCGTGGTTGACGCCTATGAAGCAAAGCGTCCGGTAAAGGCAAAGCGGTAATAGGTTGCCGCACTTTCTTATACAACCCATCAAAAAAACAAACACCTTCGTCTCTAATACCTTATCATATCCTATATGGTGGCAAAAATTCATCTGTATTATCAATTATATTCAATAGTTCTGCCACTTCTCCTTTACCTTGTATTCCTTGCCCCAGTTCTTTTTAGGCGGCGCTGGCTCTTATTCATCATCCTCTTCATATTTTGGATTTTTTGATATGGGATAGGCGCCTTATTTCCCGACACAGAAGCGGGAGAAGATGTTGTTGAGGATGTCGTCTGCCAGGATGGTTTTGCCTGCAGAGAAGCCGTCCAGGCAGGCGTTCAACCGGTCCAGCGCCTCCAGGATGTCCAGGGCGATAATATCATATGAATTACCGGCGGCAAGCGATTTGCCGGCCCGGGTCAGATGCCCGAGGCATTTCTTCAGGTCCTCCTGCTGGCGCAGGTTAATCAGCGCCTGGCCGGCAAAACGGTCCGGCGGGGATGTTTTTACCATAGCGGTTAACGTGTCTTTGAGTGCGGTGATGTTTCGGCCGGTAAGGGCGGAGCAAGAACAAATTGCGAATTGGGAACTGCGAATAGCGAATTTATAATTCTGTGATAAATCAATTTTATTTGCTACCAGAATGGTTTTGGCCGGATTGAGATGCTTGAGGATAGCCCGGTCCTGTCTGGTCAGGCCGGCCGCGGAATCAATAACGAATAAATAAATATCGGCCGGGAGTCGGTTTGTCTGCTGGTCTGTTTGGACTGCTGGTCTGTTTTCAGGTATGCCAGCGGTGTCAAAGATTCTGAATGCCGCGCCTTTGTGCAAGAATCGGCCTTCAATATAATCGCGGGTCGTGCCCGGCGCCGGCGCTCCGCCCTTGTCCGCTGAAGCGAGAGCGCCCCGCCTCAGCGGATTGGAGCGTGGCGAGACGATGTTTCTCCTGTCCCTGACCAGCCGGTTGAATAAACTGGATTTGCCCACGTTCGGCCGGCCGCACAGGACGCAGAGAATTCCGTCACTGGAAACGAGCCGGTCTTGGGCGCCCATCTTCAGGACTGCCTGGATGCCTTTCAGGATAGAATCAATTGCCTTTCCCACCTCTTTGGCAGGGATGATTTCTATATTCTGGTCTGAGAAATCCAGGGCCAGTTCCATCCGGGCGGCAAGCCAGAGCAGTTGTTGGTTTATTTCCTGTAATTGCCTGAAGGAATGCCGGCGCAGACGGCTGACGGCCAAGTGGTGCTCCTGTTCGGAGCAGGAGTGGATGATGTCCAGGACCGCCTCGGCCTGTGCCAGATTAAGCCGTCCGTTCAGGAATGCGCGCTGGGTAAATTCGCCGGGCCGGGCCAGCCGCGCCCCCTGGCGCGTAAAATATTCCACAATGCCCTCTAATAGAATATGGGAACCCAGGGTGTGGATTTCGGCCACGTCTTCGCGGGTGTAAGAGCGCGGGGATTTCATTAAGTATAGGGTAGCAGGAATGTGAGTCGGTCTGCCGGTCTGCCGGTCTGCCAGTAAAATCTTTAGTGAGCAGTGAACGGTTTCCCAGAATTGTTTGGAATGCAACCGGCAATTAACGGCCCCGCCAACCAATTGAAATGCCCGGAGACCGGAAAGGCGGATGATGCCTCTTAGGGAATTCCCGGCCGGGCTGGAAACGGCGACGATGGTGTCGTTGGCATCCATAGGGGTTAATTCCGTTGAGTCCGTTAGTTCCGTTATGCCTGTTAATCCGGCCAAAACTATTAACGGTCTAAACCGACTTAACGGTTATCTAAAATAGTATTTCTTAATCAGGATTTGTTCCCCGATGCCGAGTAGCGTGCTGGTGAACCAGTAGAGCGTGAGCCCCGACGGGACGCTGTAGAACAGGATTCCGAAGACAAGGGGCATAAAGAGGAACATCTTCTGCTGCTGGCGGGCCTGCGGGTCCGGCGACTTGGGCTGGGTGAACGACTGTATCAGCCAGGAGACGGTCATTATCAGGGGCAGGACGTGCAGGTAATGCGCGCCCAGAATCGGGAACGGCAGTTTGCATAACTGGTCCGGCTGGGACAGGTCTGTAATCCAGAGCATAAAGGGCGACTGGCGCAGTTCTATGGCCTGGGCCAGGGCCCAGTAGAGCCCGATAAAGACCGGTATCTGCAGAAGCATCGGCAGGCAGCCGCTTAAGGGGTTGACCCCGTATTCCTTGAAGAGTTTCAACTGCTCCTCGCCGAACCGGCGTTTGTCGTTCTTGTACTGCTCCTGCAGGGCCTTGATGCGGGGCTGTAGTTTCTGCATCTGGTACATTGAGACCTGGCCCTTTTTGGTGACAGGGAACATCACCACCTTCACGACAATAGTAAGGACGACAATCGCCGCGCCGTAATTCTTGAATAAGGCGAACAGCCCGCCCAGAATAAGAAGAAGAATCTTGCTGATGAACCCGAACCAGCCGTAGGAAAGAAGTTTGTCAAATCCCAGGTCGGAGAACACGGCCAGGTCCGCGGCCTTTTTCGGCCCGGCGTAGAATAGGAAATCCAGGTTCCTTGATTCTTTGGGATTCAGCGTAAACTCTTTGGTCTGGATATAGAAATTCAGGTTCTGATACGGGCTGGAATTATTGGGTAGGGCCGGGCAGTCAATGGCCTTAAACCCGTAGGCGCCGATATCCGCGATATTTGCCGGAACGAGAATGGCCGCAAAATACTTGTTGGCAATGCCGTTCCAATAAACATTATCCTGGCCCTGGATGAGGGTGAACGAGACGGCGCTTTTATTATCCGCTTCCTTTTTCACCTTGGCCGGGGCGGGCTGTTCAATGTACCATTTGACCTCTTTTCCCCTGGCCGTATCGGTAACCGGCGGGTCGGTGTAAGAATACAAGGCGGTGATATCGGATGCATTGTATGATTCGGGCGGCATTGTTTCCAGTCCGTGGATTATCAGTTTCCGGGCGAGCGGATTGGCCGAGAGGTTTTCCAGCCCGACTGAGAAATCCAGGGCGTAATTATGTCTGCCCAGTGTAAATGATTTATGTACGGCCAGGCCATGGACCGTGACATAGCGGAAGGTTATTGAGGAGTCGGTTTCGGTTATCGCCTCCCAGAGCCCGGACGCGAGGTCGTCTCCTGAATCCGGCGCGCTGACTGAAAGCGCATATTTATAGGGGTCTGCGGTATTAACAACAGACAACTGACTGGCAGTGTCGGACTGCAACGACAGTTTGGCCGACTTGTATTGTTTGAGAACCAGGGATTCTATGGCCGCGCCTTTATTGGACAGGGTGACCTTGATATAATCATTTTCCAGCACCTTCTGCCGGGGAGCGATATTGGCCGGCTGGCTGAAGGAGGATTCCGGTTTTTCTGATGCAACCGGTGTGGCCTTGGCGGTCTGGGTTATGCCGTCAGGGGCAGGGAGTGACTTGTCCGACGCAGGCGATTCGGCAGAGTGAGCCGGCGCGGGCTGTTTGGGCGGCGCAAATCTCGGCGCTACGAACTGGATGTACAGAAACCAGATAGCGATCGAGGCCAGAATAAATATGATGGTTCGTTTATCCATAAAATAACAATACAACCACAGATTTCACAGATTACGCCGATTAAACCCAGTATTATCTGTGAAATCCGTGTAATCTGTGGTTGCTATTGATACCCCCTTAACTCGCACCCGCACTTCGGGCATTTGAGCAGGTTTTTTTCCTCCAGCCAGTCCCGCTGGGTGTTGCACTTGGGACAAGGCCGCTCGGCCTCGTCTATCAGCATTATCGGGATGTCGTCCTCTATCCGGTACCTGCAAAGACACTGGTGATTGGCGCAGACCAGTACGTTGCCCTCTAATTTAATATCCGCTTTGCATAACGGACAGGCCAGGATGTCCAGAACCCCTTTCTTTATCATCTGACACCCTCCATTTTCAGGAGTTTTTCCTTTAGTTCCGTTCCGCCGATGGCTGAGAAATTGCCCAGCGAGCCGTCCGATTTAATCACCCGATGGCAGGGGATAATAACCGGCAGGGAATTCCTGGCCAGGGCATTGCCCACAGCCCGGCTGGCCCCTGGGTTTCCCACCCTTTTTGCCACCCACTGATAGGTCCGCACCTGGCCATAAGGGATGGTCATCAGGGCTTTATAGACCGCCTTAGTGAAATTACCCTGTCGGGTCAAACCGCTTATATATCTTGCCGGATTGCCAAAGTCAACCTTTTCTCCATTAAAATACCGGCTGAGGGTTTTGAGAAACCTTTTGGTGAGTGGGGTTTGTTCGGGCTGTTTTCCGGAGATATATCTTCGTTCCTTTAATCTTGCGACTATGCGTTTCTTATCCGGCGAGGGCAGGACGATTTCTTTGACCACGTTGCCGTCAAAGACAATCCCGCACCAGCCGAGCCGGGTTTTGAGCAGGTAATTCATTGTTTGTTTATTCTGGGACTTTTAATCCGTCAGAATGCGGTTTGGGCGATGCTCTCATATAAAGCCAGAGCGCAAGGCCGCTGTCAAGCAGGAAGACAAACAGGATTATATAAAGCGTCAGGCCGTTACTGTCTATGACCGGGAAAATATGAATAAAGGCGGCTTGGCCGAACCAATTGACCAGATTGCTTTGGGCCTGGCTGGTAATCTTTTCCTCGCTGATTTTATCATCCCCAACCGTAATCCGCAGGAGATGATGGGTCTTGTCCGGAATATGGGGCTCAAGCCGGGCGCCTCCGCCTCCGCTGATGATATAGGTTGTGCCGTTCCGCTCGCCCCTCCAGTAGCCGTGGTGGTGTCCGAAGAAGCAGTAACTAACCCTGTATTGCTCCATCAGGGCGAAGAATTCCTTCTCGTTCGGCAGGCAGGCCTTTTTGATGCTCGCATCCAGACCCCGGGGCGGATAGTGGGTGAAGACGAAGATATATTTCTTGCCGGCGGCTTTTTGGGACAGGACGCTCTTAAGATAATCCAGGTAATCTACAGGGCTTTTGGCGTCGCCGTCGCAGAGGATAAACAGGCAGTTGTTATAGACAAAGTCGCAATTACGCGGGCCGTAGAGCCCTTCGTAAAACTCGCGCGTGGCTTGGCGTTCAGGGTCTTTTATGCGCGAGGTGTCGTAATTGATGATGTCGTGATTACCCGCCACCAGAAAGACCGGAAAGGCCGGCTTGACCCGGTTGAGCATCCGGGTCAGGAAAAAGCGGTGGTGCCAGATGCCCGGACGCCAGACAAAGTCGCCGTTCATAACCATAAACGCGGGCTCGCCTTTTTCTCTGACTAATCTTATCAGGTGTTCAGAGGTTGCCTTGGCCCGGCTGTCGCCAATGACCAGGAATGAAAACGGAAGGCCGACTTCTTTCAGCGATTCTATAATAGATGGTTTATTCCCTATTATATTATTAGGTAGTGCATTTACATAATCCGAATGGATATTGATTATTCCGAGCAAAAGGGCGATGACAATCAAGTTAAACCCCAGGAGATACAGCCATCCGCCGCTCCGTAGCCGGAGATTTGGACTGGCGAAGGACGGCCATATAAAACGTTTGTTTTTCATTTAGTCCCTTCTTTGGTTATTTTGATATCCTCATCCCGGCAGACCCGGTCATTGGTTATGGCATAGGTCACCTCCTGGATATAGGCATAAAGATTATGCCTTAATTCCGTGGCTTTATCAGGGTATTGGGACTGCAGGTTATTCTTGAGATACGGGTCAGCGCGGTAATCAAACAGCCCGGCGGTCTTTTCCAGGTCATCCAGCAGGACGAACTGGTCATCAAGGATGACGCAATAAGCGCCTTCGGTAATCACGGCATAATGGGTTCTGGTTGTGTCCAGGAGCGAGCGGCCCATTGAGGCGTGCACGGTTTGCATTGAGAGCAGGTCCAGGATGGTCGGCAGGATATCAACCTGCGAGCCAACCTGGTTGCAACGCTGGGGTTTGATGATGCCCGGGGCATAAATCAGAAGCGGCACGTGGTAATACGAGCGCAGGATATTAGGCCGGGAATAGTTGGTGTGGTCGCCGGTGATGATGAATATGGTATTCCTGAACCAGGGCTTGTTCCTGGCCGCCTCAAAGAATGTCTTCAGGGAATAATCAGTATAGCGGAGCACCTGCTGGAATTTGGTCTCGTTGGCGTATTGCTTAAACAACGATTTCCGGTGCTCCGGAATCGGAAACGGGTCGTGCGAGGTGAGCGAGAATATCACCGAGCAGAACGGCTCCTTGAAACTGTCCATCCGGCGCAGGGAATCCAGGAAGAATTCCTCGTCCCAGACGCCCCAGGTGCCGTCCACGACCTCGGGCGTCAGGTTCGGATAATCCTCCTTGCCGTAATAATTGTGGAATCCGGCCAGTTTGGAATAGGCGTCAAAGCCCATTGAGCCGGTCTTGGCGCCGTGGTGGAACGAAGTGGCGTAGCCCTCTTTTGCCAGGATGGTGCCCAGGCCGAGAAAGCGGTTCATCTCGGACTGCGAGCCAATCATCACCTTTTTTGCCCCGCGCAATTTGGTGGAGAAGAATCCCGGGATTGAGGTCAGGATGGCTGTCTCGGCAATGATAGAGCGCTGGCCGTTGGCCAAGAAATTGGTGAAGAGCATCCCCTCCTGCGCAAGGGAATCAAAGAAAGGCATTGCACTGGGCTGGCCTGAGACGCTGTTGCAATAATCGGCCGTCCAACTTTCAAGAATAAACACCACCACATTGGGTCTGGCAAGATTGCCTCCGGACGTCCTTTGCCTCAGGAACGGATATTCCGGGTCAAGCATCCGCTCGTTGTCCGATTTGAGCATTGACTCCACGGTTTTCAACGCTTCTTCCCTGGGCATAAGTTTGTAACTGGGCAGGTTGGTCTGTGTGATGCTCCGCAGGATGGTAAAAGAGGAGTTGAGAGTCAGGTATCCGGTGATGCGGTTGGCCGAGAAGAATGCGTGTGCCGGGCGAATCGGGCGGGATTGTAAACCGCCCCGGATTCCCAGCATCATCAGCAATATTATCGCAGCCAGCCAGGCGCTTTCCTTTAATATACGCGGACTATAGGCAACATCTTGGCTTGCCTTCCGCGCTATCCGCAAACTTGCCCAGACGAATCCGGCTCCGCCGGCCAGCAGGAGCAGGACCATATAATAGTATTCCAGGAGCGTTGATGGCAGCATCCGCAGGATGTCGGGCAGAATAGTGTAGATTTCCGACATCAACCGGCGCTGGATGGTCGGGAAATAGATGTAGTCCGAAAGATTCAGTCCGATAAAGGCCAGGTTGGCCAGCCAGAACAGGACCAGCAGTCCGATTCTAAACCATTTCCAGCGGGCCGCCGGGTTGCCCGGAAGATTATAGAGCAATAACAGCAAGCCGTTAATCATCAGCAGGGCCGAGATATCAAACCTCAGGCCATAGACAAAGGACCAGAAGATTTCCCCGGCCGGCACATCCGCAAAGAACCTGTAATTGGCCAGGAAGAAACCCAGGCGGAGCAGTTCATAGCACAACAGAAGAAAGGCGAATATTGCGGCGCTGGTAATGACGCGGCTCGGTATGGCGCTTATTAACCGGCCTGATAACGCGCCTGCCTGTTTGATAATATGCTTTATTTCCATTATTATTTGGAACCGGTTCGTCCGAGCAGGAGCCACTTGTTTGACGCGAATCCGTAGGGGCGGTAAATCCGCTCCAGTTTTATGCCCGCGTTTTCCAGTTCCTGCTTGATGGCGTCGCGGGAAAAGTAGTTGAACCTGGGCGGGCGCTTCAGGATATTCTGGAATATCCATTCGCCGACAATGCTCAGGAAATTCTCGTGCCGGCATTCAATGACCACCCAGCCCTGGCTGATGCGGTTCATCTCGCGGAAAATAGGCGCACGCGCCTCTTTCGGGATAAATGTGGTCAGGAAACGCAGTGAGGTGATGACGTCAAGACACTTGTCCTTAAAAGGCATCCGGGCTCCGTCACACTGGATTAGCGGTACGTTACTGGCATTCGGAATAGAACGCGACTGGAGCATCATCTCCTTGGAGATATCCGCTCCGACAAAATTATATCCCCTGGCCTTCAGGATGGAAAAGGTCCGCCCGGTTCCGCAGGGCATATCAAGCACCAGGTCAACCCGGCATCCACTCGTCGTTATGCGATTCAATACGCCGGCCAGGGCCGTGAGCAACTGGCGGTTGAGCAACTGCTTGCGCCTGGATTCGCCGAAGCGCTTCCGGTCGTAGCGCTTCGCCACGTCCGCGGAACGGTAACTCTTCTTGACTTGCTGGTAATCGTTACTCATCTTCCTGATTATCCTGCACTACCCTGTTGGCTTGTGCATCCAGATAACTCTGGAGCATCACCTGGGCGGCCGTGACGTTCAACTGTTCGCGCTTGTCCTTATGCGACATATTGACGTCCCGCAGCAGAACGCCGGCCTGCTTTGAGGTCAGCCGTTCGTCCCACAGGACCACCGATACGGTAATATTCTTCCTTAATTCGTCGGCAAAACCCATAACCTCTCTGCCTGCAATGCCTATGGTGTTGTCCATCTGCTTGGGCAGTCCGATGACAACAGAAGAAACCTTTTCCTTGTCAACAATCTCTTTAATGCTTTCCACCAGACCTAATATCCCGGCTGGCGTTATCTCCAGGACTTTATAACCGACGGCAAAACTCGTGCCCGGAACGCTAATAGCCAGCCCGATACGTTTTTTGCCGTAATCAATGCCCAATATTTTTGAACTCATACTTTTGATAATAAACTCAACTGCCCGCAGGCGCCCTGGATATCCGCGCCGCGGGAATCCCTCAGCGTATTCTTTACGCCCGCATCGGAAAGCGCCTTCTGAAACCGCTTTATTTTAGAAGCAATGGGCGGCCTGAAATTACTCACTGCCGAGGTCGGATTGAAAGGAATCAGATTGACCTTGCAGTTCATACCCTTAAGCATCCGGCCCAGCAGGACCGCATCATTGTCCGATGAGTTAAGCCCTTCTATCATTATATATTCAAAAGTCACCTGCCGGTTGGTCCGGCTGATATATTCCTTTAATTCCTTTATCAGGGTTTTCAAGGGATACTGCCGGTTTATCGGCATCAGTCGCGAGCGTAGTTCATCGGTCGGTGCGTGCAGGGAAACAGACAGTTCCACCTGCCAATGGAGAGCCATCAGTTTCCTGATGCCGGCCGGAATCCCGCAGGTGGAGATGGTCATCCGGCGCGCGCCGATGTTGAAGCCCTGCGGATGGTTGAAAACACCGATGGCCTTTATCACATTGTCCAGGTTGTCCAGCGGCTCGCCCATTCCCATAAACACGATATGGGTGATATTGTGCCCCTCCTGCCTGCCCAGGACGACCTGTTCAACTATCTCGCCGTAGGACAGGTTGCGGATTAAACCGCGCTTGCCGCTGGCGCAGAAGACGCAATGGAACCGGCAACCCACCTGGGTGGAGATGCAGATGGTGCAGCGCGCTCGGACCTGCCTGCCGGCAGGCAGGTACGGCATCACCACGCTTTCCACAGTCCGGTTGTCGCCCAGTTCCAGAAGGTATTTTTCCGTATTGTCGCTAAAGGAAACCAGTTTATTGGCCAATCTCAATGGCGATATTTCAAAACCATTGGCCAGTTTTTCTCTCAAGCCGGCAGGCAGATTGGTCATCTGGCTGAAGTCGCGCACTGCGGAAGCATAGAGCCACTGGAATATCTGGCCGGACCGGTAGGCGGGCTCGTCATTCTCCTTTAGCCAGTTCTTGAGTTCCTCTAACGACAAATCTTTAATATACTGCATAATTAATCGTATGGAATTTCAAAGAGGTATCCCAGCCCCGCTCCAATTAAATAGGGCGAGGGACTCAGTTAGGGATACCATTCAATACGACCCAGCACTTTGCGAAGCATAGTGCTGCCCGCAGGGAGTTGCCTCGTCCCTATGGGACGAGGCCTAACTGGCCTGCCACGAGCGCGACGCAAGGTAAGCGCCTTCCGGCGCTCAGTGGCAATATTTCCTTGATTATAGCAAATAGATAAAGTAATTTATAGTAAATGATAGAAAAAGATAGGCCAACAACCATAGTCCATATCATTACCCGGCTTATCCTGGGCGGAGCGCAGGAAAACACCATCCTGACCGTGGAAGGCCTGCAGAAACGCCCGGAGTATAAGGTCATCCTGATTTCCGGCCCGGCCCTTGGGCCTGAAGGCGAACTCATTAAGCGAGTAAAAGACAGCGGCGTGGAATTGATTATCATCCCTGAGATGCGCCGTAATATCAATCCGCTCCTTGAGGTCATTGCCTTTGTCAAACTCCTGTTCCTGCTGCGACGCTTGAAACCAGATATTGTCCACACTCACAGCGCCAAGGCCGGCATCCTCGGCCGGTTTGCCGCATTCCTGTCAGGCGTCAAGATTATCGTCCATACCCTGCACGGGCTGTCCTTTTATCCCTACCAGAATAAACTGGTCAACATACTTTACATTGCGGCGGAAAAGGCCGCATCCTGGGTAACCACCAGATTTATCTGCGTAGCCGATGCAATGGCCGAGCAGTCGCTCAAGGCCGGCATCGGCAGGCCCGAGGATTACAAAACCATCTACAGCGCCCTGGAACTGGACAAATTCACCCAGCCCCTGCGTGCAGGGGCTGGGTTTAACGCCGACAATGTTAGACGCCAGTGGGGTTTGGACGGCCGCAAGGTGGTCGGCACCATTGCCCGGCTTTTTCCCCTGAAGGGCCACGAATACATCATCCAGATTGCCGGCCGGGTCATCCGAGACGTGCCTGATGTGAAATTCCTCTTTGTGGGCGACGGCTCATTAAGCGGCCGGATAAAAAGGGAGGTCCAGGGCCGGGGACTGGATGATTGGTTCACGTTTACCGGCCTGGTTCCGCCCGAGCAGATTCCTTCTATGATTCAGGCCATTGACGTGCTGGTCCACCCGTCGTTGCGGGAAGGCCTGGCTCGGACCATCCCGCAGTCGTTCTCCCTGGGTAAGCCGGTGGTCTCGTTTGACGTGGACGGCGCGCGGGAACTGGTCAAGAATTCCCAGACGGGATTTCTGATACCGCCGCCCGTTTCCAAAACCCGAACCAAAGAAGCGCTGGACCAACTGGCCGAGGCGATTATATTTCTCCTAAAGAATCCGGACCGGGCCAGAGAGATGGGCGAGGCCGGACGGAAACTCATCTTCCCCAATTTCAACTCCGGCTATATGGTGGAAAAAATAATTGAGCAATATATTGACCTGATAGCCGGCAAAAAATAAATACCTAAAATACTTGCCCTATAAAGACGGTTTTTGTAAATTAAGAATATAAATGTCCCGCAATTCTGCGGGATTAACCGGCAGTAATTCCGGAGCGGTCGGCGCCGTCAAACTGCCGGTAAAAGAAAATAGAATATGGCAGAAATAAAACCCCCGATTGGCGGAAAGGTCGTAAAAATCAACGTTACTGCCGGCGCCCAGGTGGCCGAAAACCAGTCACTCCTTGTCTTTGAAGCGATGAAGATGGAAATGGACTTGCCCTCGCCCGTGGCCGGCACGGTCAAAGAGATAAAGACAACAGAAGGCCAGCAGGTAGATACCGAAACAGTCCTTATGGTCATAGAACCCGGAGCATAGCGGAGAGACCGCGCGGACCAGCCAGCGGCTGGACACAAGCGAATAACCAACCCCGCCCCGTTATTTATATAAAAATTACCAAAAATCTTGACCCGGTCAATAACGACTGGTAAAGTAACGGCTTGTTGAAACTGAAAGAGGAGGAGAAAAAGATGCCAACAGCGCAGGAAATACAGGACAAGGTCACGGAGATTATCTGCAAGCAATTAGGCGTGGCCAAGGAAAAGGTTTCAATCGGAACTTCGTTTGTCAATGACCTAGGCGCCGATTCCCTGGACCAGGTGGAATTAATTATGGAAATGGAAGAATCTTTCGGGCTTTCCATCCCGGATGAAGAAGCGGAGAAAATCCAGACCGTGGGCGATGCG
>JBFMDM010000005.1:0-47540 GCA_040753835.1 Planctomycetota bacterium
GGTTGCGTAATGGATTATGGTATTCGTGTTCAATTTCTTGACATTGGATGTCGTTTTTATATAGTCAACTTTCTTGAATATTTACAGTATTCTGAATCCCGATATGCATCGGGATAACTCGCTGGGGCTAAGCGAAACGTGACTCCGAGCACCCCGACCCGTACGGGCGGGGCGCGCAGGTCAACGACTTTCGGTCTAACAGCGAGTAAGGAGCAAGTTATGCGCGTAAAATCAGCAGTAGCCAGGCACAAGCGAATCAAAAAGACAATGCAGTTGGCCAAGGGCTATGACCAGGGCCGGAGCCGGCTCTACCGCACGGCCAAAGAAACCATTATGAAGGCCCGGGTGGATGCCTATTTCGGCCTGAAGCGCAAGAAGCGCGACTACCGCCGGCTTTGGATTACCCGCCTGACCGCGGCCTTGAGAGCCAAAGGCCTTACCTACAGCAGGTTCATCAACGGCCTAAAAAAGGCCCAGGTTGACCTTAACCGGAAGATTCTTTCCAATATGGCGGTCGCCGACCCGGCCACATTTGACAAAATCGTGGCTATGGCTTGTCCCGTAGGGGCTACGGCTCAGAACTAAAGCCACAGATTACACAGATTCGTTATGTCTCTACAGGAAATAGAATCAGAATTATCCCAACTCAAGTCCGGCGCCTTGGATAAACTGGCTGAAATCAAGGCCGGGACCAAAGAAGCGCTGGAATCGCTCAGGCAATTTGAGCATAAATACCTTTCCCGCTCAGGGCTTATCAGGCAGTTCACCCAGAAAATATCCGGCGTGGAACCGCACGAAAAACCCAAATTAGGCCAGTTAATCAACCAGTTGAAAGAATCGGTAACCGAGTCGTTCAACCGCAAGATGGAAGAACTGAAAACCGCGGTCGGCCCCAAAGAAATCGCGGTGTTGTTTGACGCCACCATTCCGGGCGAAAAGAAACACCGCGGCCGGTATCACCCGCTCTACCGGACCTTTTTCCAGATAATAGACACCTTTAAGCGGCTGGGGTTTGATTGCGCCTACGGCCCGGAAATAGAGACGCCCTACTATAACTTTGAGGCGCTTAATGTGCCGGCCGACCATCCGTCCTGCGATTCCTTTGATACCTTCTACGTGGCGGAAAGCAGCCGGAATCTGTTGTTGCGCAGCCATACCTCGCCGGTCCAGGTGCGGACAATGGAAAAGATAAAGCCGCCGGTCAGGATTATCGTGCCGGGCAAGGTCTTCAGGCCCGACACGCCCGCGCCTTCGCGCTTCCCTATGTTCCATCAGGTAGAAGGACTGATGGTTGATACGGATATTACTTTTGCCAATCTTAAAGGCGTACTGGATATCTTCTGCAAGGAGATATTCGGCAAGGATACCCAAACCCGTTTCAGGCCGTCGTTTTTCCCGTTCACCGAGCCCAGCGCCGAGGTGGATATATCCTGCATCTTTTGCCATGGGAAAGGCACAACCGATTCAGGCGAGAACTGCTACGCAGACCGTGAGCAATCCCGCCCTGCGGGATGCGGAACGAATTGCCCGGTCTGCCGGGGCGAGGGCTGGATTGAAATACTCGGCTGCGGTATGGTCCACCCAAATGTATTCAAACGCGTGAAATATGATACGGAAAAATATACCGGATTTGCCTTTGGCATGGGCGTGGAACGGGTGGCTATGCTCAAATACGGCATAAACGATATCCGGCTGTTTACGGAGAATCATTTAAGTTTTCTAACACAATTTTAAGGAAAGTTCGCCACTAAGGCACTAAGAAGAAATTCGCAGATTGTTTTCTTCGTGTCTTTGTGACTTAGTGGCTAATGATTTTATGAAGATTTCATACGCCATACTAAAAGAATATTGTGCGGTGGCCCTGGAGCCGAAAAAACTGGCTGACCTCTTAACCCGGCACGGTGTCAAGGTGGAAAGCATGGAAAGCCAGGGCGACCAGACCGTCTTTGAATTTGAGATTACGGCCAATCGTCCGGATTGCCTGTCCTTTATCGGCATTGCCCGCGAAGTGGCGCTGATGACTCGTGTCAAGGCCAACCTGAATCCCAAATCCCGAATCCCGAATCCCAAAGCAAAATCAACGCCTTTTATTCATATTAAATCCACAGACCTCTGCCCGATGTATATCGGGCGAATTATCAGGAATGTCAAGGTCGGACTGTCGCCGGATTGGTTACGGAATCATCTGGAATCGCTCGGATTCCGCAGTATCAATAATATTGTGGATATCACCAACTGGGTGTTGATGGAAACCGGCCAACCCCTACACGCCTTTGACTATGACAAACTCATAGGAAACCAAATCATCGTGCGTACTGCTGTCAAAGACGAGAAGATAACAGCCATAGACGGCAAGGCATACCAGTTGACACCGGATATGTTGGTTATAGCCGACGCCCAAAAGCCCGTGGCCCTGGCCGGCATAATGGGCGGCAAGGAAACCGAGGTGACCGAGTCCACCAAAAACATCCTGTTGGAGAGCGCCTATTTCAATCCGGTCTGTATCCGGCGCACCTCAAGACGCCTGGCCCTCTCATCAGATTCATCATACCGCTTTGAGCGACTGGTTGACCCCAAAGGCGTGGAGACCGCCTCACAACGAGCCGCCGAACTTATTTTGGAGTTGGCTAAAGGAGACCTTATCGGCTACCAAGCCCTGGATTATCTATCCGCCAAAGGCGGATCCGCCTCCGGCGGAAAATACAAGGACCGCAAGGTCTCGCTCAGGACTGAACGCATCAACCGCATCCTGGGCATTACTATTCCCTTGCCTGAGATAAAAAGAATCCTGACTGGCCTGGGTATCAAGATTTTGTCCGCTCAACGCTCTACGCTCAACGCTCTACGCTTGCAGGTACCCTCTTTCAGGCCGGACCTCAACATTGAAGTGGATATTATAGAAGAACTGGCCCGTATCTATGGTTATGACAAGATACCGGTCAGGCCGCCCTGCATTGAATTAAAAGTATCTCAATCAGATAAAATCTATGACGTAATCAGAACCACCCGGAAGCATCTGGTGGAATCAGGTTATAACGAGGCAATGACCAATAGTTTCTGGGACAAAGGCCTGGTCAGCCCGTCCGAGGTTGACCACTTGGTCGGCCTGTCAGCGCCGGACGGCACCACTGACCGTTATATCAGGAGTAATTTGGCCAAAGGACTATTGGACGTTTTCAATCTCAACGAGAACTACCTACACTCAGAGGCGAAAAAGACAATAAGAATCTTTGAAATCAGCAAGACCTATCAACCAGCTCAAAAGGAAAGATATTCACTGGGAATCATGGACAACGCCGGGTTCTATTCAGCCAAAGGCGCGCTGGAAGGGTTGTTCAATGTATTGGGACTGAAAGACCGGATATTATTCAGCGTCCAGAACTCCGCAGAGACCGCGACAGCGAACTCTGTTGTGACGCCAGCGGGCATACAAAATATTGTGGGCATTAATTTAGATAATACGCCCATCGGTTATATAGGTAATATTATGCTGGATGAAACGACTATCGGAATTACCGAGTTGGACTTTGAGGCGCTTATTAATGCGGCCGAACTCTCCAGGCAATACCAGCCGTTTATCCGGCTTCCGGCCGTAACCCGCGACATTGCCGTGGTAATCCCGGAAAGCGTTACCTGGCATCAGATAGAGACCGTTTCACGACAAGCATTAGCGCCATCAGCCCAGGATATCCCGATTGAGAAGATAGAATTCTTTGACATCTACCGGGGCAAGCAGGTAAAAGAGGGTCATAAGAGCATTGCATTCTCATTGACATTCCGGCATCCGACCCTGACTCTGGCCAGCGGGACCGTGGATGGGGTGGTCAAGAACGTGATTGATGCCTTGACCAAGGACCTTAAAGCAACGTTAAGGACATAAATTCCCGGTTAAAATGCCCGCTTTTTAGCCCTAAAACCGCCATTTTTGACGATTTCGGCTTCTGTTAACTCCTTAAAAATTTATCTCTTACGTAGTGGGGGATGGAGGCCTCCCCCTTAGATTACCCCTGACCGGCTAAAAGAACAGGGAATGGTGCGTAAAAAAACCTGTCTTTATTTGACTCCAGCAGGCAGAAGTGGTATTAAATTCTAATTCAGCCACGAAGACACTAAGGCACTAAGAAATTCTTTGTGACTTATTGGCAAAAGGATTAAAATATGGAAGACAAATTAAAACTACTGCGCCAGAAACGAGCCGAGTCGCTCCTGGGCGGCGGCAAGGACAAAATCGCCAAACAGCGCTCCTCCGGCAAACTCTCGGCCCGGGAACGCCTTGACTTCCTGCTGGATAAGGACAGTTTCCAGGAACTGGACGCCTTTGTGGTGCACCAGTGCGACCATTTCGGGATGGAGCAGAAAAAAGTCCTGGGCGACGGCGTAGTAACCGGCTACGGCACGATTGACGGGCGGCTGGTCTATGTCTTCAGCCAGGATTTCACGGTCTTTGGCGGCTCGCTGGGCGAGGCATTTGCCAACAAGATTTGCAAGGTGATGGATTTGGCAATGAAGGTCGGCGCGCCGGTTATCGGCATCAACGATTCAGGCGGCGCCCGAATCCAGGAAGGCGTGGTTTCGCTGGGCGGCTATGCCGAGATTTTCTTCCGCAATACTATGGCTTCAGGCGTGATTCCCCAGATATCAATTATCACCGGCCCCTGCGCGGGCGGCGCGGTCTATTCCCCGGCCCTGACCGATTTCATCGTTATGGTCAAGAACACCAGCCATATGTTCATCACCGGGCCTGAGGTCATCAAATCCGTGACAGCCGAGGAAATCACCTTTGAGCAACTGGGCGGGGCAATGACCCATAACGCCAAGTCCGGCGTGGCGCATTTCGCGGCCCAGGATGAAAAAGCCGGATTCAAACTGATTCGGAAACTGATTGGTTTCATTCCTTCCAATAATATGGAAGAGCCGCCGTATGCCAAACCCAGGGACAAGCCCAACAGGATGGCCAAGGAACTCCTCAAGGTCATTCCGGACGATTCCAACAAGCCCTATAATATTATTGACGTCATCAAGCACGTAATGGACGCCGCCCCTTCGGGCGAGCCTCGCCCCGGCGGAACGGGGCGGGATGGCGAGTTCCTGGAGATACACAGCGAATGGGCCAAGAACATCGTGGTCGGCTTTGCCCGGCTGAACGGCCACAGCGTCGGCATCGTGGGCAACCAGCCCGCCTTCCTGGCCGGATGCCTGGATATCAATGCCTCAATCAAGGCCGGCCGGTTCGTCCGCTTCTGCGATGCCTTTAATATTCCGCTGGTGACCTTTGTGGATGTGCCGGGATTCCTACCGGGCAGCGGACAGGAATACGGCGGCATCATCCGCAACGGAGCAAAACTGCTTTACGCCTATTGCGAGGCGACCGTGCCCAAACTGACCGTGATTACCCGCAAGGCCTACGGCGGCGCATATGACGTGATGTGCAGCAAGCACGTCCGAGCCGATATGAATTTCGCCTGGCCCACGGCCGAAATTGCCGTGATGGGTCCGGACGGCGCGGTGAATATCATATTCCGCAAGGAAATTGTGGAAAGCAAAGACCCCAAACAGACCAAGGATAAACTTGTTTCCGAATACCAGGAGAAGTTTGAGAATCCCTATATTGCGGCCGAGCGCGGGTATATTGACGAGGTGATTGAGCCGCAGGAAACCCGGCCGAAACTCATTACCGCGCTGGAGAGTTTACTCAATAAGAGGGAATCCCGGCCGCCCAAGAAACACGGGAATATACCGCTGTAAGATAGATGAAAGAGGAAAGAAAAGAGATGAAAGAAGGCGACCTGGCCTTAATCAGCGCGGCGGTGTATACGTATCTGTCGGATAGTCGGCCAGTCAACCAGTCAATTCCGATGGATATCGTGCTCAACCGGCCAACCGGCCAACTGGCTAACCGGAAGACCTGCAGACCCAACCGTTGGAAGCAGGCGTTTTTCCCTTATGTAAACGAGAAAGGTTTGCGGTGCGTTAGATGGTCAAGATAACCGAAACGGTCTTGCGCGACGGACACCAGTCATTGATTGCCACCCGGATGGCCACGTCTGATATGCTGCCCATCCTGGAAAAGATGGATAAAGTAGGATTCTTTTCCCTGGAGATGTGGGGCGGCGCGACTTTTGACGTCTGCCTGCGCTATCTCAAGGAAGACCCCTGGCAACGGCTCAGGCAAATTCGGGAACTGGTCAAGTCCACCAAACTCCAGATGCTCCTGCGCGGCCAGAATCTGGTCGGCTACCGCCATTACCCGGACGACATCGTGGTCAAGTTTATCCAGAAGTCGCGGGACAACGGCATTGACGTATTCCGTATCTTTGACGCCCTGAACGACATCCGCAACCTGGAACTCTCCATCAAAGCGGCCAAGAAAACCGGCGCAATGGTGGAGGGCACCATCTCTTACACGGTCAGCCCGATTCATACCATTGAGAAATTCATCAAGTTCGCCCTGGAACTCAAGGACGCCGGCTCC
This sequence comes from Planctomycetota bacterium, assembly GCA_040753835.1. Taxonomy (GTDB): domain Bacteria; phylum Planctomycetota; class MHYJ01; order JACQXL01; family JACQXL01; genus JACRIK01. Next base: position 6,473 of record JBFMDM010000005.1, read on the forward strand.
GACATCATCTGCATCAAGGATATGAGCGGGATAATCACGCCCACCGCGGCTTATGATTTGATTAACGCCCTGAAGAAAGAAGTCAAACTGCCGGTGCATCTGCATACCCACTGCACCAGCGGAACGGCGCCGATGGTATATCTTATTGCCTGCGAGGCCGGCGTGGATTATCTTGACACGGCGATTTCTCCTTTCGGATGGGGCACGTCCCAGCCGCCCACCGAAAGCATTGTCGGCGCGCTTAAGGGCACGCCATTTGATACCGGCCTGAACCTGGACCTGATTGTTGAAATTTCCGAGCACTTCCAGAAAGTGCGCGAGAAATACGCCTCGCTCCTGGACCCGATTTCGGAGCGGGTTGACCCGAAGATTATGGTCCACCAGACCCCGGGCGGAATGATTTCCAACCTTATCTCGCAACTCAACGAGCAGAATGCGCTTGACAAATACGACGAAGCGCTCAAGGAAACCGCCCTGGTGCGCAAGGATATGGGCTATCCGCCGCTCGTTACGCCGACCAGCCAGATTGTCGGCACCCAGGCGGTCTTTAATGTCATTCTCGGAGAACGTTATAAGATGATTTCCAAAGAGGTCAAGGATTATATCAAAGGTTTATACGGCCGTTCGCCCGGCCCGGTTGATGAGGCATTGCAAAAGAAGGCCATCGGCGATGAGACGCCAATCAGCGCCAGGCCGGCCGAGTCCATCCCGCCGGAATGGGACAAGACGCTTGAGACGGTCAAGGTCTTAAAGCAAACCGAACGGCCCTCCGATGAAGACGTGCTGGCCTATGCCCTCTTTCCGCTGGTGACCAAGGAATATTGGGCGAACCCCGCGCCGGCCGAGCCAATAGTCACCAAGGTCGCTCCGACCGCTCCAGGCAGCCCGTTGCGTATTGGTAAACATTCGTCAAAGGCAACCCTGATTCTGGAACTGGACGATAAGAAATACTCGGTCAAGGTCACGCCAACCGCTTCGGATATGCTAAAGGTGGATGTGGAAGGCAGACCATACGAGGTAAAGGTTTCGTATCCGGAAGGAAGTAAGTCAAAGAAGGCAGCGCCGGTTGTTGAATCTGCTGCGTCGGCAGCCAAACCGGTTGCATCAGCCCAGACCTCGCCCGTAGGGGCGACTGAAAGGAGTCCCACCCGCTCCGACTTCTCGCCTCGCCAGGCGAAGCCGGCGGGGGCGCCGCCTCTGGCGAGCCTCGCCCTGTGGGGCGGGGAGACGAGGCAGGCAGGGTCGGCCAAAAGCGGCGCCACCAATGTCACTGTCCCGATGCCAGGCAAGATCGTGGATATCAAAGTAAAACAACTTGACAAGGTCAGGAAGGGGGACGTCCTTTTCATCCTTGAGGCGATGAAGATGCAGAATGAAATCTGCGCGCCCTGCGACGGGACAGTCGGAGAAATAACAATAAAAGTCGGCGATAATGTGGATAACCAATCTACTTTGATAGAGATTAATAATTAAGGTTTTATTGCTTAAAGTAACCGTTGTAACTTTTGTAACTACGAAGCGACAACGTAGTCCCGATAATTTCGGGGCCCCAGCGGGATTGTAATCTTTGTAACATAAAGGAATATTATGTACAGCAAAATCAGTCTGGAGAAATACCTGGAGATGATAGCGGCGCCGACGGCCACGCCGGGCGGCGGGAGCGTCTCGGCCTATGCCGGAGCGCTGGGCGCAGCCCTGGGCCATATGGCCTGCGGCATCGCGCTCAAGAAGGTCCTGCCCCATTCGCATAATTCCGACACGCTGAAAGGAGCGCGGAAGATATTCCACCGGAATCATTCGGCGCTGCTGAAACTGGCCGAGGCGGACAGCGCGGCATACGATAAGGTCTGCCGTGCCTATAAACTCCCCCATCACTTCCTCAAACGCCGGCACGAGATTAACAAGGCGCTAAAATCCGCATCCGATGTGCCTTATCAGACAATGCTCCTGTCGCTGGAAAACCTTGACGAGATAGGAAATGTCCGCAAATTATTGCCGGTCCAGATACTCAGCGACATCAATGTGGCCGCCCTGCTCAGCAAGGCCGCCTATAACGGCGCCCGGCTTAATGTCATCGTCAACGTGGAATCACTTGCCGACAAGAAAATATCAAGAAAGATAGAAAAAGACGTGGAAAAGGTGGAGCAGAAATTCGCCGAGACCATCCTCTGGCTGGATGATTGGATGTAAACTGTCAGTCAGCCGGTTGGCCGGTCAGCCAGTCATTATAAACTGGCCGACAGGCACACTGGCACAACCGATTTTATGTGGCAGATAGAAAAAACAACCAAACGTTGCCAGGAATGCGACGCTATCATAGAGGTCAGCCGGCACTATTTCTCCGCGCTGTTCCCTAACCTGCCTGCGCCTGGCTGTGCCGGACTGGCGGCAGACAGGTCCGCAGGACAGGCAGGCCCAACCGACAAGGCAGGAGAGCCGCGGCTATTGCGCCGTGATTTCTGCGCCAATTGCTGGGAGAAACGGACCGCGGCCGGCGAAGAGACGCCGTTTTCATTCTGGCAGACCGTCATAGAGCCGCCGGCCGAACCGCCCAAGACCCCACGCGAGGTCCTGCTCAACTTCTTTGACAACCTTTTTAGGGAAGCGCCCGAAACGCCCGCGGCAGAAAACACGCCGGCGAAGCCGCAGCGAAGTCCCGATTATTTCGGGGCGCCGCCATCAGACACCCGCCTGAAATTACAGGTCAAGTATCTCTTCGCCCTGATTCTGATGCGCAAGAAACTGCTGCGCCTGAAAAGCCCGCTTACTAAAGACAATATCCGCTATCTGGTCTTGGAACGGTTCTCGGATGCCAAGGTGTACGAGGTAGCAGAGGTAAACATCTCGGATGCGGAACTGGACTCCCTGAGAAATGAATTCTCCCAACTCTTTGAGTTCAGGATATAGCCCATTTGCCACTTAGAGCGTCTAACATAATGAAACCACAGATTACACAGATTTCGCAGATTTTAATCCGTGTAATCGGTGGAATCTGTGGCTCGCTATCGCGGTCTCTGCGGAGTTCCGGTTCTTTTTTTTAGGGGCTATTTAATCTTAAAATCCATATCCGAGGCGTCGCCTCTGGTGATGCCGCGCAGTTCCAGTTTCAGTTCGTCCGGCCGGTCTGCAAATGCCAGGGCGTCTTCCACGCTGATGAAATTGTTCTGGTAGAGGTATTTCAGCGACTGGTTGAATGTCTGCGTTCCGTAATAGGTATTGCCGTCTTTCAACGCATCGTATATTTCCCGGGTCTTGCCTTCATAGAGTTGGTCCTTGATGGTCGGCGTGGAGAGCAGTATCTCGGCGGCCGGAATCATTCCCTTGCCGTCATGCCGGGCTATCAAACGTTGTGAAATCACGCCCTGCAGAAGCAGCGACAACTGCTGGCGCAGGAGCCCGTGCTGGTGCGGCGGGAAAAAATTGATAATCCGCTCCACGGTCTGGAATGCATTGATGCTGTGCAGGGTGCTGATGACCAGGTGTCCGGTCTCGGCCGCACTGATGGCCGCCTCCATCGTGTCCTTGTCGCGCATCTCGCCTATCATAATGATATCCGGGCTTTCCCGGACCGCATGCTTCAGCGCCGAGGTGAATGAATAGGTGTCAATTCCCAATTCACGCTGGTCAATCAGCGACTTCTCGTCTATAAAAAGGTATTCTATCGGGTCTTCCACGGTGATTATGTGCTTGCGCCAGTTCTTGTTGATGTAATTAAGCAATGCCGCAATGGTCGTGGATTTGCCGCTGCCCGCAATGCCCGTGACAATGACCAGCCCGCGGGTTACCGTGGCCAGTTTCTGGAGCGGCTTCATCGGCAGTCCCAGTTCCTCAAGAAGCGGGATATTGGAGCGGATATAACGCATCACCATTCCGATATAGCCCTTCTGCCTGAAGATATTGACCCTGAACCGGCCCAGTCCGAAGATTTCGTAGGCCGTGTCCGCCTCGCCTGACTCCACAAACTTCTGCCGCAGTTTCTCGGTGGTGATTTCCAGGAAGAGTTTCTCCACCATCTCGGGCGTAAGCGGAAAGGTCTGGGGCAGTGTTTCCAGCCGGCCGGCCACCCGGACGATGGGCGGCGCGCCTACCTTGATGAACAGGTCCGAGGCGTTCTTCGCCACCACGGCCGCAAATAATCCCTTGACGTCTATATCTTTCTGCATAACAATCCTTTCTGATAATCGGTTATCGGTAATCAGTCATCGGTAATCGGTGTGAGCAAAACTCATTTGCATTGACCATCATTGAGTTTAACATTTTGCCAACAGAAGTATAATGTTCCAACCAACCATTGACTTGAGTCGGTGATAGATAACTACAATCAAGGGCGGTTTCAATCCAATGTTGTGTTTCCTGCTGTTCCCCATCGGCATCCGTTAACTTGCTGACAAAGTGTTTCTCATACCGACGTTTAGCCCATGCCTCGGCAATTTGGGAGCCGACGGAACGCGATGAGCGTCTAATCTGGTCAGTCAGTGAATACATTTCTTCTCTGGGGAACTTCTTGGATACTTCATAAATTTCCCGTGATAACTGTCGGGCTAATTTATATACCTCTAAATCCCGCAAACTCTTTGCATGAACCATATTCTTCTCTCCTTTACCGATTACTGATGACTGATTACCGATGACCGGAACCTGTATTATAGATATTTTCTTAATATTCGTCCAGTATAAGACCGTTCATTCTTTGCCACCTCTTCCGGCGTGCCTGAAGCGACCACCTGGCCGCCTTCGTCGCCGCCTTCGGGCCCCAGGTCAATGATATAATCCGCCATCTTGATGACATTCATATTATGCTCTATGACCACCACGCTGTTGCCCCGGTCCACCAGCCGGTTGAGGACGTTGAGCAGTTTGTTGATGTCGGAGAAATGCAATCCGGTAGTCGGCTCATCCAGTATGTAGAGCGTCTTACTGGTCGCTGACTTGCCCAGTTCGGCTGACAATTTGATTCTCTGCGCCTCGCCGCCTGAAAGCGTGGTGCTGGACTGGCCCAGGGCGATATAGCCCAGACCAACATTATCAAGGGTCTTGAGAATCCGCACGATATGCGGGAAATTCTGGAAGAAATCCACGGCTGCCGAGACCTCCATCTCCAGGACGTCCGCGATATTTTTGCCCCGGTAGGTGATGTCCAGGGTCTCGCGGTTATACCTCTTGCCCTTGCATTGTTCGCAGGTGATATAGACGTCCGGCAGAAAATGCATCTCAATGAGTTTGGTGCCCTGGCCATGGCATCCGGCGCAACGCCCGGCCTTGAGGTTGAAACTGAACCGGCCGGACTGGTAGCCGCGCAGCCGGGCCTCCTTGGTCAGCGTAAAGACCTTGCGCACCTCGTCAAACACGCCCGTATATGTGGCCGGGTTGGAACGCGGCGTCCGGCCGATGGGCGACTGGTCTATGATGATGACCTTGTCAATGTGTTCGGTGCCGAGAATATCCTCACATTCGCCGGCCCTAATCCGGCTCCGGTAAATCTTCTTCATCAATCCCTTGTACAGGATTTCATTGACCAACGTGCTTTTCCCAGAGCCGGATACGCCGGTCACGCAGGTAAAACATCCCAGCGGGAAATGGACGTTGATATCCTTCAGGTTGAACTCCCTGGCCTTGGTTATACTCAGCCAATGTTTTTCTAATTTCTCATTCTTGTTCCTGGCGGCAGCCGGCTGGGGAAATAAATCCCGGCTGAACCGCCTCTGCTTGGGCACCTCTATGCGCAGTTTGTCGGTTAGGTATTGCAGGGTCAAGGAATGGTTGTTATTGTTTTCTCCTGAGGTTCCGTTAGGCGGTTTTCCGGAGTTATTGTTATTTGTTATCTTACCATTTAATGCATCCTTGGTCGGTCCGGCGACAATCACCTGTCCGCCCCGGCTTCCGGCGCCAGGACCAACGTCTATCAGGAAATCGGACGCCCTGATGGTATCCTCGTCGTGCTCCACCACAATCACCGTATTGCCCAGGTTCTTGAGTTTGGTCAGGGTATTAAGCAGACGCTGGTTATCGCGCTGGTGCAGACCGATGGTCGGCTCGTCCAGGACATAGCAGACCCCAACCAGTCCTGAGCCGACCTGCGAGGCCAGGCGAATCCGCTGCGCCTCGCCGCCTGAGAGCGTCAAACTGCGCCGGTCCAGGGTCAGATATGATAGTCCAACGTCTATCAGGAACGAGAGCCGGTTCTTGACCTCCTTTAACGCCATCTGGCCGATGAGCGCCTGCTCCGCGGTCAAGGTGAGTTTGTCAAAGAAGTGGAAGGCGTCCTTGACCGACATCTGGATGACCTCGTTAATATTTTTACCGCCGATGCGCACGGCCAGGGGCTCGGGCTTCAAGCGCGCGCCTTTGCAGACCGGGCAGGAAAGTTCGCTCATATACGAATGGATGCGGCGCTTGACCCCTTCACTCTGGGTCTTATAGAACCGGTTCTCCAAATCCGGTATCACGCCGGTAAAACTCTGTTTGTATCTGGACTCGTCCTGCGCCGTGGTGCCGAACATCAGGATTTGTTTCTTGTCTTCGGGCAGGTTGTAAAACGGCGTATCCATATCAATGCCGAAATCAGCGCAGAATTCCTTGATGACGTAGGAGTAGTAGATGGCCATCCGGTGCCCGGACTTGCGCCAGGCCTCTATGGCGCCGTTGGACAGCGAAAGCGACTTGTCCGGCACTATCAGGTCCAGGTCAAGTTCCATCCGGGTGCCCAGTCCGTTACAGCGCGGGCAGGCGCCGTAGGGCGAATTGAACGAAAATATCCGCGGGCTCAGTTCCGCCAAACTTATCTGGCAGTCCGGACAGGCAAAGTGCTCCGAGAATACCAGGTCTGAAAACCTCTTACCCTGCGGCTGGTGCGAGATGATGACCAGTCCTTCGCCCAGCCGTAGCGCGGTCTCAACCGAATCGGCCAGCCGGCTCTTTTCCAGGCCGATGGGCTCATGGGGTCCAGCAATATCCTTCCTTTCCCATCCCGCATTAGCGGGAACGGTCAGCCGGTCTATGACTATCTCAATATTATGCCGCTTGTATTTATCCAGTTTGGGAAGAGATGAGCCGAGTTCAATGACCCGGTTATCCACCCGGACGCGGACAAAACCGTTGCGCCGGATGCGCTCAAAGACATCGCGGTGCTCGCCCTTCTTGCCCCTGATAACGGGTGAAAGGATGACGATGCGCGAATTGGCCGGGAAGCCCTGGAGGTGCTGGATAATGGCTTGAGCGGACTGGCGCACGATGGGCTTATTGCACTTGGGGCAGAAGGGCTCGCCTAACCGGGCGAAAATCACGCGCAGGTAATCGTAAATCTCGGTGGTCGTGGCGACAATAGAACGTGGCGTGCCGGTCCCGCCGCGCTGTTCTATGGAGATGGTGGGCGGCAGGCCTTCTATCAACTCCACGTCCGGCTTGGCAATCTGCTCTAAGAACTGCCGGGCGTAGGCAGAGAGCGATTCTATATAGCGTCTCTGGCCCTCGGCATAGAGCGTATCAAAGGCCAGCGAGGTCTTGCCAGAGCCGGAAACGCCGGTCACCACGATGAGTTTATCGCGCGGGATATCAAGATTGATATTCCTGAGATTATGCTCCTTCGCCCCGCGGATTGAGATGTAACCAGAATGGTTCATAATTTAGTCCCCTATAGAAGGGATGGTCTATATAGGCCTATCAGAAAAACAGGCACTGAACTAATCCGGTATGATACATTATTCTGGTAATCGTGTCTATGTTTGGGAGAATTTTTCTTCAGGGGGTGGGAGGTATCGTATCCCTCACGGACGGGTATGGTATGCCTCACGGGTAGGTATGGTATCCTACATAGATGGGTAAGGTATTATCCACGGGGAGATATGGTATCCGTCACGGATGGGTATGGTATCCGTCAGGCAGGGGTAGGGTATCCCCTAATGGGGGATACCATATCCACTATTGGGGTATAGGGTCTTCCGGCCGGGAGATATGGTATCATCCACGGGTGGTTATGGTATGCTCCAGGGGTAGGTATGGTATCCTACATAGATGGGTAAGGTATTATCCACGGGGAGATATGGTATCCGTCACGGATGGGTATGGTATCCATCAGGCAGGGGTGGGGTATCCCCTAATGGGGGATACCATATCCACTATCGTGGGATAGGGTCTTCGGTCTGGGAGATATGGTATCCTGCACCAAGGAGTATGGTATCCTGCATAGGGGGGTAGGGTATCCTCTGTCCGGGGGTAGGGTATCCCCTACCTGGAGACACCCCTATTGGTTATTCCGGCGCAAAAATGCGTAGGCGTCCTTGCCGGATAAACTTAAGCCCAGTTTTTTCTCATTGGTCAGCCAGGACATCCCGCTGATGGATGAGGCAAACCCGATTTCCTTGACCATATCGTCTATCCGGGCCTTGTGGTCCGGGAACTTTTTGAGATAGTTATAGACCAGTCCGGCCGTGGAGCCGAATTCCCATTCCGCGTTTAGGATTTTCTCGCCATGGGGCGTAACCCGGCAGGTGGGCGAGGCGTGCAACTTGGCCATAAACTCCTCAAAGTGTTTTTTGGCCTCGGGTGTGGAATCGTATTCTTTTGCGCGCAGGACCGAGACCGTTGCCCTGGCCTCTCTGGCATATTTCTGGCACTTTCCGCAAGCAGATAGATGCCCGAACAACTCGTCCTTACTCATCTGGATATCCTGGCCTAAGGCATAGTCATTTATTGCCATCTCATACTTCTTGCACTTATTTCTTGCATTTGCGGTCTTCATAGCTCACCTCCTGAATATTCACCACAAAGGCACAAAGACACCAAGATTTAATCTGTGCAATCTGTGTCTATCTGCGTTTATCTGTGGCTCTGATTTTCTCTGTAATACGATACACTTTTTTGCTGATGGAATCAACAGATTTATATTGGGAATATTCCGGCAGTTTGAGGATGTCCTTGTATTTCATCCGGACCGATAATTGCAGTAGTTTGACCTCATCGGGTTTAAGGCCCTTAAAAGCCCGTTCCAATTTCATCCGGGCATACTCGGTCTCATCCGGTTCTAAATTAGTTCTGAATAGTATATTTTCCTCAGGGTTTGTCTGGTCGTCAGACGGCGGGAATGCATGGGAGAACGGGATATGCAGGCGTCTGCGCTTCTTATCGGCATTAAGGATTTCCAGTTTAGCGATAGCGAAGAGCCAGGCCGAGAACGAGCCCGGGCCTTTGGAGGCAAAGCCGCCATCTTTGGGGTCGCGTCTCAAGCCCTCGCAGGCCTTCAGGAATATCTCGTCCCTGACCTCTAACAGATAATCCCGGTCCTGGCTGAAGAACGAATTATCAGAGAGAAAGGCCAGGAGGTAAGAAAGGTATCTGCTGAATAAGGTATCAAGAGCGGAGTTCTCGCCAGAACGGTATGACTCAACCAGTTGCTCATCCTGTAAGGACTCATCGGTGTAATGGGTAAAACTCACGGCTACTCTTTTCTATGATTTATTTCTTATGGAATAAGGGATAAATCGTCGGCAGGACTATCAGGGTAAGGAAAGTGGAGGTAACCAGCCCGCCGATACCGACAATGGCCAGAGGTCTCTGGATTTCCGCACCCGGACCGGTTGAAGAAACCAGCGGAATCAAGCCGACAATGGCTACGGCCGCGGTCATTAAAATCGGTCGCATCCGTAATAAAGCGCCTTTTACGATGGCATCTTCAAGTGATAGCCCCTTTTCCCTGTGATGATGCTGAATATACGAAATCAGCACAATTCCGTCAAGCATTGCCACGCCGAACAAGGCAATAAAACCGACCGAGGAAGGAACGCTCAGGTATTGACCGGTGAGAGCGAGGGCAAAGATGCCGCCCACCATCGCAAAGGGAACATTAAAGATTACCAATAAGGCATTACGGATAGAGCCAAACGACATAAATAACAGGAAGAAAATAATAAGGATAGCCAGAGGCACGATTATCATCAGGGTTTTCTGTGCGCGCTGTTGGTTCTCAAACTGTCCGCCGTATTCAATGAAATAACCGGCCGGTAGCGTCTTTTCTATATCCTTAATCCGTTTCTGAATCTCACTAACAAATCCGCCGACATCACGTTCTCTGATATTGCACTCTACCACAACCCTTCTTAAATTATTCTCGTGGCTGATTTGGGCAGGGCCTTCCTCCTCTTTTATCTCAGCCAGATGTCCTAAAGGAACCTGATAACCTTCGGGTGCCGGGATAAGAATATTTTGCAGTGCCGCAATATCCTTGCGGTATTTATAAGGGAAACGGACCAGTGCGGCAAATTTCATTCGGCCCTCCACGACCCAGGTGGCAATCTTACCACCCACCGCGGTTTCAATTGTCTCGTTGATATCGGATACATTAATCTTATGCTGGGCAATTGAGCCGCGGTCAATGCTGATATTGACCTGTGAGAAACCGGAGATTTGTTCTAATTTCACATCGCGGGCACCCCGGGTTTGGGAGAGGATTTCCGAGACCTTAACGCCGGTTTCCCGTAAAGTATCCAGGTCGTCGCCGAAGATTTTTACGGCTAAGTCGCTCTTTACCCCTGAGACCAGTTCATTGACCCGCAAGGCAATGGGCTGGCTGAAGGAAAGCCTGATGCCGGGAATATAGGCGAGTTCTTTGGAGATATCCTGAACCAAATCCTTCTTGGTAATACCCGGACGCCATTTGTCCTTGTCCTGAAGCATAATAAAGATATCGTTCTGCTCGGGCCCCATCGGGTCCTCGGAAATCTCTGCCCGGCCGGTCTTGGAGACAATGGTCTTAACTTCCGGGAACTTAAGTACCCGGCGTTCTATCTCTGCTGCCACGGTTTTTGAGCCATCCAACGAAGCAGAGGGGAGCCGGACGACATTGACCGCAATAGAGCCCTCGTCTAATTGGGGCATAAATTCCGTACCGAGCCGGGACAGGGCAACTAAACTGACCAAAAATACAACCACGGTTGAGGAAACAACGATAAAGCGGTGTTTCATCGCCCATAAAAGTGCGGGCTGATAGATTTTTGTAATTACCCGCATCAGGAAACTCTGTGTTTCCTGCGTCTGTTTCAGGAAGTAGAAACACAGGACCGGTATAATAACCAGCCCGGTAAAGAGCGCGGCCAGTAATACCAGGGTATTGGTAATAGCCAACGGCTTAAACATCTTTCCCTCAATATCCTGCAGGGCAAAAAGCGGCGCAAAGACGATAATGATGATAAGCATCGCAAAGGTAATCGGGCCGATAACTTCCTTTAGTGCTTTCTTTATCTTATGGAACTTACTAATGGATTCACCTGTTTCTTCTGAAAGGTGACGGATAATATTTTCCGTGACAATAATACCGGCATCAGCGACCTTGCCCAGGGCGATGGCTAAACCTCCTAATGACATTAGGTTTGCGGACATCCCCAACCACTTCATCAGGATAAAGGCAATCAGGACGCTGATAGGCAGTGACAAGGCGATAATCAGGCCGGCTCGCAGTTGCCATAAGAAAATAAAAAGAACAATAATAACCAGTATGCCGCCTTCCAGAAGCGCCGAGGTAACGGTCTTGACGCAGGATTGAATCAGGGATGTCCGGTCATAGAATGGCTCAAGTTTAACGCCCTCTTTGGAGAGTGTCTCCTGAATCTGCGGTATCTTTGCCTTGACGCGGTCAACCACTTCTTTGGAATTGGCGCCTTTTAGCATAATGACCATACCGGCCACGGTCTCGCCCTTGCCGTCCTTGGTCACTGCCCCCTGCCTGGTTTCGGGCCCGAGTTTGACCTCGGCCACATCCCTTAAGAAGACCGGCGTGCCTTCCTCGGCCGCCAGAACAATATTCTCTATATCCTGGATACCTGCGATAAGACCGATGCTTCTGACATATCCCTGCTCCCAGCCCTTGACGATATAATTGCCCGAGGCGTTAGCGTTATTTTGCTGGACCGCTTCATAGACGTCTCTTAAGGTAAGTCCGAATTTGGTGAGTTTCTCAGGCGCGACCTCTATGTGATACTGCTTGACAAAGCCGCCGAAACTGTTAATCTCGTTCACGCCCTGGAGAGAGCGTAACTGCGGGGCAATCAGCCAGTCCTGGATGGTCCTTAATTCCATCTGGCCTGCCTGCGCCGATGCCTGCCCGCCGAACCAGTCTTTGGGCAGGCGGGCTTCGGCAGGCAGGTCCTTGCGGTCGCTTGATAGTGTGTATTGATAAATCTCGCCGAGACCGGTGGATATGGGACCGAGTTCCGGCACAATCCCTTCGGGCAGGTTCTCCTTGACCAACTGCAATCGTTCATTGACTATCTGGCGGGCGAAGTAGATATTGACCGCGTCCTCAAAGATGACCACGACCTGGGAGAGTCCGGGCTTGGAAAGCGACCTGATATAGCGGACCGAGGGCAGACCGCCCATCTGCGACTCTATGGGATAAGTAATTTGGCGCTCTATATCCACCGCGGCCATACCAGGCGATTCGGTCAGGACCATCACCTGGATATTGGTTACATCCGGGAAGGCGTCAATATCCACCTTCTGCCAGGCATAGATACCGGTAATGATGAGAATAACGGCTAAAATAATGATGAAAACCCGTTGCTTCAGGATAAAATCAATAAAGTGGTCTAACATAAATTAATAGTCCTTTCATTAGTCAGCGCAACCCGCGCCCATCTTTTCCTTCAAGATATCGGATTTCAACATAAAGGCGCCGTTGGAAACGACTGCATTATCTTCGCCGAGTCCTTCAGTAATCTCCACGGTCCCGGCAAAGAGCCGCCCGGTTTTAACCGCCTGCCTGAAAAACAGGTCCTCGCCGACCTGCCTGAACACGAAATACTTCCCGTCGTCCTTGAGTAAGGCATCCTGCGGAATCAAGAGAACCGGGTCATTAATTGGGACCGATAACTTGCAATGGGCAAACATACCTATCTTCAGGAACCCTCCCGGGTTATCCAGGCGAATCCGCGCCTTGACAATGCGGGTATGCTCGTCCATCTGGTCAGAGATGTAGTCAATTGCTCCAGAAAAGGTCTTATCCGGATAAGCCGCGATAGACACCTCAACCTTTATCCCGCTATTAGTCCCGCCGAAGCGGGATTCGGGCGACCCGTCATCTTTAAGGGAATCCTGCACCAGACCTAAATCCTTTTCATATAGATTTGCCCAGACCTGAACCGCGGACAGGTCGGCAACGGTCACTAAGTAGGCATTTGACTCTACGAATTCACCGCGGGTAATCTGCCTTTCAATGACCGTCCCGCCGAGGGGCGTTCGGACCGGCAGGAAACAGGGTTCTTGGGGCTCAGTATGATTTGGCAGGTCTTTGATTTCATCAGAAGTTAGTCCTAAGAGAGCAAGTTTCCTGAGAATGGTATCCTGTTCAACCTTAAGTCGGCTTACTTCTGACTGGGCTTCCAGATAGTCCTTTTCCGTGGTTAACTTCTGTGTATAAAGACGTTCTTCACGTTCATAGTTCTTCCGGGCGATGGAGAGCAAACCGGCCAGGCGGAAGAATTCCAGATGTAGTTCCCGATACTCGTTGCTGTCAATCTCAAAGATGACCTGGCCGGATGAAACGGCTTGCCCTAAGTCGGTCTTGAGCGCGGTAACCACGCCGGCGGTCCTGGAGCGGATATGGATAATCTTATTCGGGTCGGGCTGAATCTCGCCGACCACCTCAACGGCGATAAAAGGACGCTCCTTTTTTACCGAGGTTATCTCAATTAGTCCCGTTTGATGGCTTGCGTCCTTGATGAGCGAGCGGTCTATCTTGACCACACCCACCTCATACCTGCATTCCGCGCATTCTATAATGGGCTTATTATGCTCGCAGGATTGTTTAGCAACATCCTCCCATTGTTGTGGTTTGAGTGCTTCCTCTTTGCTCTCTTTTTCTGGAGCGGTTTCAGGCGACTTGCCTTTGGTGTTGATAAAGATTGTCTCGTATAAGACCAGTACCACCAGAACAACGCCACCGATTATTAGGACTTTTTTAAGCATACTGATACCTCCTCTACTTTAATTCCTCAATTGGCTTACCGGTTAATTGCTCTATTTCTATAACGAGATTATTCAGTTCGGCCAATAGTTTGAGATAATTTTCGCGGGTTTCTGCCAGTGTCCGCTGGGCATCAAGCAGTTCTATGTAGGTGAATTTACCCTGCCGATAGCCCTCTGATATAAGTGATAGCGACCGCTCGGCCTGCGGCACGACCTTTTCCTTGTATGTCCTGACATAATTAGCGGTATTCCCAAGCGCCAAGAGGGTCTGTCTGGTTTCCAGACACACCTGATTGAGCGCGGCCTCGTGGTCTTTTTGCGCCTTAATAATAAGGGCTTCGGCCTCCCTGATTCTACCCTGATTCCGGTCAAAAAGCGGGAAGGGAATATTTACACCCCATTCAATTATATTGGTCTCTTCCGTTCCCCTAATTTTTCCCGTGCCAACGCCGATATCAATATCCGGGTATCTTTCGGCTTGGGCTAATTCCAACTGCGCCTGGGCTAACTCTTTCGCCTTGACTGCGGATAAGAGTTCGGGATATGAAGCAAGAACCATCTCTTCAATTTGCTTATCTTGTAAATCCGGGATGATTTCCCGGAGCGCGCCGTCATAATTTTTGATATTAATATCAACATTCCCCAATAATGTATTTAATCGTTTCTGGGCTTGAGTAAATTCGGTCTGGGCATTTCTCAAGGATACCTCTGCCTGAGATAACTCTATCTGAGCCTTTATCTGTTCGGTTTCCGGTGCCGCGCCGGCCTCAAGCCGCGCCTTGGCCGAATCAAATAATTTACGGGCAATCTCCAGATTGTCAGCCGCAATGTTCACTAATTCCTGGGCCGCCAGAATATCTACAAACGCCTTTTTGGTCCGGGCGATGATTTGCCTCAAGTTTAGTTCATAGGTACTCAATGTAATTTGCTTTTCCTTCTCTGCCACAACGGTTCGGGCGTTAATCTTACCGCCCAGCGGAATCGGTTGCGATAAGCCGAAGACGGATTTATACTCATTGCCGAATCCCCAGGATTTTGACCGGCCATCCTCGGTTTCCGCAAAGATGGAGGGATTAGGCAGGAGTTTCGCCTGGATTATCCGGGCCGAGGCCGCATCTATCTCCTTCTCAGCCGACTTCAACTCCGGATTGTATTGCACGGCCAGATTAACCGCTTCAGTCAATGTTAATGAGTCCTTGACAACATCCGGCTGGGTTGTTACCGGACGAGACGTAGCCGATTGTGATAACTCCATCTTAATCATTTCATCTTTATCAGACGGCGAGGCACAACCGCACGGAATAACCGCAAATATAGAAGCAATAATACAGAAAATCCAATGTCTCATTATGAATACCTCCATAATTAAATAAAATAAGGTTATGTATCCGACATCTTAGATAAGAGAGCCATTACCGGTGTTTTATAAGGAAAGCCGGGGTGGATGGAAAATGAACTTTATCAGGTTTTGGTAACTCAAATTATCCTGTGATATATCTGTTTGCTGATTTATCCGCGGCAAAACCAGGGCATCCTGGCTGGGCATAATTGCCGGGTGGCAGGATATACAACAAGCCGCATAGCAAGAACAATCATAACCATCGTCATCATTTGATGCAAAAGATACACCGGAAAATATCACGAGCATCCATAACACCAGGCACCCGATGCTGACAAGTCTTTTAGTCCATAACATACTTGTAATTTATAAAATCCAGATTGTGCTGTCAAGAATTTTCCATAAAATCTCAGATTCCCTGTCCATATTTCACGCCTTGAGGACTTAATTAAGTGGAGGGAGTAAGGGGAGTTATGAGTTCTGAATTATGAATGATGAATTAAGGAAGGATGGATATAACTATGAGAAACAGAGAAAAATCAACGATAAGGGAACGGTGCCGGGAGCATATGCCGTGCGGGACCGGGTGTCCGGGCTATGTGCCTCAGGTCAAGCAAGGGGCGTTGACCACCCAGAGACAGTTGGAGGCATTTACCTGCTCTCTGATGCACCTGTGCCGGAAGTGCTACAGGCAAAAGTTCCCCATCCGCAAGATGTGGAATCTGCCTGAGAACCGGCACGGCTCTGAGAAGGTCCTCACGCCTGCCGAGCGCAAGCATATCCAACGGAGCCAGTTTGAGTATATGGAGATATACCTGTGGGAACCGGAGTTCTATTACGAATGGCTGGATGCGTTATACGATGATAACCACAGATTACACGGATTACGCAGATAACGAGGTGAAATATGAAGATTACATTATTATTGGTCTTGGGGATTGTGGTCGGATTAGGATGCTTGATACCTGATGCCGGATACAGGGAAGACATAGAAATACTTATCGTCAAAGAGCCGGTAAAGAGGCATCCATATCAAGAGGAATATGAGCAGATGTTATATCCTGTTGTTAGAATCACCTCAAGTAGTGGCACAGGGAGCGGAGTGATTCTTGATGTTACAAAGGTTACAACGGTTACAAGAGTTACAGGATGTTGCACTCCGTCCCCAGAAAGCGTTCGGGGTACTTGTGGTCACGCTTCGCTTAGTTTCATACTAACTGCCTGCCATGTAGTAGATAACGAGAATACCGTTAATATAGAACTATACAACGCCACAATTATCACCGGCACAGTCGTCATAACCGATACCATAAAAGACCTGGCACTGATTAGACCTTCCGGGCAGGTATCATATTCTGCCCAACTGGCCCCAAGGAAATATACCCCATACCTGTTTACGCCCGTCTGGGCAATGGGTTGCTCCTTGGGGCTCACGCCCAGGCCTTCACAGGGAATCATATCCGCTATTAAGACAGACCATTGGGAAATAACCGCGCCAATTCTACCGGGTAACTCCGGCGGGCCAATATACGATGCCAGGACTTACCAAGTCATCGGTATTGCAGTCTGGGTCAAGGTCTATGACGGGCAACTCATTACGACAATGGCAGGAATAGTTCCAATCAACCAAATCTATGAATTCCTGAAACCACAGATGCACACAGATTAACACAGATTAAATAACCGTCAGTCAGTCGTAGTAGTTTGGCGGACTAACCCCCAATAATCGCGATATTGGGAAACGACAAACCGGTTGACTGGCATAACTAAAATGCCAGCCCGCCTTCGCCCTTTGGGCTTCGGCGGGTCTAACTCGCTGCAACGAGTAAACTCTAACAGCGAGTAAGAAAGGGGGTGATTAAGATGGCAGACGAAGTAGTTCTTGACCTCAAGATAACTATCCCAACGTCTCTGGAAGTGGCCGGCGATATGCCTGACCGGTGGTTAGAGGGAGTCCTCAACAACGCCCAACGGCTCTATGACCGTTGGCAGGAGGTAATGTCCGATGAGGGCACATTCCAATCCATAGTGGCTGAAGTGGCCACGCAGAAATGGAGGAAGATGATTGACCCCTCGTTCGTGTCCGACTCAGGCAAAAGCGGCGCCGATGTCATCAGGTTCCAGTACAAAAACCTGGCCGATGTCTTCGCGAAACTCCGTGAGAGATACGAAGAGGCATTTGCCACAAAAGACGGCGTGTTCGGCAAGTTCTTCAAGGACCGGGTTATTAAGGCAAAGGACAGGTGGGCGATTGCCGTTTCCAACGGCACCCTGCGCTTTACCGGCGATAAGATTCGCGGTAGAGTCGTGTCCCAACTGCCTTACTGGATGACCGGAGACCCCAAGGCCAGCAAGTTCACGCAGCACGTGGAGGTTATTGGCGGAGGTCCCTACGACTTCACCAAGGCGGGATTGCGGAACCAGTTCCGTTCTGCGATAACCAACCTGCTCGTATCGGCCGGGATGTATATCCTTAAAGCCGATATGGACGCGGGCGCTATTGCGGCCCAGAATACCCGACTGGTTGATACGGCTAATTCCTTCAGGAAAGCCGGGGTAAAATCCTTCGTAGTGGGTGGCGGAGCAACCGATTCCCTGTTGGAGTATGAGTACTCTGACCCGGAAATCAAACTCCATGCACGGATAGTGCTGGTGTAGTGCGCCAGCAAGGGAGAAGGGCGTGGTGTACAACGCGCCCCCGACTCCCTTAACTAACAAAAACCAATATTAGCCGCGAAGGCACAAAGAATTCTTAGTGGCTTGGTGTCTTAGTGGCAAAGGAATTAGGTGTTTTATGGCATACAGAAGAAATTACTTTACAGGCGGACAGGTTACCACCCCTCTAATCGTTGAGGGCGCGGTGACTGAAGAGAAGATAGCGGATAACGCCGTGACTTCCGCCAAAATCAAGGACGAGACCATTACCGGAGCCGATATCGGAGCCGGACAGGTCCAGACCGCGGATATAGCGGACAAGGCCGTAACCGCGGCTAAATTAGGCGATGACGTTACCGTAACACCGTTGCCGGATAATGCGGTAACAACGCCGAAGATTGCGGATAACGCCGTGGTTGAGCAGAAGATTGCCAATGGCGCGGTAACCAGTGATAAGATTGCGGCCGGAGCAGTGACCTCGCTCAAGATACCGGATGGGTCTATCACCAATGCCAAGATTGCGACGAATACAATCACGCAAGGCAAGATTGCCAACAACGCCATCGGCACTGGTGAAATCCAGAACAACGCCGTAACCTCGGAAAAGATAGCGTTGACTGCGATTTCGACCGAGAAACTCGCGAACGGCGCAGTTACGGCTGAGAAACTCGCGCCCGGAGTTGGCGGCGGCGATACCCTGACCTTCCTGCCCACCTCGGTTGAGGCGTTGTATCTGACCGACATCAGCGCGGACATCCCGTACACGGCCTTTGACTTGTCACCCTGGGTTCCGGCCAATGCCAAAGGCGTAATCCTGCAACTGGGGATGTTCAATCAGGCCTTTACAAGCGGTCGGGCGTTCTTCAGGGTGCGCACCAACACTGACCAGCGCGATGCCCTAGGCGTGGGCGTTGTGCCCGGAGCGACTTCCCAGGTGGTAAATCAGGGCATAGTGCCGCTGGTTGTCGGCACAGGGCCGAGGACGATTGAGTATGCTTTAGAGAGCGTCGGAGGACCCTGGACAGCCACGCTAACTCTCTATGTTACTGTGATTGGTTACGTTGTGTAATGTGGCCCCGATGTCGCGGAGTTTACCCCGCACATAAGTTGCCTGCCCGCCTGCCTGACGGTAGGCAGGTCCGGTCAGGCGGGTGTGCGGGGTCGCTAACAGCCAGTAAACACACCCATTGCCCCTCTTATTAGAGGTGATTTAGTTCACTTTCAATTGACCCAGCCGCCTGTCTTTGCTATACACTAACTCAATGAAGACATTGTTCCGGCATACTATCAAGAAACAGGTTTCGTGCGAAGGGACTGGGCTTTTTACCGGGCAAAAGGCAATATTGACATTCCTGCCCGCCAAAATTGATAGTGGCGTTACTTTTATCGTTAACAATACCAGAATCCCTGCCACACTTCAGAACGTCCTGCCCCAATACCGCCGTAACGCCATCGGTAAGGACGGCATCGTCATTGAGACCATAGAGCATCTGATGGCGGCACTGAACGGCTTGAGCATAACCAATATTGATATAGAAATTGCCGGCAGTAATGGAAGCAAATCTGTTGAGGTACCTAACACCGATGGCAGCGCTCAATTTTTCGTGGAGTTATTGTCGGCAGCCGGTATTGAGGAGCAACGCGTACCCAAGAAAGTCCTGCGAATAAAAGCGCCGGTTGATTACAAGGATGGAGAATGTTCCATTACCGCCTTACCAGATAATAATGATTATTTGACGATTGATTATACCTTTTCGCATCCCGCAAGGATTATCGGTAATCAGCATCTGTCCATAAAGATAACCGAGGATAACTTTATTTCGGAGATAGCCCCGGCCCGGACATTCTGTATGGCCGATGAGGTGGCGTCTCTGCAGGCACAGGGAATCGGCAGGTCAGCCAATTACCAGAACGTTCTGGTGGTGGATAACGATAAAATCATAGATAACAATCTGCGGTTCAAGGACGAGTTCGTGCGCCATAAAATACTTGATTTAATGGGCGATTTATACTTGTTGAATGCGCCGGTATTTGCTAAAATAATTGCGGTAAAGACCGGGCATAAGCAGAATATAGAATTCGTCAGAAGACTGGCTCAAGACCAGCAGTAAAAGAGTCCAGCAGACCAACAGTTTCGGCCGGACGATATGGAAAGGAATTGATTTATGAATCCAGAGAATGTGCAGAACAAGACATCAGACGCGGCCAGCAAGGCGGTACGGCTGGACATCAGGGAAATACATAATATCCTGCCGCACCGTTATCCGTTCCTCCTGGTGGACCGGGTGATAGAGATGGAGGGCTACCAGCGCGCGGTCGGCATCAAGAACGTGACGATGAACGAGCCGTTCTTCCAGGGCCATTTCCCGGGTATGCCGGTGATGCCGGGCGTCCTGCAGATTGAGGCGATGGCGCAAGTGGCCGGCATTATGCTCCTCTCCCGGGCCGGTAATGAGAATAAAATCGCGATGTTCCTGTCCATAGACGAAGCCAAGTTCAGGCGCACGGTTATCCCGGGCGACCAGTTGCGCATAGAGGTCAATACCACCAAGGTCAAGTCCAGAATCGTTGAGGCCGAGGCCAGGATTACCGTGGAGGGCGATGTGGCATCAGAGGCCAAGATTAAGTTTATGCTGGTGGATAAGGAATAAGACCAACAGAAAAAGAGTCCAACAGACCAACAGTTTCTGCTGGACTACACACAGTTGAAAACGAGTAGAAATCTATGACAAACATTCACGCAACAGCAATAATTGAACAGGGCGCCCAGATTGACCAGAGCGTTACCATCGGGCCGTATGTTACCATCGGCCAGGATGTCAAGGTCGGCGCAGGCACGGTTATCGGCCCTTACTGCCATATCACCGGACACACGACCATCGGTCGGAATAACAAGTTCCTGGCCTATTGCAGCGTTGGCACTCCGCCCCAGGATATCGGCTATAAGGATGAGCCGACTCGCTTGACTATCGGCGACAATAACACTTTTAAGGAATTTGTGACGCTCAACCGCGGCACGATGAAAGACAACCAGGAGACCATTGTCGGCAACAATAATTACCTGATGGCCTATGCGCATATGGGGCACGACAGCGTGCTGGGCAATAATATCATTATGGCCAACGGCGTGCAGTTGGGCGGGCACGTGCACGTGGAAGACCATGCGGCCCTGGGCGGCCTGGTCGGGGTGCATCATCTGGTGACTATCGGGGCGCACGCCTTTATCGGCGGCGCGGCCAGGGTAATCCAGGATGTGCCTCCCTACGTGATTGCCGAAGGCCATCCGGCCAAGGTGCGCGCCCTTAACATCATCGGCCTGGAGCGAAGGGGATTTTCCGAGGAGGTCATCAATGCGCTGGAAGAGGCGTATAAACTCATCTGGCGCGGCAAGATGCCGGTGCCTGAGGCGTTCCAGAAACTGCTTGCGCCTGAAAAGAATCCCTGCAAAGAGGTCCAGTATCTGGTGAAATCACTGCAGAATACCCGGGACGGCAAACACGGGCGCTACCGCGAATCGCTCCGCAAGGTGCCCGCAAGGTAGGTGATTGGGTAATTGGGTGATTAGGGAAATAGGAGAATTATCTACTAATAACCCAACGACCTAATGACTTAACACTATGTTCCAAAAACGGGTTATCGTGATTGTCGGCTTTATTGCCGCAGTATTTTTCGTCATTGTCATAAGGTTATTCGCCCTTCAGGTTATTGAGAACTCTTATTACCGCACCCAGGCGCGCAAATACGCCACCAGAATTGAACTCATTGCCGACCCGCGCGGCAAGGTCCTGGACCGCAACGGCAATGTCCTGGTCAGCAATAAACTCGCCTTTGACCTGTTTATCACGCCGGCCGTATACCTGAAACCCAAGACGCCTGCCCCTAAGGCCATTGTTAATAACGGTTCCAAACCGGATAATCCCAAAACGACTGATTCCAACAATGACACCCAGGCCCAGGAGGAGATACTAAGGAAATTGTCCAACCTTCTGAATATCAAATATGATTTAATTGCCTCAAAGATAAAGTCAATCCAGGACAGGATTGCCGAGCAGGCGCAGTCCAGGCCGGAGCGCGAGCAGAAACGTTTCACCAAACAGCAATACCGCAACCGCTTTCGGATTTTCTCAGGCCTGACGCTCAACCAGGCAATGCAGATAGAATCGCACCCGGAGATTTTCCGGGGATTCAACGTCTCGGAGACCATCTCGCGCCATTATCTCCATAACGACCTGGCCTGCCATATCATCGGCTATGTCGGCCCTATCTGGAAGGAGGAATACGACCAGTTTATAGAGAACGGCTATTTTGACGAGATGCTCAGCCCGGAGGTGGACGAGAACACCTACCAGGCCCTGATAGATATGGGCGAATTCAAGAATATATCCATCGGCCGGAGCGGGCTGGAAAAACAATACGACCGGCTGTTCACAGGCCGGTACGGGGTGCGACTGAGCGAATACGACTATGCCAGCAAGCAGAAGGAGGAATTGAGCCGGACCGAGTCGGTTCCGCCGGCCGACATAATGCTGACTATTGACCTGGACCTGCAGAAGAAACTGGAATCGGCGCTGAAAGGCAAGACCGGCGCCGGCATCGTGATGGATGTCAATACCGGCGAGATATTGGCTATGGCCAGCGCGCCGTCGTTTGACCCCAACCGGCTCCAGCCGCCCGTGGACGCCCAGATGACCGAGTTCATCGCCAAGTCGCCCCTGAAACCGTTGTATAACCGGGCGATTTCCGGCGAATACCCGCCCGGCTCGGTCTTCAAGATTGTTACGGCCCTGGCCGCCCTGGAGGAAGGCAAGGTCACGCCCTTTTCGCCATTCCATTGCAACGGATATTTCTCTCCCAAATACAAGAAGTTCAAGTGCTGGATTGCCGAGCATAACCGGGAACACGGGACTCTGGCTGTGGAAGATGGGTTCAAGCATTCCTGCAACGTATACTTCTTTCACGCCGGAAATCTGGCGGGCGGAGAGGCGATTACCAGATGGGCGCGGAATATGGGATTCGGCGAGCGCAGCGGCATAGATGTGGCGGGCGAGAAAAAGGGCCGCGTGCCCAAGCCGCTGGTTGATAAAGACCCGAAGACCGGCCGGCCGAAATGGCCGCTGGCTGATACATTGAATATGTCCATCGGACAGGGCGACCTGATGGTTACGCCCCTCCAGGTGGTCAGGATGGTCGCGGCCGTTGCCAACGGCGGAACGCTGGTCAGGCCGCGGATTATCAAAACAGATATTCCCAAGGAAGCAACTGACAAGAATGCAGAAGCAGCGGCTAAACCGGAGAGCCTGTCTGCCGTGTCGGCACAGGCAGGCCCGAATACGGCGCAAAAGGTAAGCATCTCGGAAAGCACGCTTTCCCATATCCGAAACGGGATGTATAAGGTGGTGCATTCAGAAGGCGGAACGGCCCACGGGAGCGGCGTTAGAAACTTTCCTGCCGCGGGCAAGACCGGAACGGCCGAGGTCTGGGGCCGGAAATCGCACGCCTGGTTCGCCGGCTTTGCGCCATTTGACAGGCCGCGGATTGCCTTTGTGGTCGTGGTGGAATACGGCGGCAAGGGCTCTGAGGTCTCGGCACCTGTTGTGGCCGCCTTCCTGCCCGAGGCGCTGGAAATATACTCACCATCCGGGCCAAAATAAGATATAATCCATAAATTTCTTGACTTCCCAGCGATTATCTTTTACAAATAGCGACCCGCTTTGGCGGAATAAAACTATGTCTACTATCAATGCGACAGAGATAAAAAAGGGAATGGTCATCAGGTTCAATAACGACCTCTACGAGGTGGCGGACTATGACCACGTCACGCCGGGCAACTGGCGGGCGATGATGCAGGTCAAGATGCGCAATCTCAAGACCGGCTCCACCCTGGAATACCGGTTCCGTTCGGTGGACAAGGTGGAACAACTCTCCGTGGAATTAAAACCGGCCGATTACCTTTACCAGAAGGGCAATTTCTTCGTGTTTATGAGCACCGAGAACTACGAAGAGATTTCCATTGCCCTGGATATTCTCAAGGACAAAGCCAAATATATGAAAGAGAATCAGTCCGTGATGCTGGTCTATTGCGACGGCGGGCTGATTGACGTCCAGTTACCGATAACGGTTGACCTGAAAATCACCCAGACCGCGCCTCCCTTGAAGACCGCCACGATTACCAATGTTTCCAAGCCGGCCACGATGGAGACCGGACTGGTGGTCCAGGTTCCGGCATTCATTGAGGAGGGAGAAACCATCCGCATTGATACGCGCGACGGGCGATATGTGGAACGGGTCCAGTCATAATAGTTCCAGACATCCGATGAAACCATTAACTGTCTTTAAGTTGGGCCCTACTGCCTATGATGAGGCGCTTTCCTTTCAGTTTGAACTGGTGGAAAGGGTCAGGGAATCAAGAGGCAAGCATTCCTTCCTGGTCCTGCTGGAACACCAGCCGGTCATTACACTGGGCAAGAATGCCAACGGCAACAACATCCTCGCCTCTCCGGAAGCGCTTAAGAAACGGGGTATTGAGGTAAAACAGATAGACCGGGGCGGCGATGTCACCTATCACGGCCCAGGGCAGTTGGTGGGCTATCCGATAATACAACTGGCCTACCATAAGAAAACGCTCAGGGAATACGTGCGCCTTCTGGAACAAACCCTGATTCAGACCCTGGCCGGATTTGGGATAGATGCTTATACGAAAGATACCGGCTCGGCCGGCGTCTGGGTTAGCCCCGTTAGAAATAGGTCGTCCCCAATGGACGACCGTACTGGCGGCGCACAATACATAAATTCTACAAAACATCAAAATAAGAACGTTTTATCTGATGTCAAGTCCGGTATTTCTAACGGGGTGGATGACGCCAAAATCGGATTCATCGGGATGCGGGTTTCCAAGGGCGTTACCTACCACGGATTCTCGTTCAATGTGAATAACGAACTTGATGCCTTCGGGCTTATCAATCCCTGCGGGATGAAGAACCCAAAGATAACCTCGCTCTCAGGCCTGCTTAAAAGACAGGTGCCGATAACCGAGGTGACGGCCAGGTATCTTGAGTCATTCGGGAATCTGTTTAATGTCGGAATAACCGAGGTTAAGACCCACCTGTCGTATATGCCTCAGGAGATGCTTTCATAAATGAGATTACCTGCCTGGCTGAAACAGAAAAGGCCCGCGCTGGGCAAATCCATTGCAGTCAATAATATCCTCAAGCGCCGCAATCTCCATACGGTCTGCCAGAGCGCCAAATGCCCGAATATCTTTGAGTGCTTTGCCAAAGGCGCGGCCACCTTCCTGATTCTGGGCGATGCCTGCACCAGGCATTGCCGGTTCTGTTCGGTCTGGAAACCCGCCCGCCCCGATGTTACATCGGGACAGTCGGGCTGGGAGACGCCCAAGCCGCCTTCCCCTGACGAGCCGAAGAATGTCGCCGACGCCTGCCGGAAAATGAAACTGAAACACATAGTCATCACTTCAGTTACCCGTGATGACCTGCCGGACAACGGAGCAGGTGTATTCTATGATACGATTATTGAGGTGCGTCAGGTTTGCCCTGAGGTAACCATTGAGGTCCTGACCCCTGATTTCCAGGGAAGCGAGGTGGATATCAGGAAGGTTATTTTTGCCAAGCCGGATATTTTTAATCACAACATAGAGACCGTTCCGCGGCTCTATGACGCAATAAGGCCCGGGGCTGATTACCACCGCTCCCTTAGATTGCTTTCATTTATCAAAGAAGTGGATACAGGCATTATTACCAAGTCCGGCTTGATGCTGGGATTAGGCGAAGAGCCAGATGAGGTTGCAGAAACGCTCAAAGACCTGCGAAAGGCGGATTGCGATATGGTTACCATCGGGCAATACCTGCGCCCGTCATCAGACGCCGGCATTGCAGAGGTGAAAAGATTCGTCCCGCCAGAAGAATTTAAGTCCTACCGCGCCCAGGCGCTGGAAATGGGATTCAAGTCCGTAGCATCAGGGCCTTTTGTGCGCTCGTCATATATGGCCGAGGAATTACTCGTAGTTCAAACGAAGTAAGTTGCTACGAACTATCCCGCACATAACCTTCAACTTGGGATACCCACCGCAGAGGTTATGTGCGGGATAAGGAATTGTAACTGGATTATTACCACTGACACGGCTGATCACACGACAGATGGCAACACCATAGCGGAACCAAGAACTACCACGCAGCACAGTCCGTATTCGCGTCTATTCGTGTTAAAAGGTTATCATTACCGTGGGTATGCATAATTCCGCTACTTTTTAGAACGCCTGTATTTCCTTATGAATAATCCTACAACCAGCACCAGTATTGCAAGGACAAGAATTACCCCTCCTATTATGAGCCATTCTGCCTTTCTTAGTGCGTCCGATTTCCAGACAAATTTTTCCACCTTGTTTATGTAGCCCCACTTATTATCCTTATAATCACCAATGTATACCTTGGCTAACCCATTGTGGAAACCCAAAGCATAATCAAATTGTGTCTTGATAACTATCTTACCAGTTTTGTCTATATAGCCCCATTTACCTCCGATTTCCACCGCAGACAAACCGTCAGAAAAATTACTAGCATCTTCAAACTGCGGTTCAATTACAAACCTACCTGTCTTATCTATGTAGCCGGATTTTCCATTGATTGTTACTTCGCCCAATCCTTCGGAGAAAGAAGATGCATGCTCAAACTGCGGTTCAATTACAAACCTACCTGTCTTATTTATATAGCCCCACCTACCATTGAGTTGTACTGAGGCCAGGCCCTCGGAAAAGTCATCAACAATATCGAATTGTGGTTCAATCACAAATTGACCTGTCTTATCAATATATCCCCATATGAAGTATTTCTCGCTTTCCTTACCTTTAATTTGTACTGCTGCCAATCCTTCCGAAAAACTATGAATGGGAAATATCTTATTGCTCAACATATGATTAAACCTTGGCTCAATGGCGAATTTTCCATTCTTATCTATGAAGCCCAATTTGATGAAGTCCACATTGACAGAACTATTATCTGCTTTATGCACATATCCAATATCAGGAGACGCGATGGCCAGCCCTTCAGAAAAGTTACCTACATAAGATCTGAACTTTGGCTCTATGACAAATTTGCCTGTCTTATCAATATAACCAGATTCATTACTATTCCTTAACCACACCAAAGCCAGTCCCTCAGAAAAGTCACCACCATATTCTAATTGGGGATCAATGAATACATATTTAAACTGAGGATTAATGACTATATTGCCTATTTTGTCGATATAGCCGTAGTTGCCATCCTGCTCTATCAAAAACAGGGGATTTACTTCTTCTTGCTCGGCACCTATACACAAATCAGGCAGAACGGCTGCAAGGCAAACAAGAAGCAAAATAGATATTTCTATTATCTGAAGATTCTCAAGTGATGAAGATTTCTCGGCAGGCGCTAATGATTTCTTATCCAATCCGATGTCAAAAAATAATTCCATCTTCCCAATCCTTTCTTTACTTATTCGTAAAATCGTAAAGGATTTATAGTTAATTTTTGCATGGAACTGTCTCGTCGAGTACCCATTTTCTTTTGGGGTTTAGATTGCCCTAGTACTGCCTCATAGCTTGTTACACAATCTGGCCTGGAAATGTTTTCACACTTTCCCTATTTAATATCGGGACTCTTGCCTCCTGATAATCTGTATAATAACATAACGCTTTTGTCAATAATATTGTTTCTATTGCCAGCCGCTCTTGACTTCTCCTTTCCGTAATGCTATATTATACGCAATTACCAGGAGAAGCAAGGCCCGATATTTATGGTAAACTGTGTAATAATTTCCCTAAAAAATATGTGTAACTATGGGGTTGACTACACACTGTAATCTTGTAGTGCCGCCCTGATGGGCGAGCCTCGTTTTCGGCGGGAGTGGAAGGTGGTCCCGCAATTCTGCGAGACATAAGAGTTTGTCCGCCAGTCACCAGAGGCGACCCGCCTTTGGCGGGAGGCGGATCCGCCTTCGGCTGGATAACTCGCTTCGCTCTAACAAACTCTAATGGAATATTATTTTTATATTCTTATCGGATTTCTTGCTATAGTAGTATTTTTTGTTATCCTCGTGAGAACCAAATCCCGGAAAGAGGAAATGAAAAGGGAAGACGAATGGATGCAGAGTTTACCACCCAGCGAATGGGGGGTCAGCGAACACGCTACGCGTGACCGCGAGCACCAACTGGAGCGGAACGAAGATGAAGAAGAAGGCGAAGAAAAAGACAACAGTTAGCGCAGGTGGTCCATCAAAGGCGAAGCCGACGGCCAAAGGCAAAAAACCGGCTCCAGCGCGTGATTCTGGCGCCGCCTCAAAGGCGCTGGTTATCGTGGAATCGCCGGCCAAGACCAAAACCATCGGCAAGATTCTGGGCGACGATTACATCATCCGCTCCTCATACGGACACATCCGCGACCTGCCAAAAAGCAAATTGGGCATAGATATTGACGATAATTTCAAGCCGGGCTATATAACCATACGCAAGCAGATAAAGAACGTGAACGAACTGAAGAAGATAGCGGCCGGCTCTAAGGGCGTGTACCTGGCCACTGACCCGGACCGGGAAGGCGAGGCCATTGCCTGGCATCTCTCAGAAATTATGGGCGTGCCGCCCAGCCGGTTCTGGCGGGTGAGTTTTGACGAGATTACCGCACCGGCTGTCAAAGAGGCCTTCAGCCGGCCCAGGAAAATCTCCACCAGTTTGGTCAACGCCCAGCAGACCAGACGTTTCCTGGACCGGATTATGGGCTACAAACTTTCCCCGCTTCTCTGGGACAAGATAACCAGGGGCCTCTCGGCCGGACGAGTCCAGTCCGTGGCGCTCCGGCTGGTTGTGGAACGGGAAAAGGAAATCAGGTCGTTCAAGCCCCATGAACACTGGAAAATCAGCGCTGACCTGTCGGCAGGAGAAAAGAGCACCTTTCTTGCGCTACTGAACAAACTGAATGATGCCAATGTAGGCAGTCCCCTGGATGGAAGCGCAAACCTCTGGATTGGCTCAGAGGCGCAGTCCGGCAAACTGGTTGACTATCTTAAAAAGAGCGATTTCCGGGTACTGGGAATAACCGAGAAGGAAAGCAACCAGCACCCGGCGCCGCCCTTTATCACCAGCACGCTCCAGCAGACCGCATCCATCAAACTCAATTTCAGCCCC
Source organism: Planctomycetota bacterium (assembly GCA_040753835.1). GTDB lineage: Bacteria > Planctomycetota > MHYJ01 > JACQXL01 > JACQXL01 > JACRIK01. The sequence goes on from JBFMDM010000005.1 coordinate 35,590, forward strand.
AGGAAGACGATGCTGATTGCCCAGCAGTTATACGAGGGCGTGGACCTGCCTGAAGGCCCGACCGGCCTGATTACCTATATGCGCACGGACTCGGTCCGGATGAGCGAACTGGCCATCAGCGGATGCCGCAAATTCATCAGCCGGCGCTACGGAGAGGGATTGCTTCATTCAGAACCGCGCCGTTACAGGCCGAGCAAACAATCCCAGCAGGCGCACGAGGCCATCAGGCCGACCTATCCGGACAAGACGCCGGAGAGCATTGCCCAGTATCTCTCCAAGGACCAGTATAAACTCTATACCCTCATCTGGAAACGGTTCGTGGCGACCCAGATGAAGCCGGCGACCTGGAAGAGCAAGTCAGTAGAGATTGAATCTCGCTCAAGCCAGCCATTAGAACCCGAAGGGACCGCGTCCTGCGAACTGGAAATCTTCTCCAACGACAAGAGACGCAGGCATATTGCCGAAAAGATACTGACTATTATTGGAGAAAACCAGAACGGCGCAATACTGGAGAAAATAATAACCATTTTGGGCAGGAACAGGGAAGACGATGACGCCGCCAGAAAAATACTGGAGTCGCTGGGAAAGAATCCTGCCGCCTTTTCAGGCGAACCTCGCTCCGATATGACATCGGAGCGGGAAGACAAGACATTGACCGCCAGGATAATTGATATACTCAATGAGACCATAGACCAGACGTTGATACGTGAGCAGATTAAGGTAGAACGATGCCTCTGGAGCGCGAACGAGCGCCGGCTGGTATCCAAAGGATTCCTGACGCTTTATAACCCTGAGGAGCAATTACTGCCCGCATTGAATGAGGGCGTTAAACTGGACGTGGCTCAGATTAATTCCTCGCAGTCATTCACCGAGCCGCCGCCCCGTTATACCGAGGCCTCGCTGGTCAAGGTCCTGGAAAAATACGGCATCGGCCGGCCCTCAACCTACGCCCCGATTATATCCACCATCCAGGACCGGGGCTATGCCCTGAAAAGGAGCCGGCAACTTGAACCCACCGAACTTGGCATACTGGTCAACGATAAATTAGTCCCGTTCTTTGACGATATCATCAACACCCAGTTCACAGCCCGGATAGAGGAGGAACTGGACTTGATAGAGGAAGACCGGAAGGAATGGGTGTCCACGCTCAAGGAATTCTACGAGCCCTTTGCCCGTGATTTGGAAAAGGCCCAGGCCGAGATGACCAGCGAAAAAGGCAAACAGAACGGCGGCAATTGTCCCAAGTGCGGCAAGCCGATGGTGGAGCGCTGGTCCAGGTTCGGCAAGTTCCTGGCCTGTTCGTCGTTCCCGGAATGCCGGTACACGGTCTCGCTCAAGCCCAAGCAAGAGCCGGAAAAGACCGACGAGGTCTGCGAGAAATGCGGCAAGCCGATGGTGGTGCGATACAACCGCCGCCGGAGCAAGTTCATTGCCTGTTCGGGTTATCCGGACTGCAAGAACGCCAAGCCGATTAAGAAGGCCGCGGACGAGAAACCCGCGCCGACTACAGCAGAGGAAACCACCGACAACGGCGCCCCGCTCTGTTAATTGCCCCGCTCCGATTGATAAGGGCAGGGCCGCCCCAGTTGATTGGAGCGGAGCGCCTCGGCCATTGAAGAATCAACCGGTTAACTGAAGGCATTACCGTCTTTCTTCCCTGTTAGACGGCTTTTCCGGTATCGGCATAATAATGGGCGGCCGGATGGGATTGTCCATTAGAGGCATCCTGAATATGTCCGTCTCCGGTTTGGGCAACGGTATGGAATATTCCGGCCTGGGCCGGACGATTTCTATCAGCAGTTCCTTTATGGTCTTTATCTCGCCCTTGAGTTGGTTGATTTCGGCCTCGTAGTCCTTTTGTTTGGCGTATTTTGTCGCTATGGCTTTCTCTTTCCGCTTCAGGCGCTCTTGCATCTCCTTTGCTTTCAGTTCCTGCTCGGCCCGGATAAGCGAGTCGGTTATTTCCGCATTGCCTGGTTTTAGTTCCAATGCCTTCTTAAAGTCCGTAATCGCCTTATCCAGTTTGCCGGAGCCGGCATAGACCAGTCCGCGGTAATAATAGGGACTGGCGTTCTTTGGGGTAAGTTCCACCAGCCGGCTGAAGTCGGATATTGATTGGCTGTATTCCTTCAGAAGCCCGTAGGCCCGACCCCGGATACTATACAGTATCATCCGGATTTTCATATCATCCGGGAATTCCTTGAGCCCGGCGCTGCAATCCTCAACGGCCTGTTTATACCGGCCCGTAATCTCATAGACCATTGCCCTCAAGACATAGAAATAAGGGATGACCGGCTCAATAGCCAATCCTTTCCCGCAATCGTCCAGCGCCTCCTGGAAGCGGCCGGCCATAAAGTGGATATTGGCCCGGTCAAAATACGCCTCAGTGTAATCAGGGTTATGCCGGATGGCGGATGATAAGTCGCTCAAGGCCTGCTGATTCTGGTTCATCAGCATATAAATCACGGCCCGGTGATAATACGGGTCCGCGTCGTAGGGCGAAAGTTCTATGGCCCTGGAGAAATTGCTCAGGGCATCGGCCGTGTTATTGAGCCGCTCATAACACAGACCCAAATGGTAGTAGACATCAGACAGCGTCCCGGTATCGTCTTCGGACCGGTTTTTATCAGATGATAAAGCGCTGACCAGTCCGTCAAAGATGTTCTTGGCTTCTATATATTTACCCTGCGTATATAATGAGACACCCTGTTTTATGGCATCACGAAAAGCAGGCCCTGGTGTAGGCGGCGCCTGATATGGCCCTTTGCGCGCCATCTCTTTGATTTTCTCAACCCGTTTGGTAAATTCGGGTGAGAGACCTTCGGCCTTCTGGGTCTGGAATATGTAGTCCTTCATCCCGAATAGTTCGTTGCGGCAGTCCGCGCATTCCTCAAGATGTCTGAAGAATGCCTCGTAATCCCTGATATACTCGTAGCGGCCCAGGGTATAGTCCGCTATGTCGGATTGGAATTTACTACAATCTTTATTCATCTTTCTTTCCTCCTTTAATCCGTGTAATCTGTGGCTTCCATTTGGCCACTTCCTTGTTGCGCTGTTCCCAGACCTTGCGATAGACCTCACCGAACATCGTCCTGAGTTCTTCAACACTTTTATCCCTGAACATTGGTTCATCCTGGGCGATGGCCTCGTATTTCCAGTTTTTGGTTACGACCAGTTCCCAGAGTTTGCGCTCCATCTTGGTCAGGACAGCCAGGATTCTGAAGCGCGCCTCCATTGACTCAGCCACTTCCTTCAAGGGACTGGGTCTTAATTTCTCTATGTTGTCAGGCAATTGGGAAAATGCTGTAAATCGTTCCCGGCCCCGTTGACGGAGTTTATTGAAACATTCATCGTGGCAGATTTTATACAGGAACGAGGAGAACTTGCGGGTATCGTCAAAGTCAGCGAGTTTCTGCCAGACCTTAAGCCAGGCATCCTGAACCACTTCCTGGGCATCGTGAAAATTACCGACCTTGTTCTGGGCGAACCAGACCAACCGTTCCTGGTAACGGTTGACTATTTCATCAAAGGCGGTCTTCTCGCCTGAAAGATATGCGGCGACTAATTGTTCATCGGTTCTTATGTCCTGGGACATAACTCATCTCTACAAAAATATACAGAGAAGTCAACAAAAACTCCACGCTCCCTGACCCTAAATTAGATACCATAGGTTCCTGAATTGGATACTATAGGTCTCTTGATTAGATGCTATGGGTTCCTGAATTAGATACCATAGGTCTCTGGATTAGATGCTATGGGTTCCTGGATTAAATACCATAGGTCTCTGGATTAGAGACAATGGGTCTCTGGATTAGAGACAATGGGTCTCTGGATTAGATGCTATGGGTTCCTGGATTAGATACCGTAGGTCTCTGGATTGGATACCATAGGTCTCTGGATTGGATACCATAGGTCCCTGGATTAGAGACAATGGGTAGGTAAAAGCGGTGCATAGTGTAAGGTATTCAGGATTGGTATGTAGGTAAGGCAGGGGGACAGTGTAGTTGGGGGGACTACACCCCCTACTGTCCTAAGTCCTTGTCAGATAAGGGGCATCAATTCGGGAAGGTGGTCATTTTGGGTCTTACGAACCCTTTATAATCTTAATTTCTTCCTGAGTTAAGCCGTAGAGCTTGTAGACAATCTGGTCAATAAGGTTATCTGTTGCAGAAATTTGCTCCATCAATGGCTTGAGTTTATTTACACTCTTATTAAACTCTATCTCTATTTGTTCTTCATCCGCCCGTTTCAGTTTAATATTGTTATTGCCTAACACCTTTATCAAATCATTAAAACTTGTGTCGTAATACTCTTTAATCTTAGTCTTGCCTTTGAGGTCGTCTGCATCTTTACCGATTCGACGTTCCAGATATTTGAGGAATCCTTTTATCTCTTCCTGTTTGGTCTTGTGCATCGCCATCATCTCTTCGGCAAGGTGGACCAGGATATCGTGGACCACATCAGTCCGCTCTACCTTCTCACCAACTTTTATCTGATAGCCCTTATTCAGCGGGTCGGCATTATGCTTCCTGACCAGTTCAGCGTCCGGCTGATGCTTTTTCTCAAGACACTCATCTACTAATTCAAGTAATTCCGTAAAATCAGGCATTCTATATCTCCTGAAAATATTTTACTAAAAATCTTATTTTCTTCTTGACATTTTAGTAAGATAGTCTATATTAAATACAAGCGGGTAAGGCCTATCTAAGCGTCTCGCCCTGGTCTGGCGGGATAAACTATCTGTAAGATAGTCGCCGAGAGGGGCCGCAAGGTTACACTAAACATTTTCATAAATGGGATCGGGGTGTCTCCCGGTCGGTAAGGGGCCTCCTCCAAAAGAGGGGGCTTTTTACTTTATGGGAATATCTTAAGTCCCCACCCATCATATTTACCATTTTTATCACAATAAATCTTCTTTTCAATAATCTTAAAAGGTATATACGGCTCTTTCGGATTTAATATATGCCGGGCTAATGGGTAAGCACACAAATCCGCTATTTGTAATCCAATAAGATTATCCTTTTTGCTATAGAATTCAATTTTCTTGATTTTGTATTGCAATCTCTGTGACGTGATATAAAATGTGCCTCTATCTAATATAGAATTAAAATCAGATATGAGTCTTTGGTCTTCTTTTCTGCCACGCTCTTCTACGCATATTTCTATTATGGCATCTTTATCCGGCACGTCCAGACAAAAAATAAGTCTTTCTATAATAAAAGATAAGGCAAGGGAATAAGGGTCTTTAGCGCCCCGACCATATTTCTTGATATGCTCTTCCTTATTGATACCGGCTCCGATAATCTGAAATATACCTTTTTCTATAATCTCGTTTAAATCATTATAAAAACCAGCCTTAATATCCAGATTAAACAGTATCTGAAATGTCCCTTCGCATTTTCTTATTTCTCTGGAGTGTAGAAAAACTTCAGTGGTCTTAAAATATTTCTGTTTGAAGGCGTTTATTTTATCTACTGTTTCTTTTAAGTGGTCTTCTCTAAAAAGACACCCACATAGCAGAAATAACGGGAAATTCTTATCTACATAACTCAAGCCGTGGTCGCCGGTTTCATCTAAAAAGAAATAATATTTCATAACTACCTAACCTCAATCCCGCCAGGTCTGCCTCCGGTCACGCCCAAGGCGCCGCCTTAGGCGAGCCTCCCGCCTTAGGCGCCGCCTCTGGCGAGCCTCGCCCTTCGGGGCGGGAGGTTCGCCCTGCGGGGCGGGGATGTGCCTTTGGCATCACACGAACCACCTCCCTACCGAAAAGAATTATGTTAAATTGCCTCGCTTCCCCGAGATTCTAATGTATCGTATAGTATTTCATATAACATTTCTAATTCTGAAGTTGATAAACCGGCAAATGCCTCTTTGATAGTATCCTCGCTTTTAAGGGCTTCCCGGATTATTTCTATTCTGGTACTCTCTGGTAATACATCTTGAATATCAAAACCAGATTTCTCCTTTATGGATTCAAACATTTTACGAATAGAGCCGTATAGCATCAGGTTAGCACCCACGACATCTTGCTCTATTTCTTCCGATGACTTGCCTTCTATTTGGGACAAGGAACTGATAACCTTATCAGCCATCTCACGGCTATGTAATTTCCAGCAATCATAATTAATACCACAATGCCAGTTAATGATATGCTTTAATGAATTTTCGTCTGTGTCCAGCGGTCTAATTATTTTGTACATCATAACTATTCTCCTGATATAAGTTTTTCTACTTCTTCTTAATAATATCCTTTTCAGTCATTGCACTTAGTGGAATAGAAGTTGGAGAAACGCTACTGCCTATTCCGCCTATACCCGAACCAAGATAATTTTGGTATATTGGTGGCGCATCCGGTGGCTTATCAAGTTGTTTTGCCATATTACCATCTTGATAATTATCTAAGAATTCAATATCTTGTAATTTAAGGTAGTTCCGATTGCTTCTTAATGTCTCCATCTTTTGCAAAATAACATCCCAAAGATTATTAAATAAAGTTTCTAATTTTACTATATCAGTAACCATTTGTTCTATAGGGTGTATAAAATCAGCCCTTAATTGCTCCTCTTCAGTTTGGACATTAAATACCTTCCACCAAGTATCATATTTACTAATCGCTTCCTTTTTAGGGACCAAAACCATTATTTTCCCTATTTGAGAATTATGGACAATTTTATTTCTATATTGCCTAATACCTTTGTTTCCCGTAGAGAATTCAAGATATTCTTTATATTGTTGGTTGGGGTTTGAGCCATCAAAGAATTCTTTCACGATATCCGGGATATGCGGAATATAAATAGGCATTCGCTTTCCTTTTTTATGGTAATGCTCATATATTTTGCGATAATCGGAGTTATAGAATTCTCTAGCCAATTTTACAAATTCATCTTCAGTTAATTGTTGCATTGTTTTAGACTGGTTTCCGGTGCATTCATTAATCAGTAGATATATTTTAAGCCAAAAATCCTCTGCCAAATCACAAGCCGAAACTAAATGTGTATAAAAATCCTCAAAATAGGACAAATCTGGATTTTCTAATCTTTTATATGCTTGAATAAGGTTTATAAATACAGAGTAATGAACCATTGAAATTATTCCCATTTTCTCTGGAATATTATCTCTCAACCGAACTCGTTCAGAATGCCCTCTGTCTAATTCTATCCGTTTGGTTAAGGGGACGATATGCTTTCGCCAGAACTTCTCATAATTAGGAAATCTCTGGTTGATATACGGCCAGAAAGCCCGTTCGTAACCGTCCCCATCATTTGCCAACGTAATCTTAGACAAATCCTTATCAAATTCTTCTGCATTCTTATATGGTAATTTCAATACCATTTATTTACCCCTTTTATATAAATCTTTTGCTTTATTCACAATTCTTTCCCGCTCCTTGGCCGGCGTGACAAAGGCAATGCGGGGAATAATAATTCTCTTAATATACTCCGCATCAAAATCCTTTGATGTTTCAAATCGTTTGGTGTAGACAAAACGACTTAAGAACCAACTAATGAATCCGGAATTCAATAAGGCACATATAAACTTTGACGAATAATGTCTGCTCTTGAGGTAAATACATTCACTAGTTTCTGTACAAAGCAACCCTTTACAATCTACAACTGCTTTAGGCAGGAGTGTATATGGTTCTGTTGTAAAGCTAAGAATTCGTTGTGCGATTATTTTGGGTTTGTTTATCTTGTTCAATAATGATGGGGGAACCTCTGTTTCTTTAACAAAATATCTTGTCTCATCGGAAATAACATACCGTTCAATATCTCTTTTTTCAATCGCAGGAGTTCCTTTAGAGGATAAATACTTAAAAGGAAGTCCTCGGTGTGCAGATATAAATGCTAATGTTGAGTACTTCTCGGATTTGCTTAACTTACGATAGATATAAATCTCGTCATCTGTTAAAGCCAGAGGGAACATGGTTAGTATTTGGTAGATATTGACTGGAACCTCTGATGTTTCAGTTATTGTAGTTTTAGACTTATTTAACCATCCCGTTTTATAGTAGAGATTATTCTTATCTGCAGAAAACACCTTCTGAATAATAAGAATTATTTGCTCTTGAAGTTGGCCTTCAAAAGTGCATCCTAAATCTATAAGATTTTTAAGGGCGGATTTCTCATATATAAATTTCCTCAATTCTGTCCAACCATCATTATAAGAAAGAGGTTTAGGCATCACAAAACCAAGACCACTATTTGACCTTAATAATTCATGCCCTGTTAATGCAAATATTGCGGCTGATTCATTACCAACTTTATAACTTGGTAATAGGTCTTTTAACATAGACATCTTTTCTGGAGGATCAAGTTCTCCTCCGTGAGGCGGATTGCCGATAACCGCATCAAAGCCCGGATTGGTCTTGGTCGAGCCGTCCTCGTTAAAGAAGACCTCAGGGAATTCCAACTCCCAATGGAAAAAGTGTTTATCTTTAGTAATTGCTTCAGCGTTATCAATAAGTTTTAGAAAGGATTGATTAGAAACCCTTGCGTTATTCAGAATATGTTTAGATAACTCATTATATATCCCCGGAATAAGTGTAATCTTTGACCCCTGGGAAAAGGTCATTTCCTTACCATCAATATCTGAAACCCATTTGATTGGTTTAGTAGATGTTATTTCGTTCCCAAAATAGACACTGGTCCAGAGGTTGGCGACCCGGCGGTATTTATCCAGATGTTCCTTATTTATCCCGGCAAAGAGTTTTTCTTTTTCCTTGATGTGTTTCCGTTCCGTAGACGGACTCATTGCAATCCTCAGGAATTCCAGGACAGAATGTGATAAATCCTTGAGCAAATCCCCTTCCGGGAAGATGTCAAGTTTAGGTATTCCTTCTAATTCTGTTTTCTCTCTTCGTGTCTTGGTGGTAGGTAAACTTCTTAAGTCCTGTATCTTTGCACCTATTAGGGAGTTACCGGGTTTGAGATGATGGTCAAGGAAACTCAAGGGCTGGCTTCGGTCTACGGTCTTCAGCCACAAGGATAGTTTGGCAAGTTCTACCGCCAAATCCTTTATATCAACCCCAAAGATACAGGATTCCACAATCCGCCGTTTCCAGAACTTGACCTCATCTTCATCCTTCCCTTGTTCGGTCTTTGACTGGGTAGTAGGATGCGAGGCGATTTCTTCTGCCAGATAGTCCAGTGTTTCTACAAGGAAATGGCCTGAACCCATTGCCGGGTCAAGGATTTTTAGTTTGAGGATTTCGTTGGCGAAGGAGTCGTCTTTAACCACAGATTTCACAGATTGACATAGATTTTTATCAATTTGTTTAACAAGAGAACCGACGGTGTTTTGGACGATGTATTTGACGATGTAATCCGGTGTAAAATAGGCGCCGGTGGCTTTGCGTTCGCCTTTATCATTCACGAGGGTAACCGAACCGTTCTTCTTGACTAATTTTTGTTCCAGAATGGCTTCATAAATAGAGCCTAAATGCCGTTCGCCGAGTTCTTTGTAGTCAAGGCTATAGACCTCTTTTTTCTTATCTTCACGAAAGGCGAGTTTATAAATAACCCCGGCAACGGTCTTGTCTGGAAGTTTCTTCTGCTCCAGAAATTGATAGCGTTCAGGGTCAAATAAGCCGCCGTTATAGGCAGGAATCTTCATCTCAGAACTTCCGTTATTTACGAGGTGAAATAGTTCAGAGAGATGATGATATAGTTTAGTGGTTTCTGCGGTATAGGTATTGAGCTGGCCTTTGATTTCCTCTTTAAGACGCTGGAGACCGCAGTTTTTATAGTAATTGCTCTGCGGATGGGTGGATAATAGGTCCCGGGCTTCGGCATTAAGGACAAATAGAATCCGATATAAGAAAATAAGAGAATTCTTGTAGATTTCATCCAAATCAGATTGTTTAGTAGAGAGGTTATTATCGCTATAGGAAATAAATCCTTCTGCCAAAGATTCAAGGCATTCAAACACCTTTTCTTTCAGGTCTTTTTCCACCTCTTCGTAGAATTGGAGGGATTGATTATAGATATCATCAAGCGGGCATCGGCCTGAACCATCAGGGATAAAAGCCTCCGGTCGGAACAAGGCATAGAAATAACGGAAGTACTCTAATGAGACAAATTGTTTATCCTGTTCTAAACTTATCTCAAAGAATCTTCTGGGAGGACCTTCTTTAAGATAAAGCCGCCATTCTTTACCATTGGTAAGAATCCCCCAGCGGATATTGGGGCTTTCTATTCTATCCAGATAGCGTCTGATTTGCTGGTAAGGATATTCGCCGGATTTGGTCTTGGATTCTTTGCGTGTGCCGGTGGCGGGTTCATCAAGCGAATGGTCCCAACGTTTGGCTTCGGCAATGGTCAGGGCTTCGGCATATTGTTCTTTCTTGGGTTCGCCAAGCAGTTTCTCACGAATAGTTTTATCCGGATAGAGCAGATAATCAGGCGTATCTTTAGCCCCCGGAACCGCTTTCCGTTTGGCATAGCCAAACCCTAATAGTTCAAATACAGGAGTAATAAAAATATCTTCATTATCCGGTTCATCTGCCTTCCACAATCTCACAATATGCTTATCATAAATGGCTTTGATAGAATCATAGACGGGTTTGACTTTATCATCGGACGGCCAGTATTTATCTCCGGATAGCAAAAGACGTTCGGTCAGGTAATGGGTAGAAAAAATGTCCCTGGACTGCCAAGGTCGTTCAGTAAACAGGATTGTCTTTTGCTTCATCATTTCAATATACCAATTGACTTTTTCAGGTCAAGTATAAAATCCGTATTTATCTGTTCAATCTGCTCAATCCGCTTACATAAACATTTCGCAATAATTCTGCAAGATTCCCTATTTTCTAATCCTTTATCATTCCTGGAGTTACATCAAACCATAAAATATCTGCTAAAAAATCCTAAATATTTCCCCAAAAGGCAGGGGGGTCATACGGAGTATATATTAGAGGAAAGGCAAGGACTGAAGCCACCGTAGGAATCACCCTACCGCGACCCCTGTAAGGGTGACAGGGGAAACGGTTTCCGACGTGGCTTGAAGCCCTTGCCAACCTTAAACAGAAAGAAAACCACAGATAAACACAGATGGACATAGTCCGCCCAACTAACGGACTCCCTGTCCTCTGTGCCTCTGTGGCAACAGGAAAGGAAACTACTATGTTTACCAAGAAGTTTGAACTGAAACTGTATGTGCCGGTAACCTGGGAGGTCTCCGGTGATATGCCTGATAAGTGGGCGGATGGCTTGAAGAACAATGCCGAGCGCATCAACTCACGCAGACAGGCAAAGATTCCGGATGACGGAACCTATATCTTGAAAGTGGCTGACCCGGCTACTAAGGGCTATGCCCTTTATGTGCCGAGCGGCTATGTCTCTAAGAAAGGACGTCCGGCTGAGGGAATAAGAGGCAGTCATGCTGAAAACCTCGGCAGGGCTTTCAACTTCTGGAACGATAAAATCAATCAGGCATTTGCCACGGTTGACGGAGTCGTTGCCAAGGAGTTCAAGAGACGGATTGATGGGTCCAAGATTCGCTGGGCATTACAGGTGGCAGACAAGACCTTACGGCTCACGGGTGATAAAATCCGCGGTCGTTCGGTGGCACCGATTGCCGCTTATTACCTGGTCGGTGATGAAAGGGCACAAGGTTGGATTCGGGAAACCGATTATGCCGACGGCGCGCCCTACAACATCACTGTGCCACGGGAAGTCAACGCGGTCAAGGCCGCTATCCAGCAACGTCTTATCCAGGGCGGACAACTGGTCATAAACCAGGCCCTGCAGGAGGATGCGCGTAATGCTGAGAACACGGTCAATGCCTCGCTCTTAACCAAGTTAAGAGACGCGACAAGGTGCGATGTCTTTGTCCCTGCACCGGCACCGGACAAGTGCTTCTGCTCCTGGCAGGTGGATGGAAGTGGCTTGTTATACCTGCATATACAGGTCGGCATAACCACGCCGTAATCCCATACGGGATAAAGAGGG
>JBFMDM010000006.1:0-42035 GCA_040753835.1 Planctomycetota bacterium
TAAGCGAGTCAATTATTAAGACGAGAATTTCTTTACAGAAAGTTAAATTTCGTACTATAGTGAACGTTTCAAGGGTTAGGAATGACAGTAGAAACGAGGGAATAACAGCATTGTGATTGAGTTCACGTAGAAAGGAATGACAGCATGCTGCAAAAAGATTCAAACCGCCCCCTAATTAAAGTAACCCCGCCCGGACCTGAGGCCAGGAAGGTCTTAGCCAAAGATAAAAAATATGTTTCGCCGTCCTGTACGCGCGGATATCCGTTCGTGGCCGAGCGCGGCTACGGGATGATGGTTGAAGACCCGGATGGTAACCGCTATATGGATATGAATGCAGGCGTGGCAGTCAATGCGACTGGGCACAGCCATCCTGAAGTGGTCCGTGTCATCAAGGAACAGGCCGAACAGTTGATTCATATGATAGGCGCTGACTTTTATTACCGCTGGCAGTCAGATTTAGCCGAGGCGGTCTGCCAGATTACGCCCGGTAAATTCGCCAAGAAGGCGTTCCTGGCCTGCACCGGAACCGAAGCCATTGAGGCGGCGATTAAATTAGCCCGATATCATACCCGCCGGCCCAGAATGATTGCCTATATCGGCTCGTTCCATGGAAGGACTATGGGCGCGCTGTCGCTTACCGCCAGCAAGGCCGCGCAGAGACGCCATTTCTCGCCCATGCTTTCCGAGGTAACCCATATCCCCTACCCGTATTGTTACCGATGCTTGTTTAACCTGACTTATCCCAAATGCAACTTTGCCTGCCTGTCATATCTGGAAGATGTTATCTTTAATAAAGTGGCGCCGGCTGATGATGTGGCCGCCGTGGTTATTGAACCCATCCAGGGCGAAGGCGGTTATGTAGTTCCGCCGGATGGATATATGCAAAAACTCAGGGCACTCACTGCCAAACACGGAATTCTTCTAATCGTGGATGAAATCCAATCCGGGTTAGGCCGGACCGGAAAGATGTTCGCCATTGAGCACTGGAAAGTGGAGCCGGATATGGTTTGCATTGCCAAGGGAATCGCCTCGGGTATGCCTTTGAGCGCCATGGTTGCCAAGGCCAGCATAATGACCTGGCCGGCCGGCGCGCATGCCAATACTTTTGGCGGCAATCCGGTCTGCTGTGCGGCCGCCTTGAAGACCATTGAAATGCTCAATGACTCGCTCATTGCTAATGCACGAAGCACGGGCGATTACCTATTAAAACGGCTCAAGGGCTTGCAGAATAAGTACGACTTTGTCGGAGATGTGCGCGGCAAGGGTCTGATGGTCGGTATTGAAATAGTAAAGAACCGCAAGACCAAGGCCAAGGACCTGGAAAAGCGAACCAAGATTGTCAACGAATGCTTTAAGAGCGGCATTCTCCTGGTCGGCTGCGGAGAGAATAATATCAGGTTTTCACCGCCTCTGATTATCACCAAGAGCGATATTGACGTGGCCATGGAGATAATGGGCAAGGTGTTGCGTAAGGTTTAATGAAACAATTTGCGATACAGATAAAGGATAACCGTTGCAAGGGTTGCGCTATCTGCGTTGAGATATGCCCGAAAAAGGTGTTGGCTATGTCCAAAGAGCCGATGGCCAGCGGCTATCTGTTGGCCCAGGTCATTGACCAGGCCAAGTGCATCGGCTGTATGGAATGCGAACTGCACTGCCCTGACCTGGCGATAGAAGTTACGAGTGTAAAAGATGCAACAATTCCTTCAAGGAAATGAGGCCTGCGCCATGGGCGCCATCAAGGCCGGATGCAGATTCTATGCCGGCTACCCAATCACGCCCTCAAGCGAGATAATGGAACAGATGGCTCGTGAATTGCCCAAGGTGAATGGCGTCTTTGTCCAGATGGAGGATGAAATCGGCTCAATGGGCGCTATCATCGGAGCGGCCTGGGCCGGCGCCAAGGCAATGACCGCCACTTCCGGCCCTGGTCTGACCCTGATGCTGGAGAATATCGGTTATGCCATAATGACCGAGACGCCCTGCGTGATTGTGGATGTCCAGCGCGCCGGTCCTTCCACCGGACAGGCCACCAAGCCGGCCTCAGGCGATGTGATGCAGGTTCGTTGGGGCGCATCCGGTGACTATGAAATCATTGCCCTATCGCCCTGGTCGGTTGCTGAGATGTACGAGATGACGGTCCAGGCATTCAACTTTGCCGAGACATATCGCATTCCGGTCTTTCTGCTGGCTGACGAGGCAGTTGGACATATCAGGGAGTCAGCGATATTGGCCGACAACATTTCGGTTGTTGAGCGCGCGGCTAAGACCAACCTTCCGCCATTCGGCAATCTAAAAGACAACAGCGTCACGCCGATGCCGATGTTCGGACAGGGCCAGAAACTATCAGTAACCGGCTCGACACACGACCACTGGGGCTATCGTAAGACGCAATCACCGGAATTCCAAGCCAAATCAGTCAGCCGTTTTTGCAATAAGGTTAGACAAGATGCGGATAAGATTACTTCGTATGAACAGCATTATACTGATGATGCCGAGACCTTAGTTGTTGCATACGGATTTACAGCCCGGAGCTCCTTAAGAGCCATCCAGATTGCGCGAGCGGATAATCGCAAGGTTGGTCTCCTCCGCCTGAAAACGCTCTGGCCTTTCCCGGAAAGTGTATTCCAAGGGCTGTCCCCTACCGTTAAGAAAATTCTCGTTCCCGAGATGAACCAGGGTCAGGTAATTCGCGAGGTGCAGAGGTTTAGTAAATGCGACGTCCTATCATATAGTAAAACCAACGGCACGATTATCACAGCCAGCGAAATTATAACTAAATTGAATGAAATTAGATAAATATATCCGTCCTGAGGCGTTTCCGACCCCGTTCTGCCAGGGATGTGGGCACGGTATCCTGATGCAGGCGGTTCTGCGTGCCATAGACGAATTGTCGTTGGACATTGACAAGATGGTCTTTGTCTCAGGCATTGGTTGCGCGGCCTGGATTCCCAGCCCCCATTTTGCGGCAGACACCCTGCATACGCTCCACGGCCGGCCTATTGCCTATGCGACCGGCGTCAAGTTATTCAATCCGGCGCTGAAGGTTGTGGTAATCAGCGGGGACGGCGACCTTTCGGCTATCGGCGGGAATCACCTGATTCACGCGGCTCGGCGCAACATAGAATTGAGCGTCATCTGCGCCAATAATTCCATTTATGGAATGACCGGCGGACAGGTCGCGCCGACCACGCCCTGCGGCTCCAAGACCGCGACCACGCCTGAAGGCGCGTCCGAACCGCCCTTTGACCTGTGCAAACTCGCCTGGGGCGCTGGCGCAACCTATATCGCCCGCTCCACGGTTTTCCACGTGCGTGAATTGGTAAAATACATCAAAAAGGCACTGATGCACAAGGGATTCTCGTTTATGGACGTGATTTCGCCTTGCTATACCCAGTATGGCCGCCGGAATCAAAAGACCTGCGGTGAAACGCCGGCCGGTATGGTACTGAACCTGAAGAATCAGGCCGTCCGCGCCAAATTGCCCGAAGAACTATTTACCTTTGGTGACAAGAAAAAGATACTGATAGGCGAATTTACCAAATAATTATACTTAATTTCTTGACAAATTGTGGTATATAGGGAAAATGCCCGCAATGATTTATAGATTAGTAAATGCACTGCTGACACAATCACACCCTTTCCTGGCTACTTTCCAATTCTCGGACTGGTATGAGGTTAACAAAACTAATGTTCTGATATTTGTCGTTATATTCTCGGCCCTAATTTTGTTTTTCATCTACCACGCTAAGAAGGGTAAGGAGTTCTTTGTCAGGCGGATTGCCGGTCTTGAAGCCGTAGAGGAAGCCGTTGGCCGAGCGACAGAGATGGGTAAACCGATTCTTTATGTGCCGGGATTAAGCACATTGGATGATGTGGCTACAATAGCCGCAATCAATATCCTTGGCAAGGTGGCGGAAAAGACCGCTGAATCTGACACCAAACTAATAGTCCCCTGTCGCGATCCATTGGTGATGACAATACAACAGGAAGTCGTCAAGAATGCTTATATTAATAAAGGACGTCCTGACGCCTTCAAGCAGGATAATATTTTCTTTATAACCGATAGCCAGTTCGGATATGTGGCGGCAGTGGACGGTTTGATGGTGCGCGAAAAGCCGGCAACTAATTTCTATATGGGGATGTTTTGGGCGGAATCATTGCTCTTAGCGGAAACCGGTGCATCAACCGGCGCGATACAAATTGCCGGGACTGATGCCGTCGCACAACTACCTTTCTTTTTTGTCGCCTGTGATTATACCTTGATAGGAGAGGAATTATACGCGGCCAGTGCTTATTTATCACGAGAACCACTACTATTAGGTTCCCTCAAAGGACAGGATTATAGTAAATTCCTATTAATGATACTAATTGTTATCGGCGTCATCTGCGCAACATTGAACGCTACAATGCAAACAGATATGTTCTGTTGGTTTATCAATTTATTTAATCTGTAGATATATGTTTAAGCGGAAATTACCTTTGGTTCTTACGTTTGTCGGCGGAGTCGTGATGATAATGTGGTTCTTCATCCCGCGTTCAAATCAGCCAGCTCAAATATTCTTTACTGAATTAACGACCAGATGGATGCCTATCATTGGAGCTTTTTTTCTGTTGATCGGGTTGGCAAGCCTGCTCAAATTGCACTATGCTAAAATCGCACACCAAAGAGAGGGTTG
The DNA here is from genome assembly GCA_040753835.1 of Planctomycetota bacterium. Taxonomy (GTDB): domain Bacteria; phylum Planctomycetota; class MHYJ01; order JACQXL01; family JACQXL01; genus JACRIK01. The sequence continues at coordinate 4,680 of JBFMDM010000006.1, forward strand.
GGGTTACAGCGTTATCACTTTTGCCGGGATTGCATTTATGTGCATTGTTGGTTTTGGCTGGGGCGCAAAAGGAGTACCCCTTGCCAAGGCGTACGAATCTGTATTTATTCCATTGGATTCCACCATGTTTTCTATCTTGGCGTTTTACATGGCCTCCGCCGCTTTCAGGGCATTCCGAGCCCGAACCATAGTAGCCACCATTCTCCTGGTTACGGCATTCATTGTTATGTTAGGCAGGGTATCTTTCGGAACATCTATATGGGATGGATTGCCATCGTTTACAGAGTGGATTATGACAGTCCCAAATATGGCGCAGAAACGGGGAATACTCTTAGGCATCTGCCTGGGAATGCTCGCAACATCGCTGAAAATAATCTTTGGCATTGAGAGGTCTTACTTAGGAAGCAAGGAATAGAATATCATGAAATTCTGGGAAATGCTGTCAAAACTAGACCGGCGCATTATTTTTGCCCTTGTATTTCTGGCCGTGCTTCTGCCTTTGGTATTTAAAATGGGATTACCGATAAAGGGCATTCAACCGCCGGTCAAGGCAATTTACGACCATATTGAAAAACTGCCCGAAGGATCAACGGTATTGATTTCAATCACCTATAGCCCATCCACTATGCCGGAATTATACCCCATGACTCTCGCAGTTATCAGGCATTGTTTCAGACAGAATATTAAAGTGGTCTGCGTTTCGCTCGGTATCACAGGAGTTGGAATCGGTGAAATGGCGTTACAAGAGGCGGCCAAAGAATACAACAAACAAGAAGGAGTTGATTATGTGAATCTGGGGTTCCAGACCGGGCCGGTTACCCTTGGAATGGGCCAGGATATCCATAAAACATATCCTACTGACTACAAAGGGATTAAAGTAGCCGAACTGCCGGTAATGAAAAACGTAAAAACATATAAAGATATCGGACTGATTGTCGATTATACAGCTTCAGGTACCGGGTATATCGGAACAGCCGTAACTATGTATAATGCTAATTTGGCCGTGGGCGTTACCGCTGTAGGCGCAGCAGATCTTTATCCATACCTGCAGACAAAGCAGATTATCGGCCTGATGGGCGGCTTACGCAGCGCGGCCGAATATGAACTCCTGATTGAAAAGCCGGATAAAGGATGTATCAGAATGGACTCGCAATCAATCGCACATTTACTGATACTGATTCTAATAGTCGTGGGTAATATCGCTTATTTTGTTACCCGGCGTAAAAGGACTTAAGTTATATGGCAACTGATATCTATGTTTGGATAGCAGCGCTTTTAACGCTATCTATATATTCATTCTTGTATAAGGATAACCCTCTTTACAAGGCGGCTGAGCATCTTTTTGTTGGAGCATCCGTAGGATACTCAATCGTTATAACCTACTATCAGGCAGTTTTGCCGCGATTAATAAATCCAATTTTCCAAGAAGGCGATTGGGTGATGATTTTCCCAACTCTCATTGGATTCTTGATGGTTTCAAGGTTTTTCCCGAAATATGACTGGCTAAGCCGCATTACTATCGCCTTTATGCTGGGCATCAGCACCGGCATCAACTTACCGTTGATAATCCAGGCAAGTTTGCTGAAACAACTGCAGGGAACGATGTTGCCGATGACCGACATAAACAGCATTCTTATTGTAATCGGTGTACTTTGCGTGATGATTTACTTCTTCTTTTCATCGGAGCACAAAGGTATCGTCAATACAACAAGTAAGATTGGGATTCTGTTCATAATGGTCGGTTTCGGGGCTTCGTTTGGCTATACAGTAATGGCCCGTATTTCTCTCTTAATCGGACGCCTGGAATTCTTATTCGGCGACTGGATTCATCTGATAAAGTATTAACTAAATAAGCGATGAAATGTAGATTACCTGTCATAGTCCTATTATTGTCAATAATATCTCTGCCTCTCGTCGCGCAGGATAAGCCGGCCCTGACGCCGCCTGAAGAATTGACCGCCTTTGATGCGCCGAATGATGCCGGAGGGAGAATCGCCTTGACCTGGCGGGCATCCGAGCAAAATGACAAGCCGGGCGTATCTTATGTTATTTACGGCGCATTGTCGCCGGACGGCCCCTGGCAGGAAACAGGACGTTTCCCGGCCACTATCGGATTTAAATCAGACGTCCCCTATTACTTCGGCCTCTCCGAAGAAAACAAACGCTGGCATTTCTTTGAGGCGAACAAAATCGAAGGCCTGCTTGAAAGCATCACTACTACTGTATATTTTAAACTGGCAGTTACAGATGGCGCGAATACGGTAGAATCATCTATAGTTTCATCAGCGCCGAATGGCAACTGGTTTGACACCTCCAAGGTCTACATACTGGTTTTCGTGGCCGGTTTTTCGTTCCTGATATTGTTTTTTATCCGACTGGCCCGTAACAACCCGAACCTCTTTATCCGGCACATTCCCGGACTGGATGCGATAGAAGAAACCATCGGCCGGGCGACCGAGATGGGCAAGCCGATTCTTTATCTGAACGGACTGCACGGCATGGATTCGCTTTCCACGATTGCCTCAACCAGCATTTTGGGCAAGGTAGCGCGCAAGGTTGCCAACTACGACTCCCAGATTAAAGTCCCCTGCTATGACCCGATTGTGATGTCGGTCTGCCAGGAGGTGGTCAAGGAGGCGTATGTTGAAGCCGGACGTCCTGACGCCTTTAAGGAAGACAATATTTTCTTCATCACCAATGACCAGTTCGCCTATGCGGCCGCGGTGGACGGCCTGATTGTCCGCCATAAACCGGCCGCCAACCTGTATATGGGGTATTATTATGCCGAATCATTGTTGATTGCCGAGACCGGCGCGGCCACCGGCGCTATGCAGATTGCCGGCACCGATTCAATCACCCAGTTGCCGTTCTTTATCACTACCTGCGATTATACCCTGATGGGCGAGGAATTATATGCGGCCTCGGCATATCTTTCCCGCGAACCGCTGCAACTGGGCTCACTTAAAGGCCAGGATTACGGAAAAGGATTTATTATCGCCATTATTATTGTCGGTTCAATATTGAGCAATGCCGGAGTGGCCTTTATCGTCAACCTGTTTAAGGTTTTTTGATTAAACTATGCTGAAACGTCAGTTACCTTTAGTTGTGGCCTTTATAATGGGCGTCTTATTTATCGTCCAGTATTTTATACCGCATCAGGTATCGCAGGACTTTCTTACTTATGTTACGAACTGGATAAGAATTATTGTCAGTATTTCCCTGTTGCTTGGGATATACAGTTTGCTGCATTTCCATTATACAAGCATTTCCCGCGGTTCAGCCGGATGGGGATTCAGCATCGTGATATTCATCACCTTTCTGGCCGCTTTATGCGCCGGGTTCGGCCCGTCAATTATCAACTGGCTCTCGCCCCTGCCGCAACCTGCGCCGGCCGACCTGCCGTGGTACAGAATCACCGGCGTCAAGGAGGCATCTCCACTGATGTGGGTTTTCAATCATGGAATAGTCCCGTTCAGCGCCACAATGTTTTCTATGATTGGCTTCTTTATCGCCTCGGCCGCATTCCGGGCATTCAGGGCGCGGTCTTTGGAAGCCACATTACTACTCTTGGCCGGCGTCATCATTATGCTCGGACAGACGCCATTAGGCGGTATGATATCAAATATTATCCCGGACGGCATGGTCTGGATTTTAACGATACCAAATATGGCCGCGAAACGGGCCATATTATTTGGAATCGCCATGGGTTCAATAGCGTTTTCACTGAGGATTATCTTCGGCATTGAACGCGCCTATTTAGGCGGAGGCAAGGATTAATGATTAAAGAGCAAAAACTAAACGTCAGCCGCTGGATAATTTTTGTGCTGGTCGCGCTGGCCATTATTATCCCGGTGCTCCTTAAAGAAAAGATTTCCCTGCCCGAAACCTCGTCCAACGTTGTCAGGAACATATATGACCATATTGACTCGCTGCCCGAAGGCGCGCCGATTATTATCTCAATTGATTTTGACCCATCGTCGGACGAGGAACTGCGGCCGATGGCCACGGCTATCCTGGAGCATGCCTTCAGGAAGAATCTCAGGGTTATCGGAATGACCATTTGGGGTATACCGGCCTCCGGCACATTGATAGACATCTTTACCAAGGGCGCGGAAAAGCACCACAAACAATCGGGCGTTGACTATGCGATATTGCCGTTTAAAACCGGCGGCGGCGTGGCTGTCCTCCTGCCGATGAGCGAGGATATTTTTTCCGTCTTCCCCAAGGACTACAAAGACAACAGCACCAAGGAGATGGCGGTATTCAAGGGCATCAAGTCGCTCAAGGATATGAAATACGCAATGTGCATCTCGGCCGGCAATGCGGTGGACCAGTGGATTATCTTCGGCAAGGAAAAAGGCAAGATGCCTTTAGGCGCCGGATGCACCGGCGTTATGGCGACTGACTATTACCATTTCCTGCAATCAGGCCAGATGCTTGGATTGATGGGCGGCTTGAGCGCCGCGGCCCAATACGAAACGTTAATCAAGCAAAAGGGAACGGCTACGGACAGTATGAAGCCCCAGACGATTGTCCATGCGGTGATTATTATCCTGATTATCATCGGAAATATTATTTACCTGACCAAAAGGAAAAAGGCATAGGAGAAAGAATAATGACAGAGGCGCCGACTACAATGCAGATTTTTGAGGTCTGGCTGGCGGTTGGATTCACCCTGATGATATACAGTTTCCTCTACAAGGATAATCCGCTGTTCAAGTTGGGCGAGTATATGTATGTGGGCCTAAGCGCCGGCTATGCACTTTGCGGCGACTGGTTCCAGATTGTCTGGCCGGATTTGGTCAAACCGCTCTATTCCTCTATAAAATACACCCTGGGCGGCGAGGTCGCCCCTGAATTCCAGGTGTATAAAAACCTGTGGCTATTCGTCCCCTTGATACTCGGCATTTTTATGCTTACCCGTTTTTCGCACAAACTCAATTGGCTCTCCCGCTATACCTTTGCTTTTATTATGGGGACAACCTCGGGTATGGCCATACCCTATGTCGTTTCCGCTGACTTATTCAAGCAGATAGAGCCGGTCCTAAAGCCATTTATCGGCTCGGAAATAGCAATCACCCAGGCGATTAATGCCATTCTTATCATCATCGGAGTAATTACGGTTCTGGTGTATTTCTTCTTCTCAATGGAGCACAAGGGGCCGGTTAAGACCGTTGCGCGCGTCGGCATCTTCTATATGATGATTGCCTTTGGCGCGGCCTTCGGATATACCGTTATGGCACGCGAGTCGCTGGCCATCGGACGGCTTACCAAACTTGTCAACTGGTCAAAAACTCCTGATTATTACTACGCGCCTATCATCCTCTTCTTCGTGGTCGCCGGCATTATCGTCCTCTGGGAACTTCTGCGCAAGAAGACGCCGCCAGGCACGGAAAATCAAAGCCCATAAATCTTGACCTAATCACCGCTTATTTTTATTATGCATTAACCTTTCTGCCCCTTTGGGGTAGAATGAACTAAGCGAAGTGAACTAATAGGAGATATAACTATGAAAAAAATCATCGTCTTTGCAGCGGCGGCTATTATCGTCATCGCATTCCTGGGCATCTTTGCTATGTTACAGTATTACAAAATGGTCCAGGAGAAAATGCAACAGACCGTGTCTGCGCCGGCGACCGAAGGGAGTCCCGCAGGGGCGCCTAAAACAACCCCGCCTCCCGTTGTAACAAACAAAACGTCTGAAACCGCCGCGGTTACTCCGCCGCAGGCGACTGCTACCGCTTTAACCGAGCCGATGAACCTGGAATTCCAGATGACCGGCGCGCTTATCCAGGAACCGGTCAAACTCGCATTTATCACCAACACCACCAACAACTACGAAGAGGTCTGCCAGGAAGGCGGTTTTCTGCATTCCAAAAACCACGGGCGCTGGACCATTGCCGCCATCAGTCAGGACAAAACCGTCATCCGGCAGTATTATCCGGACGGCTCGGTGCTGAAAGAACACACGTTGAAACTCACGCCCAAATCCAATACCGCGCCGGTGCCGCCGGAGCCGGCCGTTGTCACGGTCTTCAGGCCGGGCGAAAAAGAGCCGGGGCCGTTCAAGAAAGAGGCCGCCGATATCACTTCGCCGTCCGAGTTGGACAAGATGCTTGAGAACACGCCGGCCAACCAGGTCCTGGGCATCATCCGCAACATCCCGGACAGCGTGGTGGAAAGCGTCCTGAACGCCCTGCCCCAGGATTACATCAAGCAGAAAATCCAGGACAGCCCGCTGGGACTGGCGGTTACCGAAGACACCTACAAAGACCGCAAGCCCGCGGACGTCGCCAATATCCTCAGAAAAGTGGCGGACGACTACAAACCCAAAGGCGAAAAGATGATTGTTTTTTCCACTGATGTCAACAAGACAGACAACAGCCCCATCTCGCCCACCGCAACCTTCGGCAGCGGGACAAAAAAAATCTACGCCTGCTTTGAGAACAAAGGCCCGCTGGCAAAACTCGACCGGGTCATCATCAAATGGGCCAACACATACTCAATGGAGGTAACCTACTGGAGCGCCTTTATGATAAACCCCGAGGCGCCCTATAATTTTATCTTCGTCAAGCCCGAAGGCAACTGGAAGCCGGGCAAATACCTGGTTACCATCTACAAAACGGCCCACGACGCCGACCCGGCCGCCTATGGAGAGTTTGAGGTTAAATAGTTTTGAGCGCAAATCAGATAAAGGCCGTCATCTTTGATTTGGACGGCACTTTGGTTGATTCATACGAGGCCATCTATCTCGGGTTCCAATATGCCTATGAGCAGATGGGGTTGAAACCGCTTTCCTACGACGAGGTCAAGGTGCAGGTCGGGCATTCCCTCCAGCGAATGTTTAGCGAACTCCTTGGGGAAGAACGAGTTCCCCAAGCCATAAAACTATTCCGCAAAAGATACGAGGAGGTGTTCCGCGACCACACCCATCTTCTGCCGGACGCCAGGGAAGCGCTTACCGAACTCCACCAGCGCGGCATCAAACTCTCGGTTGCCACCAACAAATTAGGCAAATTCTCACGTGCTATCCTTGAAAACCTGCAGGTGGGCAACCTTTTCAGCGCGGTAATCGGAGAAGGCGACCCCGCACATAATATTGGTATAACCAATTCTGCGGATGGTTTGAACCGAGGGATTTATCAGCCGGTGCAAGCGCTTAATAAACCTTATGTGCGGGGCAAACCAGACCCTCAAATGCTCTACTTGGCAATAGAAAAGATGGGGCTACCCAAGGAACAAACCGTCCTGGTCGGCGACTCGGAGATTGACATCCAGTCCGCGCACAACGCCGGCATCAGGGTCTATGCAATCCCTACAGGCACAACCGGCAAGGCGGAATTGGCAAGACATAACCCCACAGCGATACTTGATAATCTCAAAGGCCTGCTCCAATACATTTAAGGCAGAAAATAATTAATTTATAATTGACATTTCATAACGGAATGCTATAATCAGTCCACAGAAGGTTAAGAGGACGTCCTCACGATTTGTGGGGACGTCCCCTGGAATTGTGGGTGCGTCCCCTTGAGTTGAGGGTGCGTCCTCACGAGTTGTGGGTGCGTCCCCTTGAGTTGAGGGGCTGTCCTCACAAGTTGTGGGTGCGTCCCCCGGAGTTGAGAGGACGTCCACACGAGTTGTGAGTGCGTCCTCACAATCTTACCCGCCTTCGTGACGCTGCTGCGTCACTTCGGCCGGGCCTAACGGACTGTAACGTCCCTGCGGGACTAACAGTCAGTAAGAAAGGAGTTGTTAGTTATGGGTCGGAGAAAAGAGTATATGCCCCGCCAGGACAGCAAGTTCTTCCACTTCCAGAGGAATCTGGCGACTAAGGTGGAGGCCAAGAAGGCGGCCTGGGGTATCCCGGACGAGGCCGTTGAGGTCCTGGCCAATCACCGCGCGGTCTACGAGCCGCTCTACCATAAGATAAAGTCCAGGGCAACCAGAACACCCGTTGATGTTGCGGCGCATCGCATAGAGCGCCAGGCTTATGAGAAGGACATCCGCGCCTTCGTCAATGCGCATATCAGACACAATGGCAAGATGACCGATGTAGAGCGGGCTGGTGTCGGCGTGCCCCCGCCTGACCGGGAACCTTCGCCCAAGCCGAGGATTGACGATATCCCGTGGGTGGAACTTTCGCCTTTAGGCGGCGCCTGGATTAGGGTTACCTGCCGGAGAAAGAGCGACCAGGACAAGCCCAGTATGCACAAGTATGCGGATGTGATTGAATGCCGCTATATCCTTTTGCCAAAGGGGCAGAAACCGCCGAGGAGCGTTAAGGAATTTCCAAATGTCCAGATGTCCAAACGGGCCATGTTTATTATCAAGTGCGGAGACGAGAATGCCGGGCTGTTTTTCTACGGATGCTTCCGCTGGGTCAACCTGAGCAATCCTGAAAATAACGGCTCGTGGACCGCGGCCCTGCGCGAGGTCGTCTCGTAGAGCTTTTTGCCCTATTGCGGCTGTGCATCCTTGCAACTAACCTCTTTCCGTTCGGTCTTAGTTTTGCCATTACTTGCAGTCACCGTCGCAGTTATGGTAGTTGTCGCTACATCAGATGTCCCTTCCATCACTATCTCAAAAGTTTGGGTAGCCGTTCTTCCCCACTTGTCGCCTGGCCACGGTCCTAACTTACTCTTCGGCTTATTACTTATCAGTTTTCCTGACCAGACCTCTGCAGTTACAGTAATTTTAGTAACTATAATCTGTTCGGTATCAGCGTCCTGCGTGAGTCTGGCAAAGACATCTACTGTCCACACACAACGACAAGTTGAGTCCTGTCTGGTATATGTACCATTGACATCAAGCCACACATTCTCAAATGTCTCTTTCTGTTTTACCTGACACATCTCAAAGTCGCTTCCGCCTATCAGTGGCACCTCAGGCGGAATATGCCCGGCGCTATAAAGACATATAGCAGAAATATGGTCTGCATAATGCTGGACTCCGATGGAGTTAGCCATCAACTGATACGGTCCATAGGTTTGCTCATTAATAGTTAATGAAAATAAGAGCGCCAGCGACTCTGTTACCAACCCGCATTGAGCAAAATTTATTGTTCCGATACTGGGATTGTCCTGGTCCTGCCAGGCGGTAAAGGTAACGTCCTGCCCCCCTACCTGGAAGGTAAATGGCGGCACATTAAAACTAAGCACATTGTATGTCATAATGTCCGGCTCAGTGGCAGTCGGAGCGTTGAATTGTATGTTGGTTTTCGTATCTTTTAATGGTATCTTTATACTCTGGTTACCATTATATATAGTGATTGCAGCATCATCCGTCTCAAGGATATATGGAATTGTTCTTGCAAGTTCGTTCATATCCGGCGAGGTGTTTGCGATTGCACTTTTGGCATTCAAGAACAAAGAAGGGATTACATCCGGGTCAATGTGCTGGCCACTTTGCGTATTAAGTTCATTGATAAAGCCGTTCAGTTTCCCAACTGCGGCATTGGGGTTGTCAGTCGGCGAAGGCAGTTTTGCCTTTAATGATTGGCCAACACCCCTGTTGTCTATCAAGCCCTCGGCAACATAAGAATCTATGATACTTGCCATCCCGGCGAATGAGAGATTTGCCTTGAATGTTGCATAAGCGGTTGCCTCAAGCCCGGCATTATTCACGGCCCTGACAAGCAGGATATGATTGCCGTAGCCCAAAGACGACGCCTCAACTTCGGTATTATTCTGGACAATGGAAATATCTATTCTTGAAGTAACCTCTTTGATGCCCGATTCAGGGTCTGTTGCTTCATAACTGACGGGAACAAGTTGTTCCCAATCATAATTGGCGCATTGTTCGGGACTAATAATTGTTATTACCGGTGGTGTTGTATCAAGTGGTGCAATATTCACCGTAATAGATACCTCTGTATAAGGCGGCCAGCCGTGCGCGCCCATTATGCCCCTGAATTTTAATAAGTAGGTATGCGAACCCGCTTCTGCCTTAGTGAATGAATATGTTTTATCAAGTGTCTGTCCCCAGACAAAGCCGCTTCCGGCTATAAAATTACCATCCTCGTAGAATGCCCACTGATAAATCGGGGCATCTGTTGAAGCGCTTAAAATAATATTATAGGATTGATTCACCTGAGCCGTGAAAGGCCCGGAGATGCCCACTGTTGAGCCGTATTCATTCTTGGTCTGGCTGTTATCCTGAGTCATCGTCAAAGAAGTGCACGAGAGAAAAACAACCACGAGTGCGGCCAATGCTATGCTGGCGATACTACTGTTTTTTTTTATCCATATTACTGCTCCTTTCTTTTTGCAGTCCACGATTTTCATTTGCTAAAATATAGCAAACATTCCGAATTTGCCAAGAAATTCCTGTTATTTTTCTGCTGGGCTACGTTGTTTCCATTCCTTGACCAGTTCGCGCAGGCCTGCCCCGCCAGAGGCGGGGTCGGCGCTGTTTTTGTCGGATGGATTCAACTCCAAGAATTTTTCAGCGTCCGCAATCGCTTTTTTGTAGTCCTGCTTCCGGCCGTAGGCCAGGGCGCGGCTGTAGTAGTATCTCGCCGGCTCTTTGTTTAACTCTATTGCTTTGCTGTAGTCCGCGACTGCCTCGTCAAATTTCTTGAGCGCCATCCGGCAAATCCCGCGCGAATGGTAGAGGTTGGAGATATCAAGTTTGGGCGGATTTAATGAGATGGCCGCGGTAAAGTCCTCGGCCGCCTTGTCAAACTGGTTCCGCGCGTAATACACCCCGCCGCGGTAAAAATAGAGTTGGCCGTCGTCCGGCGTTAATTCAATCGCCTTGCTGAAATCGGCTATGGACTGTGCGAAATTGCCCCGGTCCCGGTAGGCATAGGCGCGGTAGGTGTAGGCCATCACATTGTTTGGTTTTAATTTTATAACGTTGTTGCAGTCAGCCAGGACCTGTTCTAAATTGCCGCCGTTTCGGTAAATGACCACGGCCCGATGGGCGTATGCCTCGCCAATTTCCTTGTCCATCTCCAGCGCCTTGTTGAAGTCCGCCAGTGCCTCGGCATACATATTCTTGCATTCATAACCGACCCCGCGGTTGAAATAATAATTGGCAACCCCGGGATTCAGGCGGACCGCTGTGTTGAAATCCTCAAGCGCCGCATCGTAATCCTTTAGTTCGCCGTGGACAATCCCGCGGTAATTGTAGTAGTCGGAGTTTTTCGGGCCTGCCCCGCCAGAGGCGGGGTCGGCGGCGATTGCCTTATTGAAATCATCCAGGGCCGAATCAAGATTCTTCATCAGCAGATGGATATTGCCGCGCTCGTAGTAACTCTCCGCCTTGTCCGGCTCAATCTCTACTGCCCTGCTGAAATCCTTGAGCGCATTGTCATATTCATTCTTTAACCTGTGGACAATCGCGCGATTGAAATAATATTCGCTCTCCTGCGGCTCTAATTGTATTGCCTTGTTGAAGTCGGCCAGGGCCGTGTCCAATTCGCCCTTGTCGCGAAAGGCCAGCCCCCTCTCGCTGTAGAGTTCCGCGGTATCGGCGTTCAGTTCTATCGCCTTGCTTAAATACTCAAGCGACCGGTCAAACTCCTTGCGGATATAATGGAAAAAACCGAGCGAGCGAAATGCCATATCGTTCTTCGGGTTAACCTCTATGGCCTTGTTCCAGTCCGCCAGCGCCTTGTCCGTCTGCCGCCGGTGCAAATGGACCATTGCCCGGCGGTTGTATCCCTCGGTGTTTTTGGAATTCAGTTCTATCGCCTTGTTGAAATCCCTGAATGCCTCGTCGTAATTCTGTTGTCCGAACGCCACGATGCCGTGGGCGATGTATCCGATGTCGCTCTCCGGCGCGAGTTCAATCACCTTATTATAATCCGCAATCGCCTCCTTTGGCTTCTTATAGATTCTTTCCATAAGAAAACCGCGGCGGTAGTGTGAAAAAGCCAGGGAGGGATTAAGTTCTATCGCCTTGCAGAAGGCCTCGTATGCCTTGGCCATCACGTTCCGGCTGAAATACGCCTCGCCGATAATCTCCCAGGCCTCGCCGTAGGTCGGGTCAACCGCGAGCGCCTCGTTGGCAATGGCAATCCGTTCTGCCGGGCTGGGACTGCCCAATTTTATCCGGTTCAGCACGGTCTCGGCCTTGTTCCTGGAATAGGCGCGCGACCAGAAGAGCCCGGTAATCAGCGACACGGCAACCAGCAGGGCCAGCGCCACCATCCCGGCCGTAACGACCAGCCGGTGCTTGAGCGTCTTTCTCATTACGCGGGTGATAATCCCGACCGGCCGGGCATTGATGACCTCGCCGTCCAGGAACCGTTTGATGTCGTCGGCCAGTTCCCGCGCGGTCTGGTAGCGCCGCTCCGGGTCCTTTTCCAGGCACTTCATACAGATGGTCTCCAGGTCGCGGTTGATATTAGGCGCGATTTTTCCGGGCCTGACCGGGTCTTTTTGCAGAACATTGGTCAGTTCCTCGTAAAGGTCTTCGTCCTTGAAGGGCGATTGCCGGGTAAGCGCGTAATAAAAAGTGATGCCGAGCGAGAATATGTCGCTACGGCCGTCTATTTTCCGCTTGTCGCTCTTGGCCTGCTCGGGCGACATAAATTCCGGAGTCCCGACAATCGTGCCGGTGACGGTCAGCGGCCGGTCTTTCCTGTTTATTTCCTTGGCCAGGCCGAAATCGGTCAGGTATGCCCGCATCTCGTTGTCTATCAGGATGTTTGAGGGCTTGATGTCGCGGTGGATAATCCCAGTACTGTGCGCATAGTCAAGGGCCAGGGCAATCTCCTGTATCGTCTCGGCAATCTCCTTGGGCGTCAGCCGGCCTTCTTCGGTCAAATCGTCCAGGCCGCAGCCGTTGACCAAGTCCATCGTGAAGTAGTGATACCCATCCGCGACTCCGACCTCGTAGACCTGGGTGATGTTCGGATGCTTGAGTTTTGCCGCGGCCTGGGCCTCGCCGATAAAGCGCTTGAGCGACTCCTCGTCCTGCGGCAGAAGCACCTTGAGCGCAACCTTGCGGTTCAGGTTTAAGTCCGTGGCCAGGTAGATTACGCCCATCCCGCCCTGGCCGATTTTGCCCTCAATCTGGTAATTGCCGAATTTGCCGCTGAGATATTCGGGCAACATCCGAGGGGCAGACGGACTGGTTGTTGACTCTTGTTCCATAGGGGGATTATAGCGCCGGCCGGCTGAATGTCAAGGTTATTTTGGGCTCCAAATTATGAGTGCGATTTCTTGACAAATTCTTTTTTGCGGCATATATTGGACGTGAATTGATTTTGCAACAGGGATGTTTGTATGCCGAGTGTTGAGCAAGTAATCGTTGCCTGCGCCTCGTGCGGGACGCAGTACAACGTTTCCACGATGGCCCCGGGCGCCAAATTCAAGTGCCAGAAATGCGCCACTATCAATATCGTTCCGGCGCTGCAAGCGCCTGTTGAAGAAGCGCCGCCGCCGCCAACTCCCCCGCCGCCTCCCAGGCCTCAGCCGCGTCCTCAGGTAAAAACCACAACCAGACCCCCTGCGCATTCACGAATCTCCGGCTCAAGGATTCCAGCCATAAAGACATCACCGCTCAAAAAAGGCCGTCCTTCGCCATTCCAAAATTCCGGCTACGGAGCGGCGGATGGCCGCCCGGCGCCGCGGGCTTCGGATTCTGATGAGGAAGGCGAAGAACCGGCGCCGGCCCGGAAAAAAAGCGGGCTCCTTGCGCCCCAAAACCGGAAATACCTCTACATCGGCGGCGCGATTGTGCTTGTGCTCCTGAGTATGGTCTATGTAATGCACAGCCGCAGCGTCGCCGAAAAGAACAAAAAGATAAATGAGCAGATGAAAACCGCGGTAAAGGAGATAAACGACCTAACCAATATGAAGGATTACACCCACGCCCTGGAAAAGAGCGAGGCGTTCATCAGGGAATTCAAGGAATATGACCTGCCTGAAGTGCAGAAGAATGTGAAAAATACCGAGGCGTCCCTCAAAGGGATTGAACAACTGATAGAGCGCCAGAAAGAGGGCCGGGCAAAACTGGATGAACTGCTTGATAAAAAGAACAACGCCGCGCCGGAACAGTTTGAAGAACTGGTAAAGGAATTCACCAAATTTATGAACAAATACGGCGAGTTCGGGCAACTCTATGAAAAGGCGAGTTCCGTGGTAAAGGACCTTCAGGAAAAGATTGCCGCCGGCCAGGAAGAAAAGGACAATAAAATCTATAACGAACTGATGGCCGAGATTAAGCCGATGGTTGACCAGGGTAGTATTGATGCGGCCATCACCCACCTGAAAAAATACTGGGACAATAACGATATGAGCAAACGCCTCCAGGGCGCCCTGAAAAAGAAACTCTCCGAACTCAAGGCGATGAAATAACGCTCGCTTAAATATCGTCAGAGCGCTTTAATTCCAGTGCCATCCCGACAAAATAACCAGCACAAATACCAATTACCAAGCCAAATATTAAAGTAATAAGATTACCCCAAAGATAACTTATTATTCCCTTAAGAATCACGGAAATAATATATCCGATGCCGAAAAGGAAACATCCAGCAAATGTCCCGCCGCCGGTAATGTTCAACACCAATGCCATTAATGCGCCCACTACAAAATCAATAATAATAAATGGACCGTGAATAAGGCCGACCACACCCAAAGCAACGCCGCCCGTAAGCGCGTCTTTCCACCGTCTCGTCTTTTGAATCAATGGGCGTTTAGTATGTTTTTCTTGAGCGGACTTGTATTTTTCCTCGAATTCCGCCCGAACCGGCTCAGGCAAGCCGTTCCAGGTCTGGATACTCTTGGCTAATTCATCCTGCGACTGAATCATATTCCCACAGCGTCCGCATACGTCCTGCGTGGGCAGGTTCGGATAGGCGCATTTTTTGCATTGCAACAGCATATCGGTAATTATAACATCACCAGAAAAAATATCAAATTCTATCGCAGATTTTGCCTTGAGAAGCGTCTAATATAGCGGGGAAATAGTTGATTACCCGCCTTTGGCGGGTCTAACTGGCCGCAAAGAGTAACCCCGATGTCGCTGCGCTCATCGGGATAAGAGCCAGTATTAGAATCTGTTAGCCCATTAGGGCGTTACAGATTCTTATATCCCGCCATACGGCGGGATAACTCGCAGTAACTCACTGCGTTCTAACTGCGAGTAAGAAAATATCAGATTCTACTTGAATTTTCTAAAGTGGTGTGTATAGCATATCAGGAAAGCAGTTGCAAAGGGAATAAAATGATTAACAGACAACATCATATTCCCGGCTGGCCGTCCTCCGCCATTCCAAATCTCCGGCTACGGAGCGGCGGATGGCGGCTGGGGCTTTTGGCCGTGCTGGCCTCTGCCCTGTCTTTTGGCTTTAACGGGCCGTGCAACTTTACCGACGACACAAACAGCGGCAGCAGTGATGTCCTGGTCATCAAGGCAAATTCCCCGAATGTCATCCACGGACACAATTCCGGCCCTGATTCAGAACTCAATGTCCCGGCCGAGGCGGTTGACCGCGATACCGAGATTGCCTTTGCTCCATTCCGGCGGAATGAAGACCTGCCCAAGTCACTGCCTTACGGCTGTGAATTCTTAGGCGGCGCAAATCTTTCCCCGCGCCATAAAGATAAAGTTGATTTTAACAAAGGCAGAGAGGCGGATTCCTATGTGATTCTGCCGGTCAATGTCCGGGCTGAAGAACTCTCCAATGCCGATATTTATCTGATGGAGTTTATAGACGGGCATTGGGTCATTGTCCTTCCGGACAAGAAAGGAAAGGTGCATAAGGACGGACCCAGGGCCGGCTATATCGGGCCGGACGAATCAGTGCCGGCCAAACTCACCGGCATCAGGCCGTTCTGCTGGGCTGTCATCAATGACCCGGCTGTTATCCTGTCGCTGTATAACCTGTGGCTGGCTATCAGCACCGACTCAACTGCCGGAAACACTGTCCCGACAATCTCTTTTCCGCCGGTAAATCCGATTTCTCTTGTGCCGCCGGTTCTTGCTCCGCCCAAGCCGGCCGTCACCGTTCCGCCTGCGCCGGCACCCGGCCCGATTGCCTGGTGGAAATTTGACGATACCTCAGGTGCAACCGCCTATGATAGTTCAGGTAACAACAACCACGGCAGGGTTTATGGCGCAACCTGGAATAACGGCGCGCTCTCATTTGACGGAGTGGATGATTATGTCCGGATTACCAATACCTCCTTGCTGAATCTACCGGGAAGTTTTTCTATAGACGCCTGGATTTTCCCAACTGCTGATACATTTGGAGTTATTCTGGCAAAATGGGGAGATACTGGTGATTGGGCGGCCCAACGCTCCTATACGCTTAATGCCAACTTTGTCCGAAGGTTGAATTTTGGCATATCAGATAATGCCCGTCAAGAAGATGGCCAATTCCATACATGTTTAACCCCTGAAGGTGCTTTAACTCTTAATGAATGGCACCATGTAACAGCGGTTTACGACAAGCCCACTGGCACATGGAAGATTTATATTAACGGAATAAAAGTTGCCGAACGAAAAGACAATCCAATTAATCTAACTATTAGTAATGCTGATGTTGCAATTGGTGCACAATTACCATCATCAACGACATTCTTGCATGCTTTTGCAGGCCGTATTGATGAAGTCAAAATCTACAACTACGCCCTGAACCCATCCGAGATACTGGCAGATTATAATTGCAACCCACGAGAAAGATAAAAATCATTCATCCCCAGCAAATCTATATTTTGCTTATCTTCCCGGCCAGTTTCAGCGCCTCGGCGCCAAGATTCCGATATGCCGAATCCTTATATAAATTGATGGTCTGGGCGAACTTGGTGAACACCTCGGCGCAGAAGAGATGGCATCCCTTTGTCCGATTGGCATCCGATATCCCCGCATCGTCGTATTCGTCAATAAGACCGTGAATCATCACGCCCTGCGCGCTCAAGACCAACAGCACCAAATACTGGTCCAGGGGTGGACGATAATCGGCCGGATGGTCGGATTCAAGTTGTTGATGATGCCAGTTTTCCTTGGATGCCTTGATGATTTTAGAAGTGAACTTATCTAATTCCCTGAATGCCGGGTCTTTTTGGTATTGACGCTCCGGGCGTTCGTCGGACTCGTCGTCCCATTTGCGAATCTCCGGGATGGAGCGGCTCCAGTCACCGCCCTGCTTCTGCGCTTCTTCGGCCACGTCAATACTCTCCACCACCAGGTCGCTGTTGTCCTCGGGCGGCGGAGGCGGCAATTTCTTCAAATCCAGATATTTTAGCGGATGCTTCTTGTCCCAGACCGCGGCGAGTTGCCGCTCCATTTCGTAGCGCTTGACAAAATCGCCGGTTCTCTGGTTGGAGCGGCGGCTGAAAATCTCCTCTGCCGCAAAGCCCTTATCCAGCGACTCTATGCTCAGGCCGTGGCGCTCCACATAACTGATGAATGGCGAGCGCCGGGCCAGGTTGCGCCAGAAATACGCGCACCACTCCTTCGCGCTCCACTCACCGGGTTCATCCGGCGGCCATTCTCCGTGCCGCCGGGCATTGTCCGCAAAGTCCAGGAGCCAACTGCCGATAATCCAGAGGTCAAGAAACAGCCGGTTCATATCGTCCTTGAACCTGATACCCGGAGCGCTCCACTTCTTCAGGGCCGATTGGAACGACTTGGAGGCATCCATCACGGCCTTTTCCTGCGCCGAAGGGTAAATATCAGGGTCTAAGTTATTGCGCTCGCTGAACCACCTCCGCTTGGTGGCCAGAATCGCGGTAGTCGCGCTAAGCATCTGGGCCACCAAATCAACGGGATACGGCTTGCCTTTGGTGTCATTCTCAAGGCGCTCTAATATAAGTGGAATCAATTGCCGAGAACGGATGATAGAACTGCCCGGCCCGAAGTCAGCAGACGCTCTTAGTTCTTCTACTTCTTCAGGCAATGGCTCACGTTCGGCATCAAATTTATCCCAGGCATCCAGTTCGGCCGTCAGATTCGCCCTGGCCTGTTCATAGGTAATCATCGTTATGCTCCATCTTTTCATCTAAGGTGCATACTTCGCCGCCGGGTCGCTGAACGGTCCCTGACCAGCCGCACCGACTGCGGCCACCCGGAACCAGTATTTAGTGCCGCTGGCGAGTTCCTTGATGACCGCGAATGATTCGGTTACGCTCGTTTTATGCTTCCATGTGTTAGGCGCATTGGGGTCTAATGTCATTTCAACCAGATAACTCTTTGAGCCATATACCGGCTCCCAATTGAGGTCAATCTCGCCGTCATCGTTGCCTGCCATGGCGGACAAATCCGTCGGCGCGGCCAGTTGACCAATCGGCGCGCCCGTGTCCTTGACGCCCATTCCGGCGGACAGAATCTTACCGTCATTGCCGCCTGAGACGTTTTCCACATAGAGCGCCATCCGGGCCAGGGTTTGGTCCAGTTTCTTTTCCATATCGGCCATCAACTCGGTCGCGGCCTTGGCCCGCAGACGCAGGGCAAGCGCCTCGTTATAGGCGTTTTTCAGGTTATCCTTATCCGCGGTAAGGTCGGCCAGGGACGGAACCGGCGTAACAAAATTCGGATTGCCGGTCATCTGGGTGACGATTAACGTTGCCAGCCCGAGTTTCCCGGTGATAGACATCTTTTGCAGCCCTAATTTTACTTTACCCATACCACGCTCCTCTTCTTACGGACTGTTAGACATTTGGTCGTTACAGTCCGTTAGACCCCGCCGTATGGCGGGGCCATTTTATCCAGCCCCAAACTGGATTATTACTCTATCCCTATATATTATTGACGTTATGTTATTTAACCCCGTGTTTTACCCGTCTCATATTGCTCCAATATGATGTCATATTGCTCTGATATGACATCATATTATCCCTGTATGACATCATCCAACCCTTGTATGATATCACATAGCCCCTGAATGACATCATCCGGGCCTGATATGATATCATTACGCGCCTGTATGATATAATATTGCCGCCGAATAATATCATATCGCCCTTGGATTATATCACCCAGGCCTGGGAGCATCTGCTATCGCTCTGATAGCACATCACACAGCCCAGGAACCGTTTGCTATTGCGCCGATAGCATATGCTCCGGTATCGAATTAGGATGCGCTTGTAAATCATTCCCCCTGCCTATGAGCGCCATCAGGGCGCCATGGCGCTTCGGCGCCACCGGCTCTTATGGATTATTTCGGTAGATTTTTCGCAGGGTATTCCTTTTGCTCTTTAGGTCTTTCCTGTTTATTAATAAACTCTGCATTCCACTCTGGAGTATCAAATTTTTTATCAGCATCAAGTGTAATAGTCATAAGCAACAATGGTTTTTCACCTTTCCTATGTAATTCAATAGACCATACATTTTTAGTTTTCGTAGAATGTTCGCTCTGTTTTTCCATGAAGTATTCCAATCCATCTCTGAAGCCAATCGAAGCATAACAATTACCAATTTCCATAACATTAGGTTCTATGCCCCTGATTGCGTCTGGAAACCATCTGTTATCCAAAGAATATAAATAAGCCGTTCTCATTCCTTTGGGCAAACTTTGGCAATATAATGCCATAGTTTCCAGAACGGGTTTATATATGTCAGGTTTTTGCATCTTATCTGCCTTTCGACTAATCCGAAATAAATGAACTTCCTTCCATGCAGACTGAGAAATCGGGAACGCCATAATTAAAGTAGCGGTGCTGAACAGCAAAACCAAAAAAGTCTGCTTAAACGTCGCCCTAAAAAACACCCTAATAATAAAATACGAAATAATAGATGCCACTAATATGAAAGCGGGTAATAAAATATTACTGGCACGGGATGTATAGAAAAACCTGATTACCACCAAGAAACAAGATGTCTCAAAAACCGTAATGAAAACGGCTAAAATAATTGCAGCTAAAACTGATTTTCTAAATGAGGTGTTTTGCACCTTGGCTACTTTTGCACCCAGCCAAATAAGTAAACTGCCGACCACAAGAGGAATAGCAACCTTTAATATTAAGCCAAAAAACAATCCCAACATATGATATTCCACCTCCGGGGACAGCCCAAATCACACCTACCCCTTAACTATGAACCTGCTCAATATAATCGCATCAGCCGGCTGCGCAACCTGCTGACTGCCCGGCCGGGGCGTTGGAATTACCTGTAAATTACCACCCTCTATCGCAAACTTCTTATCAATGAGCGCCAGGCCAATCTGGCCGCCTGTCGCCAGGGTACAACTGGTAACCAGGCCTATCGGTCTGCCTGTCTGACTGTCTGACTGTCCGCCTGTCTGACTGGTTGACTGGCTGACCGGCCCACTGGCTGACTGGAAGACCGCATCACCCGGCTTGATGGCCCGGGCATTGGGAGTGGTTATCCTGAACCGGACCACCCTTCGGGGCCCAACAATACCACTTCCTTTCCCGTCCCGAATTCCTTCGGGAACGGTGGATTGTTTTTCTTTTTGGATATATGCCTTGCGTCCGATAAAGAACGGTTTGTGCCGTTTGATGAATGCGCCGTAACCGGCCTCGGTGGGCATTACCTTGTTGTCGCCGTTGAGTTCGTGTCCGTAGAGCGGCAGTCCGGCCTCGGTGCGCAGAGAATCGCGGGCCGCCAGGCCGCAGGGTTTTAAGCCGAATTCCTTGCCGGTCTCAAGCAGTTGTCTCCAGAAACGCGCCGCGTCTTCCTTTGCCACGAAGATTTCGTAGGCAATCTCCTCGCCGGTGTAACCCGTGCGGGCTGGAAGCGCCTTTATGCCTCCCAGAGTAACCCAGGCAAAACAGGTCTTCTTGATGCGCTTTAGTATCTTAACGCTTTCCTGGTCCGCTAATTTGAGCAGTATCCTGAGCGAATTAGGACCCTGCAAGGCAATGTTGACTAAGACGCCTTCTCCAGTGGCAGAAATCATTCCGAGGTCAACGATATTAACCCGGCCTTCCAACGCTCGGTTCGGATTGTCGCGGTCAATAATTACTTGTCCATCATTGACGGCATTGAGCCACTGCTCTATCTTTTCCTTGTTAGAGGCATTAACCACCATCAGGTATTTTTCTTCCTGCATCTTGTAAAGCAGGATATCATCAAGCGGCTCGCCATCCGCGTCAAGCACATAAGAATAATGCGACTGCCCTATCTGGAGTTTGGGAACGTAATTGGTCGTGACCATATCCAGGAACCTGGTGGCATAAGGGCCGGAGATTTCCAGTTTGCCCATATGCGAAACGTCAAAGAGTCCGGCCGCGGCGCGCACGGCCTGATGCTCCTCGCTGGCCCGGGTGTACCAGAGCGGCATAGACCATCCGGCAAAGGGGACTAAGAACTGCGCCTTGGTTAGTTTAAGGTGCTCGTCGTAAAGCGAGGTCTTGCGCGGCTCGCCGGTATAGGGTTTGAAGATGAAGTCCGCCTTAGGTTTTGCGCTCTGTGTCGCCATATTTAGTGTGTTCGCTATACGCCCTACGCTATACGCTACACGGCTAATCACCACCGGACCTTCCACCTTGGCATAGACATCGTCTTCACGCCAAGTAATATAACCGTCAGATAGTCCGTTGAAATACCTGAAGAAGGTATCCAATTTCGCCTTGTTCGGCGCTATTAAGTAGACATCTGGTTGCACCATCTTAAACGCGACTGCGATGTTATCTTTCCCGACCTTGAACGTGGTCTGGATTGCCTGTCCGGGTTTCAGGAGATAAAGATTATCGCTAACTAATGATTGCAGGAATGCGATGGCGCGCTCGCCGACTATTTCTATGGCATTGCCTTTTGCCGCGGCGCGTCCCTTGAGCCCCAGCAGTTTATCCACCTCAGCCCGGGTCTTTTCCATCACCTCAAGGTCAATCTTGCCCCGGACTATCTCGCCGGAATGGCTCATAACCGTAAAGGTCTTGATATTGCTCAGCACATAATGGACGAGGCGCGCAATCTTTTTCATCTCCGGCGCGCCCATACCTAATTGCGAAAGCACAGTCGTGCCGAATCGCAGGCCGCGCGGCCGGGCGCCGGTCTCATCACCCGGCAAGGCGTTCTTGTTGCAGGTGATTCCGCACAGGTCAAGGATATTGGACGCCACATCGCCCTTAGAGGGAATTCCTGAAGCGGTTTTGACGCTGTCTAAATCAATCAGAACCAGATGTGTATTTGTGCCGCCATAAGCCAATCGGTATCCGAGTTTCTTGAATTCCTCAGCCAATGTCAGGCAATTCTCGGCAATCTTTTTCTGGAGTTGCTTGAATTCCTTGGAAGCGGCAATCTTGAATGCCACGGCCTTGGCTGCGATATTATTAAGATGCGGACCGCCCTGCTCGCCCGGGAATACGCCCAGGTCAATGCGCTTGGCGATGTCCTCATCCGTAGAGATAATCACCGCGCCGCGCGGGCCGCAGAGCGTTTTGTGTGTGGTAAAGGTCGTTACGTCCGCCACGCCCACCGGATTGTTGAACAGCCCGGCCACGACCAGTCCGGCCGGATGCGAGATATCAGCCATAAGAACCGCGCCGCTGCGATTCAGGCCGGTTACCTGCACCGGGACCTTTTCGCATATTGCCTTGAGCCGCTGCCAATCAATGTTCCATGGATAGGCGCTGGCGCCGGAGATGATTATATTGGGCTTGTGTTCCAGCGCCAGTTTCTCCAGCAACTCGTAATCAAACTGGCCGGTCCTGGGGTCAACGGTATAGGGAATGACTTTATACTGCCGGCCGGAACGGTTGAACGGGCTGCCGTGCGTGAGATGTCCGCCGTAGGACAGCGACAGACCCATCATCACGTCGCCCGGCACGAGGAATGAATTATAGACCGCATTGTTGGCGGCCGCGCCGGACAGCGGCTGGACATTGACGAATATATCATCCACCGGCGCATTGGGATTAGCAAATAACTCCGCGACCCGGCGCTGGGCCAGGACCTCGACGAAGTTGGAAAACTCCGCGCCCTTGTAGAACCGGCGGTCGCCGTAACGGCGATGGAATGCCAGATAACGTTCCGGCTCCTTTTCTATGCGGTTGCGCTCGCCAATGGTCATACGCAGGGACGGATACCCTTCAGCATATTTATTGGTAAAGACCGCGGTCAGCGCCTCGCGCACCGGCATGGGGCATAAACTCTCGGATGCAATCATCAGCAGATTATTGCTCTGGCGCTCTTCTTCGCCCTTGATAAAGGAAACAATATCCGGGTCCAATGATGACAGTTTGGCGTCAAACGTAAAACCGTTCTTCTTGCTCATGCTCTACTCGCTATTCTAATGATTACGGAGGTTACTGCAACCTCTTGTAACCCGATGTAACCTATTGTAACTTTTCTATGACACCCTGGACCCCGGCGGCAGTTCTTTCTCAGGCAGGAGCAGGACGACCTCACGGCCTGAAGCGGTTTCAGCGCTGGCGGCCAGGAGCATGGCCGTGCTTTCCATTCCGCGCAGGACCGCGGGCTGGAGATTCACCACCACTGCGATGTGACGGTTCAGGAGCCGTTCAGGGCTGACATACTGGCGCAGACCGGCCACGCACTGCCGAACCTCGTTGTTGCCTGCCTCGCCGGCAGGCGGGCCTATATCAACCTTGAGGACATAGAGTTTGTCCGCATTGGGATGATTCTCCACGGAAATGACCTTGGCAATCCGGATGTCCAGTTTCTTGAACTCGTCAAAACTAACTATCTGATTTTCCATATCCGGGAACTATAGAAAAACTATTCCTACATATCAAATATTTTCTGTCTTTATGCAGTTTTCCGGGCCGGTCAAGCATTCATAATATTTAGAGGGAATAATTCAACGAGCACGATTGTTATATTAGATATGCCACGAATGCATAAAACACTCTTTATCATCACGTTGTTAATCACAATATTCATCACAGATGCCATCATTGCCAAAGAGAGAGAATCCGAAACAGAATCCCAGATGGAAGGCGGCGGAACAGCCCCTGTTTTTGAGGTAGATGACTACAAGGGAAATATCGTCAAACTATCCGACTTTAAAGGAATGGTCCTGATTATTCACCATTTATCTCCGGGTTGTCCCACGTGTAATTTGCAAATCGCCACCACTAATGCTATGAGGAAGAAATTCGGCCGGGAGAACCTGAAGGTTATTGCTTTCATTTTTGACGGGACATTCAATGATGACACCGACAGAAAGGCCAACCGCGAGCGCATCCGCCAGGTGATTGGTGGCAAATCTGCGGAAGGCGCAGCCATTCCAACAATGGATTTTGATTACTACATCGTCTGGAGTTCCGCCATATATTCCAAACAACTCGCTCCGCTCAGATTCAAGAATGAACCATTACTGACTTGCATCATTGATAAGGGCGGCAATTTTGTTTATAGAGGCACCGATAAGGAAGTGTCAAAAGACAAGATGGAAAAATATCTTTCCCAGGCCATTAAGGCAGAGAGCGGAAAAAAAGACAAACCCGAGAAAAAGGCCTCAGATATGCGCATTGAGAAACTCTCTGTCACATTGCCGGTGGGCAGATTTGCAACCAGCGCCGTTTGGGACCAGGTCAATAAATGCGCTTATGTTTTCGGCGGCTCGCATGCCAGCGGACAATATCTCAATGAAATAGTGCGGTATAATCCGGCCAAAAATGAGGTAACCAAACTGCCGGCGGTCTTGCCCGGCCCCCGTGGGTACAGCAGCGCTATTTGGGACACCGAGAAAAAATGCGCCTATATCTTTGGCGGCGGAATGTGCGACCAGATTATTAAATACAACCCATCCGGCAATGCCGTGAATGTCCTGGCCAATCTGCCAAAGCCGACTGCCTATAGCGCGGCCGTTTGGGATCCTACTAACAAATGTGCCTATATCTTTGGCGGCCTCTACGAAGGCACTATCTATCTTGATAAGGTTGTCCGATATATTCCGCAAAAGAATCAGGTAAAAGCAGTAGCCACTCTGCCGGCGCCGCTGGCCTACAACTGCGCAGTATGGGACACGGATAATAAATGCGCCTATATCTTCGGCGGGGTAGACGGAAAGAATGTCCCGTCCCTCAATGTCTTAAAATATGACCCGGATGGAAATAAAATCACGGAACTTCCCTTGTCTATTCCTTCGGACAGAACATATTCCAGTGCGGTCTGGGACCAGGATAATAAGTGCGCTTATATCTTCGGCGGCTTAAGCGACGGCAGGATAGTTCTGAGCGACATCCTCAAATATGACCCCTATACAAAAAGTATAGAGAAACTGGACATCACCCTGCCCTCAGGCCGATGGGGCACCAGTGCGGTCTGGGACCAACACAATAAATGCGCCTATGTTTTTGGCGGTGATAGCGGTCGGATGCATGATGATATTATTAAGATAATCTTTCCTTGACGATCAGACGAATGGATAATATCAATATCACTTTACTTGTAAAATAATCTGTTCTGCTGTTACTAATATTGTAAATATGTGCCGATACCTTATACCAACTATAGTTATTGTTTTGCTGGGTATTCTTGTATTAGTTTCAGATCGGGATATAAACGGCGACTGTCCGGGCGCCGGCGGAGGCGGTTCCACACCGCCGGGCGGCGGCGGTCCTGGTCCTGGCACAGGCACCGGCGGGCCATCGCTCCAACGCCCGCCTCTGGGAGTCGGATTGCAACCGCTGATTCAGAGCGTCCAGTCATTGACCAGCGTCGCCGACCCCTGGGAATTCTGGTGGACCAGGAACCGCGACCGGTATCTCTTATTCCGGGAGCCAATCCAGTGGACCATCATCGTGGATAGCGGTGGCACCAAGTCGTATTCCGTATCCCCTTTTTACGACGAACTCATCAAGATTCTGGCCGATGGCGTAACCGATAAAGACCCCTATCTGGCATTCCGGGCGGCAATAGCGCTCGGCAAAGCCCAGGATTCCATGAACCCCACACTCGGAAATCCCAAAGCCCTTGAGATACTTAAGAAGGCGTACGAACCAGAAAACAGGGAACTCGTTGAGATTAATATCCTTTTGGGACTGGGTCTTACTTCAGATGCCGCGGCAATTGCGATGCTAAAGGACGTCCTGCAAAAGAAGGAAAACACACCGTTAAAACGTTCTTTTGCGGCTGTAGCCATGGGGTATATGAGCGGCAACCCTGAAGTGTCGACGGTACTAAGGGAAATCTTATCCTCCGAAAAGGAAGACCGCGAAGTGGAGTCCTGCTGTTGTATCTCGCTGGGTAATCTTAAGGACACATCCGCCGTGCCAATCCTGGGCAAAATCCTCAACGGAGACGGCGGTAGGAAAAAGCAGGGGATGATACGGTCTTATGCGGCCCTGGGCCTGGGCCGAATCGCAACCAAAGAGGCGCTGGAGGAATTGAAAAAGTCCGCTTCATCAGGCGAGAAGGAAGTGGATGTGCGGCTTGCGATTGTTACCGCGCTGGGGATGACCGGCCTGCCCGAGGCCAGGGACGCCGTCCTGGCTTTCCTGCAGGACAAGATTCCCACGGCCCGGGGAATGGCCTGCATTGCCCTGGCGCAGATAAAAGACCCAAAGGCATACGAGGCCATTACCGAAGCGCTCCAGAAGAACAAGTCGCCTGACGCAGACGGCCTGATGCTTATTGCGCTGGGCCTGAGCGGCAACGACAAAGCCAGGCCGGACCTGCGGAAAATATTATCAGCCGATAACCGGAAAGCCAGGCCGTTGCTTAAAGCCGCGGCCGCGGTTGCGCTGGGTTTGCTCAAGGACAAGGATGCGGTTGAGATAATCGTCAATCTTCTCAAGGATGAAAAACTGCAATATGACACCGTCCTGACGCCTTATCTGGTGCTTTCGCTGGCAATGATTACAGGGCAGAAACAATCACAGGGCGAACTGTCGGAACTGGAAAAGCAGGAACTGGAGATATTGCAGAAGATGTGGGCGCGGGTTGACAAGAACATCAGCGTGGTCGCCTATACAAATCTGGCTATTGCGATGATGCGGCTGACATCAAGGGACGGGATTATAGAGCAATTGCTCAAGCACACAGCGGCCAAGGACGCAGTCCTGCGGGTCTATGCCCTGCATACCCTGGGACTGCTCGGCAACCGCGACTCAGCCAGGGCATTCGTTGAAGCCGCGCGGGGTAATAATCCAGACGTGCGCAAGGCCGCAGTTTCCGCCATCGGGTTTATGCTGGACCGGAACGCTATCAACCCAATTGATAGGGTAACCGCGGACAGCGTTGATATCCAGATGAGGATAATGGACCATATCCTCCCGATACCGGTCTGGTAAGAAGCCGCCGGAATTATTTTCACCGCCGCTGCAGTATTTCAGGCGTCTCATACATTCTATATTATAGAGAAATAATATTGACTACTAGCCAATTAAGAGTATAATATGCAAGAACTTCTGAAGCGAAGGGAGCGAATGCCTATGAAAAAAATGCTGATTGGATTGATAGTTCTGACCTGCCTTATCCTGATAAGCCAAATTCAATATGTTGGGGGTTGGTGTCCGAATCCGCCCAAGATGGGCGGCGGGCAACCGCCTCCGCCTCCGCCACCTGACCCCTCAACACCAAGTACTCCCCCGCCCTCGGGTCCCGGTCTCAATCCCAGAAGAGGCCCTGCTCCGGCGCCGTCTATTCCCAGGCCCAGTTTAGGCATCGGGCTTCAGCCACTAATCCAGAGCATTCTGTACCTGACCGGCGCGGCCGAACCCTGGGAGGTCTGGTGGAGCCGGAACCGCGATAAGTATCTCTCCTTCAGGGCCCCGATTGAATGGGCCAATATTATTGACCAGGGCGGCACCAAGTCCTATAGCATCTCACCCATCCATGAGGAACTCATAAACGTCCTCGCCGAAAACGTAGGCAATAAGGACCACTATGTGGCGTTCCGCGCCGCCATATCGCTTGGCAAGGCGCAGGATTCCCAGAATCCCGCGGCCAGCAGCCCCAAGGCCATAGAAGTCCTTAAAAAAGCGCACGAGTCAGAAAACCGCGATTTTGTCAGCAATAATATCCTGTTCGGTCTCGGGCTCACATCAGACAGTTCAGTCGCCGCCACCGTAAAAGATGCGCTTCAGAATAAGAGCAATTCTCCATTGAGACGTTCCTATGCGGCACTGGCTCTCGGTTATATAAACAATGACCCTTCGGTTACCAAGACGTTACGAGACATATTAAGCGCCGAGAAGGACGACCACGAAGTGAAATCATCCGCCTGCGTTTCTCTGGGTAATCTCAAAGATGCCGAATCAATCCCGCTAATGAGTAAAATACTCAATGGAGACGGCGCCAGTAAAAAGGAACGCGGCACCATCCGGGCTCATGCGGCGTTAGGCCTTGGCCGAATCGGCACTACGGAAGCCGTCAAGGAACTGAAAAAACTATCACCGACCGCGGAAAAGGAAAGCGATGTCCGTTCTGCGGTGGTGATGGCGCTTGGCCTGACCGGCCTGCCCGAAGCCAAGGATGCTATCCTCGCCTTTATGCAGGACAAGACGCCGGCGGTCAAGGGAATGGCCTGCATTGCCCTGGCGCAGATAAAAGACGAGAAGGCATACGAAACCATCTCAGAAGCGCGTCAAAAGAATAAGTCCACTGATGCGGACGGCCTGATGCTGATTGCATTGGGCTTGACCGGCAACGAGAAGGCCAAGGCAGACCTGAGAAAAGTGCTCACCGACAATAAGAAGTCACGAGCCCTGCTCCGCGGCGCGGCCGCCATCGGCCTGGGACTGCTCAAGGATACCGAGACAATCCAGTTGATAGCCAATATCCTCAAGGATGACAAACAGCATAATGAAACAACCCTGACTCCGTATCTCGTACTGTCCGTTGCAATGATAAGCGAGCCGAAGCAGGAAACAATGGAAAGAGACGCTTCAGATAAAGAGTCGGTTAAGGGAAAAGGCCAATCTGAAGCGGAAAAACAGATGGTGGAGATACTCCAGCGGATGTGGGCCAAGGCGGACAAGAACCTGACCGTTACCTCATACACCAACCTGGCCGTGGCGCTTGCCAGAATGGGCAAGAGGAGCGAGGTGATTGAGCAGCTTCAAAAACATATTGGCGATAATAACAAGACCATGGCCACCTATGCCGTTCACACCCTCGGACTGGTTGGCGACAGGGAATCGGCAAAGGCGCTGGTCAATTCGGCCAAGGACAGCAACATTGAGGTGCGCAAGACCACAATGACTGCCATTGGCTTCCTGATGGATAAAAACCCGATAAATCCGGTTGACAGGGTAACCGCGGACAGTGTTGATATGCAGATGCAGATTTGGGACCATATCCTGCCCATACCGGTGCAGTAACCCCCGGCATACAACACGTGCTGGCGGTTCCCGACGAAATAGTCGGGATAAGGTACTATAAAGACATTCCGTCTCTGCGAGCCGGAATTCCCAACAGTATCTGAAAGGAGGCGTATATGAAGACCCTGAAATACATGGCCTGTACACTTGCATTATTACTGGGAATATTCCTGCTGGGCGTGGATAATTATCTGGAAAGTTGCTGTCCGCGCGGCGGGTCACCGCCGCCATCCGTTCCGCCGCCGGGCGCGCCTCCAATTCCTGGCGCTCCCTCTGTCCCGGCACCAAGGCCAGCCGGCCCAAGCACAACGCCACGGCCGAGATTAGGCGCCGGTCTGATGCCATTAATCCAGACCATGCAATCGCTCTCAGGCGTGGCTGAACCATGGGAGGTCTGGTGGACCAGAAACCGCGATAAATATCTTTCATTCAGGGATATCATTAATTGGGCGAATGTCATTGACCAGGGCGGCACCAAATCATTCGCCATCTCACCGGTCTATGACGAACTTATAAACGCACTGGGCGATGCCGTATCGGACAAGGATATCTATCTTGCATACCAGGCCGCAATCGCGTTGGGCAAGGTCCAGGACTCCCAGAATCCCACGGCCAGCAGCCCCAAGGCCATAGAGATTCTCAAGAAGGCGCAGGAAACCGAGAACCGCTACTTCGTGGAAAATAACGTCCTGCTGGGTTGGGGCCTGACCTCGGATGCCGCTGCGGTGCCGGTCATAAAGGGTGTCCTGCAGGCAAAAAACCCACCCCTGAAGCGCTCTTATGCTGCCCTGGCGCTCGGCTACGCGCCCTCGGATTCCGGCGCATCTTCCGTACTCAGGGAGGTGCTCTCCGCAGACAAGGATAACCAGGAGGTGAAATCATCCGCCTGCCTCTCATTGGGCAATCTTAAGGACGCTTCAGCCGTGCCTATCCTGGGTAAAATGCTCAACGGAGACGGCGGCAAGAAAGAACTGGGAATGGTCCGGGCCTATGCGGCCCTTGGCCTGGGCCGAATTGCCACAAAAGAAGCGCTGGACGAACTAAAGCGGCCAACCATAGCCAGCGAGAAAGAGGCAGATGTGCGCGTTGCCATAGTCACCGCCCTGGGAATGACCGGTCTGACTGAGGCCAAGGACGCCATCATCGTATTTTTGCAGGACAAGATTCCCACGGTCCGGGGAATGGCCTGCGTCGCCCTGGCCCAGATAAAAGACGAGAAGGCATACGAGACCATTTCAGAGACGCTCCAAAAGAACAAGTCGCCTGAATCGGACGGCCTGATGCTAATCGGCCTGGGCCTGACCGGCAACGACAAGGCCAAAGCGGACCTGAAGAAAATATTATTGGACAGCAAGAAATCAAGGGCCCTACTGCGCGGCGCGGCCTGTATCGGCCTAGGCCTGCTTAAAGACGCCGAGACGATTCCGGTCATCGTCAATATCCTCAAGGATGACAAGCAGCAGAACGACACCCTTCTTACGCCCTATCTCCTTCTCACACTGGCAATGCTAACCGAGCAAAAAAAGGACGAAATCGTAATGGAGGGCGCTGAAGGCGAGACGAAATCAGCCCATCAGAATGAACTCTCCGACCTGGAGAAACAGGCGCTGGAAATCCTGCAGAAGATGTGGGCCAAGACCGATAAGAATCTCAGCATTATGGCCTATACCAACCTGGCCATTGCAATGATGAAATTAACCTCGCGGGAAAAGATGGCCGGCGAACTTATAAAGCATTGCGGCTCCAAGGACGCCACCCTGCGGACCTATGCGCTCCGCACCCTCGGCTTAATCGGCAACAAGGAGTCAGCCAAAGCATTTGTCGAGGCGTATAAGGACAATAACCCCGAGGTGCGCAAAGCCACCGTGACCAGTATCGGATTCCTTATGGACAAACAGCCGGTTAATCCGATTGACCGGATAACCGCAGATAACATTGACCTGAATCTGGAAATAATGAACCACCTTCTGCCGATACCGGTGTGGTAAACCCACACACCAATGAAATTGGTGGGTGGGTAAATTCCCAACCAGCCGGGAAAGGAATTTTATGAGATGGGTCAAATATCTGTCCGGCTCATTGTTGTTGCTTCTTTGCTTATTCACCTTCAGCGCGGACACAAATATCGCGGTTGACGGCGCCTGCCCGTCAACACGACCGCCCCAGCCGCCCACGCCGCCTGAGCCGCCCCGGCCGCCGAGCGAGCCGAATCGGCCCTCAACGCCGCCTACGCCGCAGCAACCGTCAACGCCATCCCGGCCACCTAACCAGCCACCGTCGCCTGATACGCCTCAACCAATCGGCCCCGGTCAGTCAAGAGGCCCGGCGTCGTCTGCCCAGCCCAGCGCCTCACGCCCGGCTCCGGGCATCGGCCTCCAACCGCTTTTACAGAGTATGCGGATGGGCACCCTGTCTTTGGCAGGCGTTGTTGAACCATGGGAGGTCTGGTGGAGCAACAACCGCGACCGCTACCTTAATTTCCGTGAGCCGGTGGAATGGTCAAACGTCATTGATGACGGCAGAGGCTCAAAGTCCGTAGCAATCTTTCCGATATACAACGAACTCATTAAGACGCTGGCAGACGGCGTATCGGACAAGAATTACTTCATCGCCTTCCGCTCAGCTATTTCGCTCGGCAAGGTCCAGGATTCTCTCAGCCCAGGCTCAGCCAGTTTGGAAGCCATTGAAATCCTCAAGAAAGCGCACGAAACCGAGAAGCAGGATTTTGTAAGAAACAATATGCTTCTGGGCCTGGGCATTACCTCTGATGCATCGGTGGTAACAGTTATCGCGGATGCCCTGCGAAAGAAGGAGAATTCACCGCTCAGGCGCTCGTATGCGGCGCTTGCCGCCGGATTCATACAGGCAAGCAACTCCGACTTAATCAAGACACTCAAGGGTATCCTGTCTGACAAGAGCGACAATTATGAGGTAAAATCCTGCGCCGCCCTTTCGCTCGGCAATCTTAACGACCTATCCGCGATACCGCTTCTCGGAAAGGCGCTTAACCAGTCCGAAGGCGGCAAAAAGGAACACCTTATGGTACGCGCCTATGCCGCCCTTGCACTGGGGCGTATGGCGGCCAAAGAGGCACTTGATGAACTCAAGAAGGTCACTCCGCCCAGCGAGAAAGAGACCGATGTCCGCATTGCCGTGCTTATGTCATTGGGAATGGCCGGCCGGACTGAACTCCGCAGAGACCGTGAGCATCCGCAGGAGCAGAACGAATTAAAGGACGCCATCCTGCCGTTCCTTGCGGATAAATACTCATTGGTCCGGGGCTATGCGGCCCTGGCACTGGCCCAAACCAAAGACCCGGAATCATACAAGATTATCTCAGAGGCAATGCATAAGGAAAAAGCCGTTGATGCCGAGGGGCTGATGATACTCGCCCTGGGCCTGACCGGCGATGAGAAAGCCAAGCCGGACCTGCGTATGATACTGGAAGCCAAAAAACTCCGCTCTTCTTATCATAAAGGCGCCGCAGCCATCGGACTGGGTCTGCTAAAGGACACCGAAGCGGTCCCCATACTCGTCAATATCCTAAGCGAGGAGAAACAGCAGAATGATATCCTGCTCAATCCTTATTTTATCCTGTCGCTGGGTATGCTGAAGGACTCAAGGGCCGTTGAGGTCCTGCAGAAGATATGGGACAAACTGCCTGAGAAGCCGAATATCTATCCCTGCCACACAAACCTGGCCATTGCCCTAACTATGATGGGCAGGAAAAAGGATGTCGTGATACCGGCGCTCGCCAAACAGGCAACCCAGACCAAGGACAATCTCCTGCGCTCATACGCCCTGCACTCGCTGGGACTGCTGGGCGACCGCGAATCAGCTAAACTATTCCTTGACGCGGCCGCAGATAAAGATAATACTTACGTGATATATACCACGATGAGCGCCATCGGGTTCCTGATGGATAGAAACCGTTTAAATCCTTTGCACAAGGTAACCGGAAATCTGGTGGACGTCTCAACCCAGATTATGGACCATATAGGGGGAATTCCGGTGTGGTGATACGCTAAAAACGAACACGAATAACACGAATGCAACGAATACCACGAATAAAGAAAAAGATATTTAATTCGTGTAATTCGTCTTTATTTGTGTGATTCGTGTTTATATTTGTTTGTATTTCGTGAAATATTTGTTTGCGCTATTGCTCCTCTTCGCCATTGGCTGCCAATCCGGCGCGCCGACTACCCCATCAGGCCCTTGGAAAGAAGTCAAGGTCCTGACCGGCCATAACCGCTGTGTCAACTGCATCAACTTCAGCCACAGCGGAAGGTTGCTCGCCTCATCCTGCTATTCACTCAAACTCTGGGACGTGGCAACGGGCAAGGAAATCCGGACCATCACCCAGCACCAGGGCTATATCCCGATTGTCATATTCTCGCCGGATGACAAATACCTCGTCTCAGGCAGTTCGGACAAGACCATCCGGTTCTGGGACGTCCAGACCGGCGAGGAGGTGCGGCTATTGGGCGACCATAACGACGATAAAATCTGGTCACTGGCATTCTCACCCGATGGCGCATTCCTGGCCGCGGCAACGGATAACAAGAGCGTCATCATCTGGGACGTGGCAACCGGCAAGGAATTCAATGTCCTCCTGGGCCATACCAACGAGGTCTATTCGGTCGCCTTCAACCCAAGCGGCACCATGCTCGCCTCGGCCGGTCTTGACACCACGGTCAAGGTCTGGGACATCTATGCCAGCCGTCCTACTTATACCCTGCAGGGGCATACCAAGGAGGTCAGTTTCGTCACCTTCTCGCCGGACGGCAAATACCTGGCATCCGGCGGCTATGACAAACTGGTTAAGATATGGGATGCGGCCACCGGTCAGGAGGTCAAGACGCTCTACGGGCATACAGACAAACTCTGCGGCCTGTCCTATACGCCGGACGGCAGATACCTGGCCACGTCCGGCTGGGACAAGATGATAAAAATATGGGACACCGCGACCTGGCAGGAAATCCAGACCATCCGCGGACACAAGGAAAAGGCCTGCTATATCGTCTTCTCGCCGGATGGACAGTTGCTCGCCTCCGGCTCGCGCGACACCCTGATTAAATTCTGGGCTAAGAAGAAATAGTATGAAAAATATTATCATATCGATATTCCTGCTTCTGACCATCGGATGTATCCCTGAGAAATACAGCGTCAGCCCGGACGGCCGGATTGCCTTTCCTAAGAAAAAGAGCGTATACGTCACCGATAAGGACGTATCATTCCTCAAGGAGATAGTTTCTAACGAGGCAAAAGAGGTGAATTGGGTGGAATGGTCGCCTGACGGTTCAAAACTGCTTTATGTCAGCGACGCGTTTTATATCATTGACCGGGACGGGAAGAATAAAAGGAAAATTGCTACGCTGGAAGAACCGGTATTTCTGACCGAGTGGTCTCCTGATATGAGATATATTTCATATGCTGGAGAGTCCAAAACTAATAAGGATGAGGGCGGGTTGTACTTATATAATATCATTACCGAAGAATCAACCGCCCTGGTAAAAAATCCGGTTGTTTTACATAAATGGTCCCCGGATAGCCGGAAGATATTCGGGATGCGAATGATAAAGCATTTAGACAAAACATTCAAATCCGGCCACGAGATTATGTTCGGCGAGATTATAACCGTAGACGTAGCGACCGGCCAGATTATACCTCTTGCGCCATATTGTTCAGGCGGCCTTACCGTCATAGATTACCACCCGGCCAGCCAGTCAATCATCTTCTCGTCGTTGGACCTCTTCCTGCCGGGCAATCCCATCACGCCGGACGAAGAAATGGACTATAGTATCTACGCGGTGAACATAACGAATAATCGCATCAGCAAGATAACCAAAGACGAGCCGATAATGTATTTCTGCCTATCACCTAAAAAGGAAAAGATACTCTATGTTGTGATAGATATGCTTCACGAACTGCTGCACGGGGAATTATATGTTATGGACATAGGCGGCCGGAACAAGGTTAGGTTAGGCGGGAATATTGAGAGTTTTGTGCCCTTCTGGGTTTCAGAGGATATCGTGGGTTATCAGTACTGGTTTGGTGAAGGAGACGCCCGGAAGCAAACAGTATGGCTTCATGACCTCAAGACCGGCAAAAAGACCAACTTTACCGAACTGGTGGACCTGGCGCTGAAGAATAAAAATAAATAGAATCGCCTCCGGCTCGCGCGACACCCTGATTAAATTCTGGGCTAAGGAGAAATAATGTCTTTGCACTTAATCTTCTTGAGTCTAGTTGATATTGGTATAATAGTTTTATGAAATCAAAGATATGTGAAAGATTGATTCCCCTCAACCGTGCTAATCATCAGTGGGATATAGAGTTCTGGCAGTCCCAGAGCCCGGAAATACGTTTCGGGACTAATTGGGATTTGGTGGTAGATTCCTACCGCATCAAAGGGAAAAAGATTAATGCCAATACCCTCCGATTACATAGGACTGTTGAAAGTATTAAACTCCGCAAGGGCTAAATACCTCATTGTTGGCGCCTATGCGGTGACCTATTATACAGAGCCGCGTTACACCAAAGGCAAAAATAGCGATAATGCGTTAGGTTATAACGAGTTGCGCTAATTTTATGTTTTACCTATTGAGTAAAATCTCATTTTACTCTAACATCTTTAATTCTATGATGTTACGCCAAAAAACCAATTTGATATGGCGTAAACGGGGTAAAATAGCCCCTGATGCGTGCACACCCCCACCCCGCTCCAAGTAAACAGGGCGGTGTGGACGTAATCCGCGAAATCTGTCCCCTGCGTGAGGCACGGCTCTGGTTCACTTCTCCGAAACCTGGACATCCATCACGAATTCGCCGCTCTTTTCCAGCATCCAGTCGCAGTGCGAGGCGCCGCCCGGCGTGAATTTGACGAACTTGTCCTCATGCAGGCCGGAAATAAAACGATTGACGATTACGTTCATCTTGTCAATCGTTGCCTGGTCGTAGTCGGCCCGGTCAATGGCCGAGGCGGTCTGGACTAAAAGTGGCTCCAATCCGGCCTTGAACGGACCGCGTAATGCCAGCGGCACGATGCAGACCGGCGCGCCGGCTATCTCGGCCGTGTGCTTGGAAAGTTGGACGATTCGCCTGTCCGCCACCAGCCAGAACGGAACAATCGCCGAGGCGCCCAAACCCCGGATTTTGTCGCCGGTAAGACGGATGACCTTCTTGGCGTTGGCCAGATAACGTGGGGTGCCGGACTTGACCCGCTCCTTGAACAACTTGCCGTCATCGGCAAACATCCGGTCCAGACTCTCCTCGTATTTCTTGGACCCGGCTGAAATCTTCTTGGCGTGCTTTTCCACAATCTCCTTCTTGGTCAGGCCCGCCTCGCTGATAAAATTCGGGTCAATGAAGTTCTTATAGACGTTGACCGAGGCCTCGGCGATTCTGGATTCATATCTGGCCTGGTCCGGGATTTTGCGTTTGCGCTTCTGGTTTATCAGGGAGGCGTTATTAATCATCCCGTCCTCCCACTTCTTGCCGGACCACTCGGGCATTGAGTTGTCCACCATCACCACAAACTTAAACCGGCACAGTATCTTTGACATATCTATACCCATCCTTTCTGCCACAAAGGCACTAAGAAATCTATCAGACATTATACCCCACCCTTCTCGCCTCGTCTCCGCCGAGGCGGAGCGGGGATGGGAGTGGTTCCCAGATGGACATCGGGGCGCCCTGCCCTCTCCCCTGCCTGCGGCAGGCAGACGCAAGGGGAGAGGGAATAATACTGATTTCCTTGGTGCATTGGTGTCTTAGTGGCTGATATTTATATTATTTCACCTGCCTATCCACTAATACCTACGTATTGGGGAATAAACTCACCCCCTCTCTCCCCGATTATAATATACCCATTCCCTAAAAATAGTCAAGTCCATTCTGAAAAATATTCCATCCTACGCCCTATGGGCTACGGAGTGGCTCTATTAAATCGCATCCGGTGGCATATAAGAGAATCGGCGGCACAGAAATAGCGCACATCGGCGGGAGGGTATCTTACATACCATCAGGTCTGACCTGCGCCTGTAACAGACCTGTAGATATAGGATAATAGGCCTGACCTGAACAGGTGTTAGCCGTGTAGTGCGCTCCACATAGATGCGACCTGATGATGTGTTAGAGGGGTAGTAGTCCGGTAACAACCAATATCTTCAGAGGTAATAGGTGTTAACTACGGTTCTAATAT